>CP079699.1:643681-965521 GCA_021383565.1 Levilactobacillus brevis | reverse complement strand
GCCGGGAAGAACGCCCGACTGGTCTTAGAAGAGAAGTTTCGGCTGCTGGAGCTCGATGAGGGCAAGACGACCGGGGCCATGAAGGAAATTACCGATGCGTTGGGCATTGCGCCGGGGCATAAGATTGAAGCGTTTGACCACTCCCACATTCAGGGGGCTGATCTGGTCTCCGCAATGGTGGTCTTCGTTGACGGTCAACCCAATAAGAAGTTGTACCGGAAGTATAAATTACGGACGGTGGATCACGCCGACGAAACGGCCAGCACGTTAGAGGTCATTCGGCGGCGGTACGGACGGCTACTCAAGGAACACGCTCAGATGCCGGACCTCATCTTGATGGATGGGGGCGACATTCAGATGAATGCCGTAAAGGAAGTGTTGGCCGATGAATTCGACCTCCATATTCCGGTTGCCGGAATGGTCAAAAACGACCACCATAAGACGGCCGACCTGTTGTTTGGTCCCGACGACCACCACGTGCATTTAGACCCCAAGAGTCAAGGCTTCTACCTGGTACAGCGGATTCAAGACGAGGTGCACCGGTTCGCGATCACCTTCCACCGGCAGGTTCACAGCAAGCATTCCCTGAGTTCACGTCTCGACCGGATTCCCGGGGTGGGGCCGAAGACGCGGAATAAATTGTTACGAAAATTCGGTTCCATGAAGAAGATTGGCGAGGCCAGCGTGGATGATTTACGCGATCTGGGGATTAGTGAAACGGTGGCCCAGACGATTCGGTTGACCTTACAAGCCGAGACGGCGGAGATTAAAAATCCGCGGACGCCAACCAAACTTTGACGTGGCGGCCGTTTGCCGGTATACTGGCTAGCAGGATACTTACGAAGAAGGCAGCACGGGCTGGCTTAGAAAACGAGGAATAAAATTATGTTTGTAGATCAAGTTAAAATTAGTGTCAAGGCCGGTAAGGGTGGCGACGGGATGGTTGCCTTCCGCCGGGAAAAATTTGTGCCGAACGGTGGGCCAGCCGGTGGTGACGGTGGTCGCGGTGGGAACATCGTGTTCGCCGTTGACGAAGGCTTGCGGACGTTGATGGACTTTCGGTACCAACGGAAGTTCAAGGCCAAGAGTGGTGGCAACGGGGCGATCAAGTCGATGACCGGTCGCGGTGCCGAGGACACCATTATCAGTGTGCCTCAAGGGACCACGATTTATAACGACGAGACCGGGGCCGTGATTGCCGACCTCGTGGCCAGTGACGATTCCGCCATTGTGGCCAAGGGTGGCCGTGGTGGTCGGGGGAACATTCACTTTGCGTCCCCGAAGAACCCGGCACCTGAAATTGCCGAAAATGGAGAACCCGGTCAAGAGTTTGAGATTCGTCTGGAATTAAAGGTGCTGGCCGATGTCGGGTTGGTTGGTTTCCCGTCCGTTGGGAAATCAACGTTACTCTCCACGGTGACGAGTGCCAAGCCGAAGATCGCCGAGTACCATTTCACCACGTTAGTGCCTAACCTGGGGATGGTGCGCTTACCGGACGGCCGTGACTTTGTGATGGCCGATCTACCAGGACTGATCGAAGGCGCCGCTAACGGTGTGGGACTGGGGTTCCAGTTCCTCCGGCACGTTGAGCGGACGCGGGTTATCCTGCATCTGATCGACATGAGTGGCCTGGAAGGTCGCGATCCTTACGAGGACTTTGAAAAGATTAACGAAGAACTCAAGATGTACGATCCGGATATTCTGAAACGGCCGCAGATTGTGGTCGCCAATAAGATGGATATGCCAGATTCCACCGATAACCTGGCGAAGTTCAAGGAAGATCTGAAACAAGACAAGCTATTGGCCGCAGCGCCCGAAGTCTACGCCGTGTCTGCCTTAACGCACGATGGGTTAACACCCCTCCTGCAACGGACAGCGGATATCTTGGCCGCAACGCCGAAGTTCCCAGTCAAGCAAGAAGAAGTGGTCGAGAAGGCCGAGTACGACTTCAAGCCAGAACCCGACTTCGAAGTGACTCAGGATGCCGATGGGACTTGGGTCCTGACCGGCGACAAGCTGTTGAAGCTCTTCCGGATGACGGACATCAACCATGATGAAAGTTTACTGCGGTTTACGCGGCAAATGCGGGGGATGGGCGTCGACAGTAGTCTGCGTGACCACGGCGCTAAGAATGGCGACCTGGTTAAGATTGACGACTTCACCTTCGAATACATGGCTTAAACTGTGTGATTGCGCTGGTCGCCTTGCCGTTTGCAACGGCTAGTCATGGGCTGTAATCATAGGCGTTTAGATACCATGTGCAAGTCATAAACAAGCAAAAACCGTGATCCCGCAATTTATTTTGACGGGATCACGGTTTAATTTTGGCTTGATCGGGCGGCTTATAGCGTGAGCTTGAGCCACCGCGTTGGTTTGACCACTTGTTTCTTGTCGGCGAAGGCGCCCGCGAATTTGATCTTGACGGTCTTCATCGTCGGCTTGGTCTTCTCGCCGGCGAGACCGGTCGCAAAGGTGGCGAGCTTGCCGTTGGCGGGAATCGTCTTGCCCGCGCTGGCGTCGCTGAGTTGGTTGGCCGCGTTGAGCTGATGCTTGCCACTGAGTTGGATGGCGCGAATACCATCGGTGGTGAGGGCCTGCTTTCCGTGGTTATAAATGGTAAACTTAACTTGAAGCGTATAATACGGACTCTTGAGCTGCGCCAGATTCAGGGCCTGGGCCGCCATGCGTTTGGCCGCGGCGGTCTTGGCCGTGTTCTTGATGAGCCGCACCGCCGTCACCTTATAGGTGAGTTGCCCGGATTTAACGGTCGTCTTCGGGTGGCTGACCTGGTCTAGGGTGAGTTGGGTGCCGACCTTGTCAAAGGTATACTGACCTGCTTTTTTGAGGTTACCTGATTTGACGTAGTGGCGACTCCGGGTTTGTTTGGCCTTGGGCCGGTAGTTCTGCGATTCTTCTTTGTGTGAGGACGAGGACGCCGTGACGGCTGCGTCGGGTTCCTTGGCGCTGTAGCTACTAGACTGACTACTACTGTTCTTAAAGCTGGCGGTACTCTGATGACCATTGGACTGGCAGCCGGCCAAGCCCAGGGTCAGGAGACCCACGCCAATAAGTAAGGATGCCTTGATGTAACGCATGATGAAACTCCTTTCAACCGAACAAAATTTGATGGGGCACGAGTCGGTAACCATAAAGCCGCTGGGGTGGGTCTTGCGCCACGAACAAGCTAGCTTGCTGGTCGACCTGTTGACTACGGGTGCGTAATTGATCTAGGGTCAGCGGTCGTCCCGCGCCGGTTATCAGGCGTAACTGGTGGTGCTGGGTTTGTAGGTCAACCACCGGCGTCTGCTGGCCGTCATGCTCCCAATACAGGCGCAAAGCGGGGTGCAGGTCGATGGTCGAGAGGTTAAAGTCAATGAGCCGCATGCTAAGATTCCCCCAATCACAAGCTTAGCTTAATTATACCGAATTTAGGGGGAGAACCCTAGTGTTAATCCCATTTGTCAGGTGACAGCAGTTTTGAGAGTTGCGATTTCGGCTAAAATCCCCTAAAATAGTGGACGGACTTTAATTATAGAATAGGAACGAAAAAAATATGGAAATTCAATTTTTAGGGACGGGCGCCGGGTCACCCGGAAAGTTTCGAAATGTGACCAGTACGGCGTTGCGCTTACTTGATGAGCGTAATTCAGTGTGGCTGTTCGACGTGGGTGAAGCCACCCAGCATCAAATTTTGCGGACCACGTTAAAGCCGCGAAAGATCGACAAGATTTTTATTACCCACCTGCACGGAGACCACATCTTCGGCTTGCCGGGATTGCTCAGTAGCCGCTCGTTTCAGGGCGGTAACGAACCCCTGACCATCTATGGACCCAAGGGCATTCGCGACTTCGTAGAGGTTAGTCTGCGCGTCTCAGAGACCAAGTTATCGTACCGAATCCACTACCGTGAGCTATCGGCAGACGGCATGATCTTCGAAGACAACAAGTTTCGGGTCTACGCGCAACACTTGGACCACCGCATCGAATGCTTTGGTTATCGGGTTGTGGAGAAGGATCATCCCGGTGAATTGATGGTCGATAAGCTCCGGGAGGCTCAGATTCCATCGGGTCCCGTCTACGGTGAACTGAAGGCCGGTAAGACGGTTACGTTGCCGGATGGTCGGACCGTTAACGGTAAGGACTTCTTGGGACCGAGTCAGCCGGGCCGTATCGTCGCCTTTCTGGGTGATACCCGGCAGACGCCAAATGCCGCGCGTTTGACGCAAGACGCCGATGTTTTGGTTCACGAGAGCACCTTTGCCAAGGGTGAAAGTAAGTTGGCGCGTTCCTACTACCATTCAACCAATATTCAAGCGGCGGAGTTGGCCAAACGAACCAACGTCAAGCTCCTGCTGCTGAACCATATTTCCGCGCGTTACACGGGGAAATTGGCGTTAGAACTTCAGCACCAAGCGCGTGAGGTCTTTAAGAACACGCGGGTCGTCAAGGACTTCGATGAGGTTAACGTCCCGTTTCAGAAGATTAAATAGGAGGCTATCAAGCAATGAAGAATCAGTGGCGCATCGTCTTAACGATTTTACTGGTCATTATCGTGGCTATCTTTGCGATTTTAAACGTGGAAAGTGTCCCGGTTTCCTTTGGTTTCACAACGGTTCACTGGCCGCTGATTCTGATTTTGCTAGTGTCCATCTTAATTGGGGCGGTCCTGATGATCCTGTTCTCGACGATCACCGTCTTCCAGCACAACCGGGCGTACAAGGAGCTGGAGCAGACCAGCCAGGAACAGATCGCCAGTCTGGAGCAGGAACGGGACCGATTGACCAAACGTCTGCAAAACTCACGGAGTAAGCAGGTCACCGGGCAACAGGCGCAACAGTTACAAGTTCTAGAAAAAGAAAATGCCGAATTAAAAGCCAAGTTGGCCGCTACACAGACCGACTAGGAAACGAACAGAATCGATAGAGAAGGGCGGTGCCAGTGACACCGCTCTTCTCCCGTTTAGAAAGGATGATTTGCTGGTGATTGCCGCACAATACCAATGGAACATCAAGAACGTTGATCAGCCGTCGACCGAGGCCCAGCAGCTGGCACGCGAGGAAGAAATCTCACCAATTGTGGCCCAGATTCTCTGGAATCGTGGGTATCAGACGCCAGCCGCCGCCCATGACTTTCTGAATCCCGGACCGGAACAACTGCACGATCCCAATCTGTTGCACGATATGCAAAAGGGTGTGGCGCGGATTGAAGAGGCGATTGGTAGCGACCAGCAGATTACGATCTACGGGGACTACGATGCCGATGGCGTGACCAGCACGTCCATCCTATACGAAACCCTCAATGAGATGGGGGCCAAGGTTAACTACTACATCCCCAACCGGTTTACCGACGGCTACGGGCCCAACGTGGCGGCATTTAAAAAGCTAATTGCTGCCGGAACCCAGCTCTTTGTCACGGTAGATAACGGAGTGGCCGGCAACGAAGCCATTGCGGCGGCCAATGAAGCGGGGGTCGACGTGGTGGTGACCGATCACCATGAACTGCCGGCAGACTTACCCGCAGCCTATGCGATTATTCACCCGCGTTATCCGGGGGCCGAATATCCCTTTGGTGGCTTGTCGGGTGCCGGGGTGGCCTTCAAGGTGGCCCAGGCGCTGCGTGAAGAGATTCCGCAGGATATGCTGGACCTAGCGGCGATTGGCACGGTAGCGGATTTGGTGCCCCTCGTCGATGAGAACCGGGTCTTGGTTTACTTTGGCCTCCAGCTCTTGAAACAGGACGAACGACCGGGCCTTCAGGCACTGATGACGGGTGCGGGAATCAAACCGGAAGAATTGACGGAACAGTCGATTGGCTTCGGAATTGCGCCCCGATTGAATGCGTTGGGCCGGCTCAAGGACGCGGCCCCAGCCGTAGAGTTGTTGACGACGCCGGACTTTGCCGTCGCCAAAACGTTGGCTCAGCAGACGGAGAGCCAGAATCGCCAACGCCAAGAATTGGTCCAACAGATTAGTCAATCAGCCTTGGCCCAAGCCGAGGATGCCGATCACCGCGATCGGGCGGCGCTGATTATCAGTGGCCATGATTGGCACGAGGGCGTCCTGGGAATCGTGGCCAGCAAGGTCGTCGAGAACACGGGGAAACCTGCATTGGTCCTAAACGTTAACGCGGATGGCCGGGCCAAGGGGTCGGGACGAAGTGTGGACGCATTTAACCTGTTTGCGGCCTTAGACCCCCACAGAGACCTGATGACGGCCTTTGGTGGCCATCACATGGCCGTGGGACTAACGGTGCCTAGCGAGAAACTAGGCGCCTTAGCCGATGCCTTGGATCAGGAGGCTGCCAACCAGCACTTGGCGGAGAGTGGGCCGACCGAGGTTCCCGTCGCCGCAACGCTGGATGTGGCCGCAGTGACCCCCACGCTGTATCAGGAATTAACCAAGCTGGCGCCGTTTGGGACGGACAACAGTCAACCACTCTTTGCCTTTGAAGCGGCAACGTTGACCCAGATTAAGGCGATTGGAAAGGATGGGTCGCACCTGAAGTTTCAGCTGCAGGAAGCCAATCATAAGCTCAACGCCATTCAATTTGGCGCGGGACGCTACGTCGATGCCTTAACGGCGTCACCGACCGATGCTGCGGTGCTGGGGGCCATTGAAGATAATGTCTGGCAGGGTCGCCACTCGTTGCAACTGATGGTGAAGGATTTAAAGTTAACCGATAATCCCATCCAGGACCAACGCACGACGCGGCTTCATCAGGCAATGTTTCAGACGGCCGGGACCTACGTATTCTTCCATCAAAACGTGTTCCGCCAGTTAGCTAACCAACTGCCAGAAACAGCGACACCACTGCTCTATGATGGTAGTGCCGTGACGCAGTTACCCGCGGGTTCGGCCGTGTTTATCGTCGATTGTCCCGATGCGACGGCGGACTTGGAGACCGTCTTACGTCAGCTCCAACCGGCAAAAGTGACGACATATCTGTATAAGAAAGAAAGTCTTTCGCAATTAGGGATGCCAACTCGCGCGCAATATGCTAAACTATTTAAGTTCGTTGCAACGCATCGACAAGTAGATGTGGGGCACCAACTGGCGCAACTGGCAACTTTCTTGCAGATTCCGCGAACCCAGTTAATCTTCATGATCCAGGTCTTCTTCGAATGTGGATTCATCACGATCGACCACGGGTTGATGGATGGTGTGGTACATCCGGCGCACAAGGATCTTACGACTGCCCCGAGTTATCAGCTTCGGCAACAACAGATGCAGACGGAGACGGACCTGCTGGCCTGCTCGACTGCGGCGTTAACGAAGCGCCTCGCCCCATTGATATAAAATAAAGGAGCTACTTAATTATGGCAACTGATTTTACGAAATATATTGCTTCCGTTCCGGATTACCCAGAAAAGGGCATCATGTTCCGGGACATCTCTCCATTAATGGCGGACGGTGACGCCTTTCACGCCGCAACCGACGAGATCGTCGCTTACGCTAAGGATAAGGGTGTCGAAATGGTCGTTGGCCCCGAGGCCCGCGGATTCATCGTGGGTTGCCCCGTGGCTTACCAGATGAACATTGGCTTCGCGCCCGCTCGTAAGCAAGGGAAATTGCCGCGGCCAACGGTCAAGGCATCCTACGATTTGGAGTATGGGACCTCAGCCCTGTACCTGCACAAGGATGCCATCAAGCCCGGCCAAAAGGTACTGGTCACCGATGACTTATTGGCAACCGGTGGGACCATTGGCGCGACGATTCAATTGGTCGAAGACCTCGGCGGCATTGTGGTCGGGACGGCCTTCCTGATTGAATTGAAGGACTTGCATGGTCGTGACAAGCTGAAGGGCTACGATGTCTTCAGTTTAATGACGTACTAAGTTAAACGAAATAAGACGCGTTCAACCGAATTGGGTTGAGCGCGTCTTTTTTAGGACCTCATTTAGTAAACAGGTAGACATTTTTGGGGTGAGCACAGGTCATACTGGTTTCCGAATTAATTGGCAATCATCCCGCGATGGTGCACGATGAAACCGGTGATGGTTAACGCCGCGGCGAAAAATGCCAGTAGCCAGATGACGGGGACCCAGGAGTGACTGAATTGTTGGAGGTAACCGAAGAGAATCGGACCAACAGCGGCGAGTAAGTAACCGGCCGATTGGGCCATGCCAGAAATAGCGGCCGTTTGGTAGGGGTTGGTCGTCTTTTCCGTAAAGAACATGATGGCTAAGTTGAAGGCGACCCCGGACCCCAGCCCGGTAACCAGACAGACAACCGTCAGGAACGGCACGGATTGCGTGTCGATCAGCCAGGTTAAGGGGGCGACAACGTAGCCTAGAGTCATGATGCTCAGTAGCAGGGTCACCCCGTGGCGCTTGTTAAAGAGGAGCGGCACCATGAAGGACAATGGTAGCCCACTGATTTGAAGGAGGGTCAAAAGGTTACTGGACGTCAGGGTGGAAACGCCGTGGACCGCTAGAATTGACGGTAACCAGGTGATGATGGCGTAGTAAACCAGGGACTGGAGCCCGAAGAAGAGGGTGATGAGCCAGCCCAGAGGTTGGTGCCAGACGCTTTGATAGTGTGGGATGTGAGACCGTTGCTCGGCGGTCAGTGGGGGTTGGCGTTTCGTCCGGACATTGGGTAGCCAGGCCAGGATGGCAATGATACTGATGATGCCAAGGTAGGCCTGCGTAACGGCGAGGCTGGTCCGTGAGATCAGAATCCCGGAGATCGCCGTCCCGATGGCCCCCACGAGCAGCATGGACAGCGTGTAGAGGCTGGTTCCCAGACGAATTTTGTAGGGCATGTGTTCCTTGATTAAGGCCGGCACCAGGACGTTGCCGCTGTCGATACCGATCCCCACGAGGAAGGTCCCGAAGAGTAGTGCGGCTAGCGTGGGGATGATCCGCAGGTAGGTGCCGCCAATCAGCAGAAGAAAGAGGACGAAGACGGTCCGTTCGTTTCCCCAACGCTGCGCTAGTTTTACGATGATCGGTGAGAAGATAGCAAACGTAATCAAGGGAATCGAAGTGATTAAGCCGGCCATCGAGCTGGGGAGGTTGAGAGCCCGTTCGATACTGGGCAGGAGCGGTGGAATGATGGTGATGGGTAAGCGGAGGTTGGCCGCGATAAGCATCATGCCGATTAAGAACCACCGTGAGTGTGTTTGTTTCAAGATATGTAGCCTCCTAGAAAAAGTTCATGTTCCCATTATAGCCCGACGTGGAAACTGAAAAAAGGGACTTCACGACTTTTCATGAAAAAGCGTGCAATTTGTGGCTTGTTTTCTGAAAGGAAAAATTGAAGGGCGCACAAAAAAACAGAGAGGGGAGGACCTCTCTGAAAGTTTTAGTTGACAACTTAAGGCTGATACAGGACTTTAGGCGTCTGCGGGTAGGTCGTTTACAACAACGACGTTTGGTGCCGCGTGCTGGACAACGTAGTTCGTGGTAGACCCAACGATGAGCCGGGAGAAGGCGTTCGTTCCAGTCTTACCCATGATAACGAGGTCGATGGCGGCGTCTGACGCATTGGCAGTTTCCACGATAATCTGCTTGGGGGATCCTTCACGAACAATGAGTGCGGCTTCAAGCCCAGCGTCTTCCACGGCCGCCTTAGATTTTTGGAGAATCTCTTCACTGGCTTCGCGCATACCCTTAATGACTGCCGCGTAGCCACCACCGAGCCCTTGCGGAGAGAACTGGGTGATGTCAATGGCATTCAGTAAGACCAGCTTGGCGTGCCAATCCTTGGCAAGGTCGATAGCGGTCTTGAGCGCCTCGTTGGCGTTGCTAGAACCATCGATGGGGACGAGTAAACGTTGGTACATGGGTGTTACCTCCTTTATATTTGGCGGGGGCAGCAGACAAAATAGAACGTCACTGAAGATTGGTTAAAGACACAATCCCTTTTCAATTAACTAATAAACTAGATTAGTTAATGATTATACTATAACCGAAAAGAGATCGTTTGGCAAGTAAAATGCTAAAAAATAAAACGACTTCATGGTGAAGTCGTTTTAAACGCCCATAGGTTAGTGGATTATTGATTCTTTTTGGCAATTAAATAACTGTAGAGGGCGATGCCCAGAGCAATGACGACGAGGATGAGGGCGATGAGTTTTAACATGAGCGTGAATCCTTTCTACAAATAGTCCTTGTCTTTTAGTATAAAGGCGCAGTAAATTTACGCAAGCCCCTAACAAGCGAATGACTACTGCGCGGTTACAGGCTAAATAGGTCAGCCACCGTTTTATTTCACAAATTAATTAATCGGCTCAGGTTTACTAATTAGCCGTTTAGCAGTTGTATGAGTCCCCTATATCTGGGTTATCACCTATACTGAATAGGGAATTTGGGCCACCGGGTTATGAACAGATTGATCTATGAATTAGTCTTGTTATATAGTGTTCATAAGAAATAAATATATTTGTCATCGTTTTGTCTTGTTGAAGGACTACACTGTGACTAATCAGAAAGGGAGTTTGACCGATGAGTGATCTATTTATCAGCTATCAATCAGCCGATCCGTTAGCCCATTCGTTTCAAGTTCAACTCCTAGAATGGGCTGAGAAACACTGGGAGTTTCCGACCATCAGTTTCCATGAGCAACATTTGCCCGAAAAGTTTGCTGGGGTCCGCGCCGCTAGAATCAAGCGGCACCTCCGTAAAGAGATTAAACGATCCCACCGTATTTTAGTGATTATTAGTCGTGAGACCTGGCAATCGGAGTGGACCGATTGGGAAATTGCCACGGTCCGTCAGGAGGACAAGCAAGTTTTGGCGGCCAAATTGGACAGCGCCAATATCTCCCCGCTAGAGCTCCACGCGGCGGACCCCGCCTGGATTGATCCGTTCGACCCAGAAATACTGGCTCAAACCACATTTTAAATCAAAAAGACGCTTGCATTTATGGTCATTATTGGTAAAATATATTAAGTGGTGACTTGGAGAGTTGGCAGAGTGGTAATGCACCGGACTCGAAATCCGGCGAACCGGCTAATACCGGCGCGCAGGTTCAAATCCTGTACTCTCCTTAAATGAATAGCGTTAATCTTCTCTAAACCTCTTCAAACGTTGATTTGAAGGGGTTTTTATTTTGCTAAAAACGCCTCAGAACGGTGTGAAACGATAGTTTGGTGCACTTTCTGGTGCACTTTTACGTGAATAGCATCAGAATCAGTGTTTTTACTGAAATAAAAGGTGCACCATTTTGGACTTAAAATCGCCTAGAAACCCTTTGGTACCAGTCGATTAGAGGAATGCACCAATGCACACTTTCTAGTTAATATTCTCTAGGGCAGTAAGTGTGCGTGTTTCTTCCTGCTGCTGGTCCTCCTGCATTAAGTGGGCATAAACATTTCGGGTGATGGAACTATTTTTATGGCCAAGGCGCTTGGATATATACGCCATTTTCACGCCACAATAAAGCAAGTAGCTAGCGTGAGTATGACGTAGGCCGTGAAAACTGATACGTTTGATACCTGAAGACTCATGATATTTTTAAGCAGTAAGTCACAGGCACCGGGGTAGGAATCCGACCGCGATTGTTTAAGAAGACCATATGATCGGGGTTATCTAAACTCGAAGCTATCTGAAGGGCATGCAACTGTTTTAAGTGATTCAGTAATTCGTTTGTGACTGTGATCGTACGAATGCTGGATTCAGTCTTTGTCCGTTTGAATTTCTGGTCGTAAACGTAGTCCCACGACTTGTTCACGCTAATGGTCTTAGTTTTCCAATCAATGTCAGGCCATGTAAGGGCAGATACTTTCGCCACATGCATTCCTGTCATTAACCCGGTATAGATCATTGATTTTGATGTAGATGTTAGCTGAACGTTGCGATTGACCTCATTAGCTAGTTTTTCCATGTCGTCAGCATCTAGATACTTTAGTTGCGCATCTTTCCCCTGGTGGCCGCCTAGCTCTGCGTGAAGGCAGAAGTCCGATCTGATAAGGCCATCGGCGGCAGCATCAATTACAGCAGCGTGAATATGACCGTGTAACTTCTCAACTGAGGCTTTGCTGTGATAGGGCGCATCACCGGTTAGCTTACGCTTGGTACGTTGTTCATCGTTACCATGAGTGAAATCATTGAGAAACTTTTGATAACATGGCCGAGTCATATCAGAAAGCTTGGTATCACCTAGCCAATCCTTAACTTGGTGTAGCGTGTAGCGGTATTCTTGGACTGTGACAGGAGCTAACTTATGAAGTTTGTACGTTTCAAGCCAATTGGCATAGTAATCGTAAAAGGTGAGGTTGTTGTTCATCTCACCAATAGATTTGTTGAATTTCTGTTGTTCAAGCTGGTTAGCCCATTTTTCGGCGTCCTTCTTGAGCGTGAAGCCACCTTTGTTTTTCGAAGTTCTTTTGCCAAACTCTTCATAATAACTCACACGAACTGACCATTTGCCGTTTCGTTTTTTAATACTTGCCATTATGATTTCCTCCTTAAATTCACCTAGCCGGGTAAAATTTATCAGAGAAACTTGTAGCATCACTTCCTTTCAGTTAAAATTAGATATGTAAAAAGGGTGTACTTATCCCTTGGAGCTTATGTGTTGCGCATCCCGTTATCTTGGTGGAGGCGGGGATGCGCTTTTTTGTTTTCTCGATTAAATGCATATAGCTAGAAACGCTGGTACAACAGCAATACTCTATTTTCCATCTATATTTCATGCAACATTAGCGGTTTATTATGCCAACGCTACCTTTGTAATTGGAGAAATGACTCTTTTTGAAATTCGCGCAGCTAGGGTCTGTTCCTAAACGTTAATTTCTGGTATGCTCATTGGTCTTACATCAAATGGAACGGTTGTACCAATATTGTTAGAAGCAGGCATTAACTTGTCATACAAGTGGTTGGATAGCCGTTCAGGTGCATTCATGGTGTCGGACAATGTTGTTGCGGGAGCATTTCGGATCGACCATAACGGGTCGGCTGATGGCAAATCATCGGCAGTTTATTTCACTGAGGCGCAAATCAAGCAGGAAAGTATGCTATTGCCATGGACGCCAAGCCCAAAAGATAAGGTTGATGTGGCACAAGTAAATCCGCTTATTAAAGGTGTCACTCATAACGGGGCTGACATGAGCAATGAGCTTATCCCTGGTACTTACAGTTCGGACACAGCTATTAAGAATGGGCCTTTTAATGGTGACACTTATACTAGTTGGACTGTTCAAGCCGTGGGAGCCAATGTGATCACACAAACTGCACATCGTCAAACTGGTGAAACGGCACATAGAACCCTTTGGGTCGGTTCTGGTTGGGGGCCTTGGCGGCTAATTCCGCAAAGTACTTACTTCGAAAAGAATTTTACAGCCGCCGTTGATATTCTAAGCTTGAGGGATGGAATCTATTATATTCAAGGCACATTACCTAAGAATTTCATCAGCTTTAACGGATTATAACGGAAATAACTGGGGATACTTTAAAATTCAGTCCATTAGCACGGGTGCAAAATTCGTTGAATTTCATGACATTTTCAAGCGTGAACGAATTAATATTTACTCAGGAAGTCCGGCGGCTTGGAGCGGTTGGACTATTCCAAATACAGAAACATTAGTCACACAGGAACAACTACGTGGTTGCAATTAATGCGGTGAAGGCTTTAATAAAATAATAAGGAGTGATGAATTATGTTTGTTCCAATTAAGTATGACAGTGACGGTTATGTCACGGATTTTAAGACTACAGGAACTGAGGGCTACACCCAAACTTTCTTGTTGGATCGTTGGATTCCTGATTTTATGAAGTTCTCAACTAAGTTTCAGTATGACGGCACACAGCTTCTTAACCCGGGTAATTTACCAACTAAGACAGTTGTTGATTTAGAAAAATCAAGGTATAATTAAGCATGTTAAAATAATGATTGAGGGAGTCTATTATGAAAAACATATTGTTCCCCAATTGTCAAATCAAGTGCAACACAGGACAGTAAGGCGTAAGCATAACCGGATGCATGTTCTTGAAGACCTGTGTTTTGAAGACCTGGGCGGCGCTAGCATAGCCCAGGGATTTACGTAAGCGATGGTTAAGTGCGTTTTGAATGGCTTGGATCGTTGGTAGATCAAAGTTCTTGAGAGAGATGCCCTTCGGAATGTACTCACGGATGAGACCGTTGAGATTCTCATTAGACCCTCGTTCAGAGGGCGTATAAGGATGAGCGAAGTAAACTTTGGTTCCTTGGACCTGATCTAGCTCGGCAAATTCACTGCCATTGTCAAATGTGATTGACTGGAAGTTCTTAGGACCATAGGCCGTAATGACCCCTTGAAGTGCCTGGCGGCAAGTGTCAGCGTGGTAGTCAGGAATCTTAACGATGATTTCAAAACGACTGACACGCTCGGTTAATGTCATCAGTGCGGGCTCGCTAGCAACCCGCTTGCCCTTAACTAGGTCTCCTTCCCAGTCACCCACCAAGATGCGTTGGTCGACGATAGCTTGTCGCTCATCGATTGAGCTACCCAATATCTTCTTATTCTTTCGGGAGCGAGTTCGACGAGTGCTCTTTACTCGGCGACGAAGCTTGACTGGTAAATCAGCGTTACAGAGGTCGAGATAACCTAAATCAATGTACCGATAAACCGTGGGGGTCGATGGACACGGCTTGTCCGGATAAAGTTGATGGAATCGGTGGACGAAGCTATCGACACTATCGACTCTAATCTTGGTTTTGAGTGCTTGGACTAACAGCTTGAAGAAGAGCCAGCAACGCTTTAGTAAACCCTTAGAATGGCATTTAAGGCGGTCTTTTTCATAGACAGCCTGTCCTGCTTCAGCAAAATATTGATAGTATGGCAGATAGTCGGAGTTAAGCTGGCGAACCGTGCCACGCTTGATTTCGCGTGAGATAGTACTGGGATTTCGATGAAGATTACGAGCAATTTGGCGAACAGATTGGTGGTCCTTCAAGAACGCTTCAATTTGGCCACGCTCTTCGGCAGAGAGTTGTTGGTAAGTAATGGTAGTGGTATGATTTGACTGGGTCATGGAGATACCTCTTTCTTTTTGGTTTGGTCGCTTAAAAGTATAGGTCTCCATGGCCTATTTGTTTACCCTTAATGTCTTAAGGGGTGTTGCACTTCAATTTTAAATCGGGCAAAACATATTGTTAGTAGTTACAAGCGTTCTTTTATTGACACCTATTGTTAATTCAGGTATCTCGGGGCAAGCTGCTTCGTGGCATAAAGGAGCACCCAAGATTGCTCGAGGAACTTGGGATGATAAGGCTAAGTATCCTAAAGGCGCAATGTATGATACGCTACATATTTCTAAGAAGGTGTTTATTCAAAACGACAATGATCCGTATTTGACCCATCTCAAGTATAAAAAAGTGAAAGCACACTTTTACAAGTTTAAGGGGTATGACAGGGAAGCAGGAAAGACAATCTCAACTGGCACCTATCATTTTATCAGCAAGCACCATGTCCGCATTACGGCGCATCATCACACCATGAACTTGTACAAATAATTGATTCAAGTCAGAGGTAAAAAGAAATAGTTGTCAATAGCGGCTCAAAATTGTAGAGAAATGGCGGTTAAGAAACGTAGGCTTTTGGTGGTCGGTTTGTAGCTTTAAGGCGGAATGATTTCCCGGTTATTTTAATGATATGGGCATAATGCACTAAACGATCTAAAATCGCGGCCGTGACTGTAGGACTTTTGAAGATTTCAACCCATGCTGATAACTCACTGTTGCTGGTAATAATGGTCGAAGACCGCTCATATCGGGTGTTGATCAATTGAAAGAGAAGATTTGCCTCATCATGCTCCATTGGCAAGTATCCAATTTCGTCGATTATTAGTAAATCATATCGTGCGTAACGACTGATACAACGGTCTAATGTGCCCTTCTCGTACGCTGATTGGAGGCGCAAGGGTAATTCATGACAGTAAAGAGCGTCCTTTTGCCTTGCTGACAAGCGGCCATACCAATACCTACGGCCAAGTGCGTCCTGCCGACGCCCGGACTACCTATGAATATCAGATCCTCTTGCTTCTCCATGAAGGCCAGATCACTAAAACCCATGACTTGTTGCTGCTTAATACTGGGTTGAAAAGAAAAGTCAAAAGCTCTTAGCGATTTCTCTTGCGGAAATCTTGCTCGTTCGACTATCCGCTTCACTTGTCAATGCTCTTGTCATTCCAGCTCCACGTTAGTGAGCTGAAGCATGGACCCTGTGAAGGAAAGTTGTTGTTCGTTGATCTGATCAATAAATTCAGGTAGGCAGGCATTCATCTTCTTAAGGCCCAGCGCCTCTGAATTGCTCATTAATTCTTGGAATTTGCTGTTCATTCTCAACACCAAATATCATAGAATCAATTGTACTCGTGGAGCGATCCATGTCTATTCTTGTACAGTAAAATCCCGGCGTGCCGGGCTTTTGCTGTTTTTTTAACTTTCAACCTTTAGTTACTATAATTTAATACGGTCAGTTATTAGGTACTTACGGTCGTTTGGAGGGATTTTTATTTTATGACGAATTTACAATTGAAGTGCAACAAGTAAGAAGATAAAAAAGGAACTCATAGCCTGAGTCCTGTAAAATGAAGTCACCACAACAATCATTTAAAGGAGATTTTAGGCTATGAGTTCGTACAAACATCTTACCTTAAAAGACCGAGAATGCATACTGTTAGGCGTCACTTTAAACGATAGCTATCAAGTTATTGCGGAGAAAATTGGCTGTTCTAAAGCCACTGTATCACGTGAAGTTACACGCAATGGCGGTCGTGATGCATACTCAGCTGTCAAAGCACAAGAGAGCTACCAAAGGCGCCGACTGAAGAGCCGCCGTCCTAGACTCCTAACTGACCTGAAATTACGAGATTTTGTCCTTCGCTGCATCGTTCAATACCAATGGTCTCCCGAACAAATCTCAGGGCGTTTACTTCACGAAAATAGTGGATGGCGAATTAGTTACAACACCATTTATCGCGGAATTGAACGTGATAATTTGGGAATTAAACGTAAGAGTCGTGGCGCTCGTGGTTTTGCCCGTAAACTCCGCCATCGTGGCAAAACTCGCAAGGTCAAAGGAACAATCAATGAACGACGGGGGCGGTTTAATGATGTTCCTTCAGTCCATGAGCGGCCAGTGTCGTGTGATAACCGGAGCTGGTTTGGCCATTGGGAAGGTGACACCGTTCGAGGTAAGACTGGACGTTCAGCTTTAGTTACGTTGGTGGACCGTAAATCACGTTACTTACTATCTCAACGAGTTTCCAAAGTAAACGCCAAGAACGTTACACAAGCTATGATTGACTTATTGCATACTGTGACGCCCAAACGAGTTCGTACGCTTACGCCGGATCGTGGGACTGAATTCGCAAGATATCGTGAAGTTAGTCAAGAGCTAGGTATTCCGGTCTATTTTCCAGATCCACACGCACCACAGCAACGGGGAACTAACGAGAATACAAATGGTCTTATTCGTGAGTATTTCCCAAAAGGAACTGATTTAGATCAACTCACTGACCAAGATATTTGTCAGTTCATTGAAACATTAAATAACCGACCACGTAAGGTCTTAGGCTGGAAGAGTCCATCAGAAATTTTCTTTGGAATAAAGTTGCGCTTGACTTGACAATTCGTCATTCAAAAAAACGAAACGCAAAGGGGGTCGCAACATATGCGCCCCCCCGGTGTCAATTCATCTTAATTATTTGGCGCCAACTTTTTCCTTGCCAGCCACCTTTTGATGAGCCGCAACCGCCAGTTCTGGGAACCAGATCGCAATTTCATGGTGGGCGTTCTCGCGGCTATCCGCCGTATGAACGATGTTTCGTAGAATGCCATCGGGGTATTCGTGCGCGTAGTCGCCCCGAATGGTCCCGGGTTGGGCGTCGTTAGGGCGGGTCTTACCTGCTAAGTTATGAACCGCTTTCACCACGTCGGTTCCCGTCACAATGATGGCGACCAGGGGACCTTCTTGCATATAAGTCTGAATCTCATTGAAGTAGGGCTTGTCGACCTGCTCCCTGTAGTGCCGTTTTAATTGGTCGGTTGTCGCATTCAAAACCTTGAGGGCAGTGATTTGGTAGCGCTTACTTTCAAGCCGTGAAATAATTTCACCGATATGTCCTTCCGCAACACCATCCGGTTTAACTAATACTAAAGTTTTTTCTGAATTTGCCATGGTAGAGAACCTCCTTGAGTTTTTAAAGCGTCCAAGTTATAGCGGGTATAACTAAGTTGTTAATTCAAATTGTAGACTAACCTTTCCGCAACGTCAATCAAATTATGAATATTTTGTTAGCGTTTTCATTATTTTATTTTGGCGTATGAAAAAAGTCCGAGTTGGTCTCGGACTTTAACCAGTTATTCGGGATCACCCATAATCATCCAGAGAATCAGGTAGGCAATGAGTCCTGGAAACATGGGGGTGATGGCTAACAATACGAAGATAACGCGTGCGATGTTGGCGTTCCAGTCGAAGTGATCGGCGATACCGCCAATGACACCGGCAAAGACGCGGTCATAACGTGAACGATGGATACTTTTCATGTGAAGCACCTCCTACATGCTTAGGATTGGAAATCAATACGGTTGAAGAAGTCAACGTGAATATCGTCATCCGTAATTTCCAACTTGGTAATACTACCGTTGATGGTGGCCACGCCTTCGTCCAATTCGGGCGCGTAACGATCAATGATGGAGCGAATCGTCATTCCGTGGGAGACCACCAACACTTGGTCGCCATCCTTGGAGTTGGCCCGTAGCTTGTCAAAGCCCCGGTCGAGTCGTTCCCAGAACATGTCATTACTCTCGGCTTCACCATACAGGTCGGCCTGGTGAATCAGGTCGCGGGCCTTCTCCAAGCCGTAGGTGCCCAGCACCTTGGATTCGGAGGTCAGCCCAACTTGGGCCCCGACGAACTGCCACATTTGGTTCAAGTCGTTGCCTTCGAAGTAGCCATGACACTGTTCACGGAACTCTGGGTACTGATAGGTCACGATGTTCATGTTGTCCGGATTCTCTTTGAGGGCGATGTGCGCCGTCTCAATGGCCCGACCGGAATCGCTACTATAGGCGGCAACAAAGGGGATGTTACTGAGTTGTTGACCCGCGCGCTTGGCGTCTGCGCGACCCTTTTCGGTGAGTGGTGAATCAATCCACCCCTGCACCTTATTGTAGTGGTTTAACATGGTCTGACCGTGACGAACAAAGTATGCCGTAATCTTTTTCATTTTATCGAGGCCTCCATTGATCAAGTAAGTGTTTACATGCTAAGTATATCAAGGTTATCAGGGGAACGCGAAGATTTTGCCGTTTATTTCAAAAAAGTCCAAGCGTTCGCTGGTATCCCACGTCTAAGCATGCTAAGGTAAAAGTTAATGAGGAGATGGTGCGTATGACTACTGAGAGTAGTTATCGTTATGCTGGAGAACACCCCCTGGAACTCGCCCAACTGGCGACACGTGTTGAGAAGGGGCCCAATCAAGCCGTCATTAACAGTGCCTTAGCCGACAACGTGGCCACGCTAAGCGACCTGCAATCCCGGTTATATTCGCAGAAGAAACACGGAATCATTGTGATCCTCCAAGGGATGGATACCGCTGGTAAGGACGGGCTGATTCGCCACGTCTTCAGCGGCTTGAATCCCTCGGGAACCAGTGTGGTCAGTTTTAAGCAACCGACCCATCTACAGTTAGATCACGACTTTTTGTGGCGGATTAATCAGGCATTGCCACCCAGAGGGGAGATTCGTATCTTCAACCGGTCGCAGTACGAGGATGTCTTGATTAGTCACGTACATCCCGAGATGTTGACCACACAGAACTTGCCGGGGATTGATTCGGTGAGCGATGTGGACGATAAGTTCTGGGACCACCGCTACCATGATTTGAGAAATTACGAAAAATACTTACGTCACCAGGGCTTCGAGGTTATCAAGTTCTTCTTGCACCTGTCCAAGGATGAACAGACCCACCGCTTCGAACGGCGAATTGAAGTTCCCAGCAAGAACTGGAAGTTTGCCCCCAGCGACATGCAGGAGCGGGCCTTTTGGGATGATTACCAAACCGCTTATACGCGAATGTTAGAGAACACGGCCACCAAGAAGAGTCCGTGGTATCTGATCCCGGCCGACGACAAGGGCGTGGCTCGGCTGATTGTCTCCAATATTTTGATCGACCGATTGCAAGTGTTACACCCCGAATATCCCAAGGTCAGTGCCGAGACCAAGCAAAAATTGCGGGCCGTCCTGCAACAGTTGAAAGATCATAAATTATAACACAGTTGTAGCATGCAAAAAGTATATGAATGGCAACACTGACGAGACAATGTGTCACTTGATTGCTAGATACAATTAATGGCTCTTGCGGCTAATTTACCCGAATTATCGGTGGATTGGCCCGGGCCATTTTTCTTTTACAGAATATTAAGAGTTCGTTAGGCCTCGTCATCGGCTAGCTGTGGGGGCAACTTGTGTTGTACAATTAAAGTTAGTTCAATTCAGAAGGGGTACCGTCAGTTAAAAGCGACCAGCATATCGTTAGCTTGGCCACAAACTGGCAGGACCGAAAATTCAGGAGGTCACAACGCATGAGCATCAGTGTCGGTATTGATAAAATTGGTTTTTACACGCCAGGACTATACTTGGACATGGCCGAACTGGCCACTGCCCGGGGCGAAGATCCAAATAAATATTTGATTGGCATTGGACAGTCGCAGCAGGCCGTGATTCCACCGACCCAGGATGTCGTGACGATGGCCGCCAATGCTGCCAGTCAGATTTTGACGCCCGAGCTCAAGGATGACATCGCCATGGTACTGTTCGGGACGGAATCGGGTATCGATAACTCGAAGGCCACGGCGGTGTATCTGGCCCATCTTCTGGAGTTACCCAGCCAAGCGCGAGCCATCGAGCTCAAACAGGCTTGCTACGGGGCCACGGCTGGTCTCCAATTGGCGGCCGACTACGTTCGTGTCCATCCCACGGCTAAGGTCTTGGTCATCGGCGCCGACGTGGCACGCTATGGCCTGCGAACGGCCGGCGAGGTGACGCAGGGCGGCGGGGCGGTTGCCGTGCTGGTGACGGCCAACCCCCAGATTTTAGCTTTAGAGCCCGTGAGTGCCTACCACACCGAGGACGTGATGGATTTTTGGCGGCCAACGTACCGCACGGAAGCCTTGGTCGATGGTAAATATTCGACGAATGTTTATCTCGATTTCTTCAAAACGGTATGGACGGACTACCAGCAGCAGACGCAACGGACAATTGCCGACTTTGATGCCTTGGCCTTTCACTTGCCATTTACAAAGATGGGGTGGAAGGGCTTGCGGCAAATCTTACCCGAGGCCCAACCGGATCAGCAGGCCACGCTCAAGGCGGCGTTCGAAGCCAGTCAGGAAGACAACCGTAATGTTGGAAATCTTTACACGGGGTCGTTGTATCTTAGCTTCTTGTCACTATTGCGGCACGGTCAGCTGGCCCCTGGCAATCGCGTTGGCTTCTTTAGTTACGGGTCCGGGGCCGAGGGCGAGTTCTTCAGTGGCCTGATCCAGCCCGACTTCCGCCAAGGCTTTGACGACGTGGCATTGACCCAGCTGTTGGCCCAACGTCGGCGGGTGAGTGTGACCGAGTACGAGGCCATTTACCGTAGTCAGCTCAGTAACGATGCGCGTGATACGCAACTGGCCGTGGGCGAAGAGACGGCCGATTACTATCTTGCTGGCCGGCAAAACCAACAACGGCAGTACCGCCACCGTTAGGCGTTGAAATTAAAAGGTGTCCGCTAAACCTTAGACTAACCGGTCTGAGGCTTAGCGGACACCTTATTTTTAATCTTTATTCGAATTGATTCTTAACCACGTAACCATCCTTGAAGACCAGCACCGGGTCTTGGTGACCCACACGAACTTCCAGACGGTAGCCTTTGCCCAGCGACTTGGCCAGCGAGCCACTGGTCTTGGTAAAGTTTTCCACGAAGCGCGGCCACTTGGCTTGCTTGGCCAGACTTGGTTTCTTGGTGAGCGCCTGGATCGTCTGCTTAAGGTCGCTGTTCGTCACGGTCAGCGTGTAGGTCTTGTTAGCACGGTCAAAGGTGACGGTGCCCAGCTTAGTGAGTGCTTTGGCTAACTGCTGCTGCACGCTCTTCTCGTTGTCTGCCTGGGTCACACCACTCGAGCTTGCCGAGAAGACCTGACCGGACTGCGAACTAATCTGAGATTGTTGCTTGGCCGTGTGCGTGGCCGGAGCGGTTGTTTGGTGCGACCAATAGGGGAGTTTCCAAATGGCAAATACCGTCCCCAACAATGCCACGACCAACAGAATACTGACGCCCACTTTGGAACTCCCATTCTGAATGGCCGTTATCAACGAAAATCCCGCGATTATTGTAATTAAGCCACCCATGATGGCAAAGCCCAAAATCATCATGTTACCGATCCCCCCAATGTCAATTAGCTTCAGTATAGCATGAAACAATTGTCTCGTGAAAGGGCGCGCAACCGGACGGTCAAACTCGAATAATATTAATAAATTAATGAAAATGACTGGGCTTACCGTTTTATAACCGAATGTTAATTAAAATGTTGTCGCTAAAAGTTAACGTTTCCGGTATAATAGGAGCTACATTCGAGAGAAATGAGGAGATTAGTGTGACCAAAGTTTATTTAGCAGGACCCTTCTTTGACGATGAACAGATTTCGCGGATTGAACGGGTGGAACAAGCCTTAGCCGCTAACCCCCGTGTCGACAGCTTCTTTAGCCCCCGTAAGAGTGAGATCCCGGGGCTAACCATGGGGACGCCGGAATGGGCCACCCAAACGTTCCAGATGGACGTCACCCAGATTGACCAGGCCGATGTTGTCGTGGGGATGGTGGACTTCGTGGACGATCAGGTGGATTCGGGAACGGCCTTTGAGATTGGGTACGCCTTCCACAGCAAGAAGCCCGTGGTGGTGTTACACGAGAAGGACACCACGCTGAATCTGATGATTGCCGAAGGGCTACACGCCTACGTTCGTGAAGCGGAGGCCTTGGCCGCCTACGACTTTGCGACGTTACCGGAGAGTCACTATCACGGTAAGGTGATCTAAAACGTATAAAAAACAGCTGTCAGGCCTCGCGGTGTGACAGCTGTTTTGTCATTTATGATGATTAGTGAACGTCGTCGCGGAACAGGCCGACAACCTTACCTAAGATGCTAACGTTATTGAGAATAATCGGCGCCATGGTATCGTTTTCGGGTTGCAACCGGAAATGGTCGGCTTCCTTGAAGAATCGCTTGCAGGTCGCTTCATTTTCCTCAGTCATGGCGATCACAATATCACCGTTATCGGCGTTTTGTTGACGCCGGACGATGACTTGGTCACCATTTAAAATACCGATGTTGATCATACTCTCGCCGCGAATCGTTAACATGAAGAGTTGATCGTCGTCGCGTTCAAATTCTGGGGGAACCGGAAAGTAGTCGGTTGCTTCCTGAACGGCCAGAATAGGTTCGCCGGCGGTCACGGTTCCTAGCACGGGGATGCGCGTCTGTTGCTCGTGGACACCCAGTTCTTCCAAGCCGGCCGGTGTGACTTCCAAGGCCCGCGGCTTCGTGGGATCCTTGGTCAACAGGCCCTTCTTCTCCAGGCGGGCGATGTGGCCGTGCACCGTAGAGGTCGAGGACAGGGAGACGGCTTCGCCAATTTCACGGACGGTCGGCGGATACCCTTTTTCATTTACCCGTTCCCAAATGAAGCGTAGGACGGCTAGCTGTTTACTTTCAGAAGCTTTACTCATTTTTGCCACCTCGTTCGTCATTCGTAGTATAGTTTAATCACAGTGTAGCATACGTTCTCGGCGTTTTCAAACAGATGTTCGGGTAAATGAGTTGAAATCTGAAAATAACCCTGATATGATAGGGGACGTCTTGAAATGCTGGGGGTAACCCGGCGTTCAATTGGAAATCGTGTGGACGTTGTCCGGGGGTAATCGTGTCCGGGATGACGCACAACCATAAAAAATACAATAAAGGAGGGCTGTTCATGGCTGAAGAAACGATGGACACCTTATTAGTACGGATCAATGAATTGGCGCACAAGGCCAAGACGGATGAAGGCTTAACCGCTGAGGAAACGGCCGAACGGGCAACGTTGCGGCAAAAATACCTGAAGTTATTTCGGGCCAGCTTCAAGAGTCAGGTCGAAATGATGCAGGTTTACGACAAAAATGGTAAGGAAGTTACGCCAGAAAAGGTCCGCAATATTCAACGCAAAAAGGGTTTACGCGACAATTAATTAAGCGAGCGGGTCTTTTTACCGGATTCGCTCTTTTATTTTGCGTTAAGTTTGTGTAAAATTGTAAAATGAATGACTGCAAAAAGGAGGGGAATACCTTGTCAACTTGGATCTGGATCATTATTGTCATCGTTGTCGGCCTTGGCTGTGCTGCTGGGGGCTTCTTCGGTGCCCGTAAGTACATGGAAAACTACCTGAAAGACAATCCGCCAATTAACGAAGACCAACTGCGTGCGATGATGTTGCAAATGGGACAAAAACCATCACAACGGAAGTTACATCAAATGATGAACGCGATGCAACAGAACGCACACAACAAAAAATAGGTCTGGTTTTACTGACGACTCGTTTCCGGTTTTCCTGGAGGCGAGTTTTTTTTGTTTGCATTTTTCCGTAACTTCTGTAAAATTGGAAAGTCTGTTACAATTTAATCATATTTTAATTTAAGGAGGGGACGTTCGTGAGTATTTTTCGTAAACTGGCTTGGTATTTTCGCCTAGAATGGCGGACGTATCTAGTCGGCGTGATTGGCCTACTTCTGACGGCCATCATCGCTATTATTCCGCCGCGGATCATCGGGAACATGGTCGACGGCATTCACGGGCAGACCATGACGGGGCGGGTACTCCTCATCGACCTGGGCTTTGTCACCCTCGCCGCACTGGGGCAGTACGCCACCCGTTATCTTTGGCGAAATGCCATCTGGGGTGGGGCGGCCCATCTGGAACAATTGCTCCGGAACCGGTTATTCAACCACTTCATGCTGATGGATCGGGAATTCTATCAACACTATCGGACCGGGGACCTCATGGCACACGCGACCAACGATCTCGAAGCCGTGCAACGGGTTGCCGGTGGTGGCATTCTCCAGTTTGCCGATGCGATTATCACGGGGGGCACCACGCTGATCGCCATGATGACGCTGATTGACTGGCGACTGACGATTATTGCGATCATTCCCTTTCCGTTTCTGGCCGTCATCTCTTGGTTCTTAGGTCAACGGATTCACCGGGCGTTCGGCGCCTCACAGGCTGCCTTCTCCCGTCTCAATAACAAGGCGCAGGAGAGCATCAGTGGAATCAAGGTGATTAAGGCGCTGGGACAAGAAGATGACGATGTCGCGGACTTTGACCAGCAGGTGGATCGGACCATCAAGATTAACCGGCGCGTGAACCGGTTGGATTCCCTGTTTGATCCTGCCATTACCTTGGTGATTTCTCTGTCCTACGTAGCCACGATTGTGTTGGGTGGCCTCTTTGTCACCCATAACGTCATTACGATCGGGAATCTGGTGTCCTTCATCAGCTACCTAGCGATGATGGTCTGGCCGATGTTTGCCGTGGGGATGCTCTTTAACACCATGGAACGGGGCAATGCCAGTTACGATCGGGTCATGGAGTTATTGAATCAAAAGACCCACATCATCGACCGCGTCAACGGCCTGAAAGTCCGGCCGACCGGGACGTTGAGCTATCACGTCAAGCGGTTTGACTATCCGGACGACGCCGGTGCCAGTCTACAGCAGATTGACTTTGACCTTCAAGCGGGGAAGACGCTGGGAATTGTCGGCCGGGTCGGTGCCGGGAAGTCGACGATTATGAAACTAATTTTGCGCGAGTTTGACGCCTATGATGGCGAGATTCGCTTTGGCGGGCATCCCATCAAGGACTACGCGCTGGACAGCTACTTACCGGCTATTGGCTACGTACCGCAGGAAAGTTTCCTGTTCTCTTCAAACATCTTCGAAAACATCCGTTTTGCCAAGCCCGATGCCACCCAGGCCGAAGTGGAAGCTGCGGCGACGAAGAGTGACCTGTCCGGGCAGATTGCCCAATTACCAGACGGGTACGACACCCAAGTGGGCGAGGAAGGGATTTCACTATCCGGGGGTCAACGTCAGCGAATGGCGATTGCCCGGGCACTCCTGATTAATCCGGAGCTGCTCATCCTAGACGACGCCTTGTCCGCCGTGGATGCCGAAACGGAGGCCGAAATTTTAGCTAATTTGAAAGCCGAACGGGCCAACAAGACGACGATTATTTCGGCGCACCGGTTGAGTTCGGTCATGGGGGCTGATGAGATCCTCGTACTCGACGATGGTCGTGTCGTCGAACGGGGCACCCACGCCCAGTTGATGGCCGCTCACGGGTGGTATCAACGCATGTTCGATCAGCAACAACTCGAGACGCAAGTGAAGGGAGGCGTTCGTGATGACGGATAAACATGAATCGGCTTGGGCGCATAGCATGACGACCAAGGAACAGTGGACGGTCATCAAGCGCCTATTGCGCTTTGCGGCGCCGTACAAATGGTTCTTCATCGGCTCAATCATCCTGTCGGCACTGATTAGCGGTGTCAACGTTTTCCTGCCTTGGCTGTTGCAGACGTACATGGACCGTTATCTACGGGCCGGCAACGCCACCATCGTCATCATGTGGCTGTTCGCTGGGCTCTACTTCTTCGGCATGGTCATGCGGGCGCTGATGCAATTCTGGCAGAACTATACCAGTACGATGGGCGCCGAATACATGTTGGAAAATGTCCGCCGGCAACTCTTTAGCCAGTTGCACGGCAAGGGGATGCGGTACTTCGACCAAACGCCGGGCGGCTCCATCCTATCGCGGTTGATGAACGATACCATGACATTTTCCAACTTCTGGGCACTGCTGAATACGCTGATTCTGGCCATCTTCGCAGTGATTTCATCGTTTCTGGCGATGATCTTCACCGACGTGACGGTGGCGCTGTGGACGCTGGTACTGGTGCCATTTCTGGGTGTCACAATCTGGTACTACCAGCGCTACAGTTCCAAGGTCTACCGGCGGATGCGTGAACGGCTTAGTGAACTGAATACGAAGCTGGCCGAGGCCATTACCGGGATTAGCGTGATTCAAGAATTCCGGCAGGAGCGCCGAACGGCCGCCAACTTTGAGACGACCAATCAAGCCTACTACGATACGCGTAAGGCCATGATTCGGACCAACTCACTGTTGCTGAGCCCGATCATCAACCTGTTCTACGCGTTGGGCACCGTGATTGTTCTGAGTATCTTCGGGATGCGTGGCCTTCACGAGGTCGTGGCTGCCGGGGTAATCTACGCATTCATCACCTACCTGAACAACTTCTACAGTCCCATGAGTAACATGATGGATAGTCTGAGCGACTTTCAAAATGGGATGGTTGCGGGCTCGCGGGTGCTGCGGGTGGTCGATGACCAGACGCTGGCACCGGCGCAGCATCCGGTGGCCGACGCCAAGATTACGCGCGGTAAGGTTGAATTTCGCCACGTGACCTTTGCCTACGATCAGGAACATCCCGTGCTAAAGGACGTGTCCTTCGTCGCCGAACCTGGTCAAACCGTGGCCTTAGTCGGGCAAACGGGGTCCGGGAAGACCTCGACCATTAACGTGTTGATGCGCTTCTACGAGTTCCAATCCGGTGAAGTGCTCATCGACAATCGGGATATTCGCGACTATCCGGCCGAGGAGTTGCGGTCTAAGATGGGGCTGGTGCTCCAGGAACCACAGCTCTTCTACGGTGACATTCAGACCAACATTCGGATGTTTAACACCGACATTTCCGATACTCAGGTGCACCAGGCGGCCCACTTTGTGCAGGCCGATGACTTCATCGATCAGTTGCCACAGGGTTACGCGACGCCCGTGCTCGAACGGGGGACGGAATACTCGGCGGGCCAACGTCAGCTGATTACCTTCGCCCGAACGGTGGTGACCGATCCGAAGATTCTGATCTTAGACGAAGCCACGGCTAACGTGGACACTGAGACGGAAACGATGATTCAGACCGGCCTGTCCCGAATTCAGGAAAACCGGACGACGATTGCGATTGCCCACCGGTTGTCGACGATTCAAAATGCCGACCTGATTCTGGTATTGAACCACGGCAAGATCGTGGAACGCGGGACCAACGACGAGCTGATGCGAAAGCAAGGCTACTACTACGACATGATTCAGCTGCAAAATGCGGCGCACGCGGCGGAGTAACGTTTGAGGAAATTGGTCCTCTACTTACTACTAATGTTTTTTCACCATGATTTGTTGCACGTTTTGCCCAAAAAGTTTTAAAAGTTGGAGAGTGGGACTAAGAGCACTGGTCGAATCATTCCTGATTTTGGCTGGTTGGGTCATCAGTTTTAAGTGGAACTGGCGACCTGCTGGCATCCATTCCGGCTATCTAAATTGGGAATACCAGCGTTGGAAAAATTTGGGGCCAAACGCCTGACAAACACAAAGACCGTTTCACTTATCAATTGGCGATAGGTGAAACGGTCTTTGTGTTTTAGTCATGTTTTTCTTTTTCGTGTTCTTTTTCCCCGGTGACATCGACGTATTCGAAGTTGGGGTTAATCTGCTTATCTAGGGCGTTGAAGGCGGCCTGCATCTGTTGCTCGATATCGGCCTGACCGGCTTCGTCCAACTTTAATTTACGGTCGATGGTGATGGGATCGCCGAAGGCCACCGTGACGCGCTTTCTGGAGAACAACCGTTTGAAGGTCAACGGGCCCTGATAGACGGCGGGGACCAGCGGCACCTTGGCCATCTTAGCGATGACGGCCGCGCCTCCCTTGAGTTCCTGGGAGTGCCGGGAACCGGACGGAAACATGATCAAAGAAAGCTCACCTTTCCGTAGAATCCGGACGGGGGTTTTAATGGCGGAAGGGCCCGGATGGTCACGATTTACCGAAAAACCATTGACATGGTAGAGTAGCCATCGGAAAATGGAGTTTTGGAACAGCTCTTCCTTGGCCATAAAACTGAACTTACGGGGACTGGCCGCCAACGCAAAGTAGACGGGGTCAAACCAAGTCCGGTGTGGGCCAACCAGAACATACGGTCCATCGGGTAATTTTTCACGGTTGAGGTATTTGGCCTTCCCGTTTACGATAAATAGGATAACGCGGATAACGTTCCGCAGAAACGAATAAAACATAGGTTGTGCTCCTCTCGCAGTGAATCTAATGCATCTAGTATGCAAAAAAACGGCGGGGGTTGCAAGTAATCTTAACGAAAAATGAAAGAAGGTGGGGCGTGTGACGACCCCAGAATTAAAGCCGGGCGAACGAATTGACCAGCTTTACAGTCAAGATATTCAAATTATCCAAAGCCCCGAGGTCTTCGCCTTTTCCCTAGACGCCGTGCTACTGGCGGCCTTTGCGAAGCTACCGCCACGCCAGACCAGCCAGACCGTCGACCTATGCGCCGGCAACGGGGCCGTGGGATTGTTCATGAGTCATCAGACCCGCGGTAAAATTGCCGAGGTTGAGATCCAGCCACGGCTGGCCGACATGGCGTGTCGAAGCGTGGCATTGAATCAGTTGGATGACCGGATGACCGTGTACGAGGGGGACCTGGCACAGGTGAACCAGTGGATCCCCAAGGACTCGGTAGACGTGGTGACCTGTAATCCGCCATACTTCGAGGACTTGCCGGCTAGTCAGAAGAATCCCAATCAATACTTGGCGATTGCGCGTCATGAGATTACCACGGACCTGGCAACCGTGGTGGCGACGACTAGCGGCCTACTCAAGATGAACGGCAAGGCCTACTTCGTTCACCGGCCGGACCGTCTCTTACAACTGCTCGATCTGATGGCGACGCATCGCTTGGCGCCCAAACGCATTCGATTGGTCCATCCCAAGCCGGGCAAGGAGGCCAACATGGTTCTCGTCGAGGCCATTAAGGACGGAAAGCCCGGGGGACTGCGTTTATTGGCCCCGTTGACGGTGTACGATCAACAGGGAAACTATACTCCAGAAGTGAAGGCGTTACTCTATGGCACAGACTAAGACTTATTATTTCTACGTGCTCCTGTGTGCGGACCAGTCGCTGTATGGCGGGTTCACCACGGATGTTGCCAAACGGTTTGCCACCCACCTAGCCGGTAAGGGGGCTAAATACACAAAGGTTCACCGCCCGTTGAAGGTGCTCTTTAGTCAAGAATTCACGAGTAAACATGACGCCCTACACGCGGAATGGGCGTTTAAACACCAGACGCGAAAGAAGAAAATTCAGTTTTTAAAGTCACAGGGGGTTTCCCTAGAAAAATAGGCGTTTTCCCCCTGAAATAACGGGGATTATGGTAAACTGATGGCGGGTAGTAAATGATGTTTTTCAGACAAGTGAAGGAGGAACTTATTGTGAAAATTATTGCTTATGGTATCCGTGACGATGAACGCCCTTACTTAGAAGAATGGTCCCGGGATCAAGGGATCGACGTGAAGGCCGTTAGCGAATTGTTGGACGATTCAACGGTTGATCTCGCTAAAGGTTACGATGGTACAGTGGTTTACCAACAAAAGCCGTATACGGCGGCCGTACTCGACAAGTTGGCCGCCAATGGGGTGACGAACTTATCCTTACGAAATGTCGGGGTTGATAACGTTGATGCGGATGCGGTTAAACGTAACGGCTTCAAGGTCACCAATGTGCCTGCTTACTCCCCAGAAGCCATTGCCGAATTTACCGTGACCCAACTAATGCGGTTACTGCGCCGGACACCAACCTTTGACCGCAAGCAGGCCCAAGGAGACTTGCGCTGGGCCCCAGACATCGCCGATGAGCTTAACTCGATGACGGTGGGGGTTGTGGCCACTGGTCGGATTGGTCGGGCCGCAATGAAGATTTACCAAGGCTTTGGCGCAAAGGTCATTGCCTACGATGTCTTCCACAATCCGGAGTTGGAGAAGCAGGGCATCTACGTGGATACGTTGGATGAACTGTACGCACAAGCCGACGTGATTTCACTGCATGCGCCAGCGACAAAGGATAACGCCCACATGCTCAACGATGAGAGCTTTGGCAAGATGAAGGATGGCGTCTGGATTTTGAACCCAGCCCGGGGGGCACTGATTGATACGGATGCCTTGATTCGGGCCCTCGATAGCGGCAAGGTAGCTGGGGCTGCCTTGGACGTTTACGAAGACGAAGTGGGTATCTTTAACGCCGACTTTGGCAGTTTTGACGCTATTCCGGACGAACGGTTGAAGAACCTGATGAAGCGGGAGAATGTTTTGGTCAGTCCCCACATCGCGTTCTACACCCGGACGGCTGTCAAGAACATGGTGCAATTCGCTTTGAATAACAACAAACAATTGATTGAAACAGGCAAGGCCGAGAATGAGGTTGCCTTTTAGCGGGGGATTTCGTTAAGTAAATGAATGCGGTTCACGGGTTACCGCGCCGACGATTCGCCTAGTGTGGGGATGTTTCCTTGTGAGAAGCTGGCGACAATGCTAGCGAAAATCGCGAGCATTGTGAACCTTGCGTCAACGTGAGGCCATCAGGTAGGTGTTGCGTTGCCGGTCATGTACCGGACAACGGTGCCAAATTAAATTGAAGCAAAAAGGAGGGGCCGCGCAATTTGCGCGACCCCCCCTTTATCTGAAAAGAATAAGCTTATGAGCAGGCCACAGTGAGGGCCAGCAATAAGTCCTGAAGCTCGAAGGAATCCGTCACGGTTTGATCGGGAATCCACTGGCGATCAGGAATTTCTAAGTTGCGGTGGTTGAACCAAAAGGCATGCCAGCCGGCCTGTTTGGCGGCCTTGACATCCATGGTGTAATTATCACCGACGTAAGCGACTTCACTCGCCCGCAAGTTAAGTTTACGGTTCATCAACGTGAAGATTTTAGGATCCGGCTTGGCCAGTCCAGCTTCCTCCGAGGTGACGATGGCTTCCCTAGTCATCCATCGGTGCATCTGGAGTTGCATGACTTTGGCCAGCTGAGAGTCCGTCTTGCCATTTGTGATAATTCCCAACTGGTACTGCTCGCTAAGTTGATCCAGGGCTGTCTCCAGTCCGGGAAATAACTTGATTTGACGCAGGCCGGTGGTGTAGGCACGTTGAAAGTCTAACGCTGAACCGGTATCCACGGTGGGCAGGTGTTGAGCTAAAAGCGCGGTGTTGAGCCGCTTAACGGCCATTTCCTGGTGCGACCACTGTCCACTAGCTACTTGGGCGTAGGCCTCGGCGCTTTGCTGACGGTAAGTCTGGAAGGTCAAATTAAGATCAAAATCTTGCGGTAAATTTAAAATCGGCGCAAGCGCGGCCTCGAAGGGCGCTTTTTGATCGTAGAGCGTGTCATCGACATCGAAGACGACCGCTTTAATCATATTCGTTTCCTCCTCAGTTATGCCTAAGCAGTTTACCATAACTAGAAATAAAAGCAACGTGAGTTTGATGGTTGGGGTGGTTAAGCATGCAAGATTAAGTTACAAAATCCCATGAGACGGGGGTTGGTGGCTGGTATCGTTCGGCGAAGGACGGCACGTTGGCCGATGATCGCCGTAAGTTCACCGCGACAGCTTTCGTTGAATCCCCCTGAAATCACAACTTTTCCCAAGTTTTCCTTGTGTTAGCGCCCGTAGTTTTGTATAATAACTTTCGGTGCGTATGCGCCAATTCACACCTCGCGTGATGGTCTGAGGGGTGCTCGCTTGCGAGTTCTCGGGTCAATTGAGCGTGGGGGAGGAAATCAAAAACTATTTGGAGGCATTTTATCATGGCTGTTATTTCAATGAAACAACTGCTCGAAGCCGGTGTCCACTTTGGTCACCAAACCCGTCGTTGGAACCCAAAGATGAAGCAATACATCTTTACGGAACGTAACGGTATCTACATCATCGACTTGCAAAAGACGGTGAAGTTGATTGACGCTGCTTACAACTACATGAAGGACGAAGCTGCTAAGGGCGCCGTTGTTCTGTTTGTTGGGACTAAGAAGCAAGCACAAGATTCTATCGAAGAAGAAGCTACCCGTGCTGGTCAATTCTACGTTAACCACCGTTGGTTAGGTGGGACTTTGACCAACTGGGAAACCATCCAAACGCGGATCAAGCGTCTTAAAGATCTGAAGAAGATGGCAACTGACGGGACTTTTGATGTTCTTCCTAAGAAGGAAGTTTCCTTACTTAAGAAGTCTCAAGACAAGTTGGAACGGTTCTTAGGCGGTATCGAAGATATGCCTAAGTTGCCTGACGTTATGTTCATCGTTGACCCTCGCAAGGAACAAATCGCTGTTCACGAAGCACAAAAGTTGAACATTCCGATCGTTGCTATGGTTGATACGAACACTGACCCAGACGAAATTGACGTGGTTATCCCATCTAACGATGACGCTATCCGTGCCGTTCGTTTGATCACTTCTAAGATGGCTGACGCTATCGTTGAAGGCCGTCAGGGTGAAGACCAAGTTGACGAAAAGACTTTCGAAGGCAAGAAGTCAGCTGACAAGAAGGGCGACAAGCCTGCTTCTGACAACTCGATGGAAGACATCGTTAACGCCGTTGAAGGCGACAACAAGTAATTAAATGCAAGGTGTCAGTTCTGACACTTTCCAAATATAAGATTTAAAGCACCTTAGGCTGGCTTAATGTTTAGGACCGATAATGGCCTGAGATTGAGTCAGTCTTTTTTGCGGAAATAGATGCATTAATAAAAGGAGGCCATTACACATGGCAAGCAAAATCACTGCGGCACAAGTTAAAGAATTACGGGACAAAACCCAAGTTGGGATGATGGATGCTAAGAAGGCCCTTGTTGCTTCTGATGGTGACACGGACAAGGCCATCGATTTCCTGCGTGAAAAGGGTATTGCCAAGGCCAAGAAGAAGAGCGGCAACGTTGCTGCTAACGGTTTAGCACGTGTGAAGGTTGCGGGCAACACGGCAGCCATCATCGAAGTGAACTCCGAAACTGACTTCGTGGCGACTAACGACACGTTTAACGCCTTAGTTGACACGGTAGCCAACACGATTGCCGACCAACAACCAGCTGACCTGGATGCGGCTTTAGCCTTGAAGACGGCCGATGGCGAAACCATCAACGAAGCCATTGTTAAGACGACGCAAGTTACCAGCGAAAACGTTCAATTACGTCGTTTCGCCGTGGTTAAGAAGACCGACAACCAAGTCTTTGGTGCCTACTTACACCAAGGTGGCCAAATCGCTGCCGTTGTTGTCTTAGACGGTGCTGATGAAGCCACTGCTAAGGACGTTGCCATGCACGTTGCCGCAATCAACCCAGAATTCGTTTCTAAGGACGACATTCCAGCTGATCGTTTGGCTCACGAACGTGAAGTCTTGAAGCAAGAAGCTTTGAACGAAGGCAAGCCTGAAAAGATCGTTGAAAAGATGGTCGAAGGCCGTTTGCACAAGTTCTTATCCGAAATCAGCTTAGCTGACCAACCATTCGTTAAGGATGGCGACCAAACTGTTGGCCAATTCGTTGCCAGCAAGGGTGGCAAGTTAGTTAACTTTGTCCGTTACGAAGTTGGCGAAGGTATCGAAAAGCCAAAGAGTGACCTGGCCAAGGAAGTTAACGACCAAATTAACGGCTAATTTCAGTAAAAAGCGTAGATTCCGGTGGGAAACTACGCTTTTTTGTTAGAGTTTTTAAACGAAATGCGGTAATTCATGCGCCGTGACTATCACTAGTCCCGGGAATATGATAGAATTATTGTCAGAATACAATAGGAGGAAACACAATGGCGGACGTAAAGTATAAACGGATTATGCTCAAGCTGAGTGGCGAGGCTTTGGCCGGCGACAAGGGTTTTGGGATTAATCCGCCGGTGATTAAAACCGTAGCGGAAGAGGTTAAGAGTGTCTATAAGTTGGGCATTCAGATCGCTATTGTGGTTGGTGGCGGTAACATGTGGCGTGGCGTGTCTGGCGAGCAAATGGGCATGGAACGGGCACAGGCCGATTATATCGGGATGTTAGCCACCATCATGAACGCGTTAGCCTTGCAAGACAACTTAGAGTCAATTGGGGTCCCAACGCGGGTTCAGACTTCTATTGAGATGCGGCAGATTGCCGAACCGTATATTCGGCGGAAGGCCATCCGCCACCTGGAAAAGGAACGCGTCGTTATCTTCGCGGGGGGTACGGGTAGTCCGTACTTCTCCACGGATACGACCGCTGCTTTACGGGCGGCAGAAATCAACGCGGATGCTATCTTAATGGCTAAGAACGGGGTCGACGGGATTTACTCAGCCGATCCAAACAAGGATCCGGATGCCGTTAAGTTTGACCAGTTGACGCAGTTGGATATTATCAACAAGGACCTGCACGTGATGGATACCACGGCTAGTTCACTTTCGATGGATAATGATATCCCGTTTGTCGTGTTCAATCTCAACAAGAGTGGCAACATTCGCAAGGTGGTTGAAGGCGAAAATATCGGGACCACAGTTAGGGGTAAATAGATATGGCAGATCAAATTATTACAGATGCACAGAGTCGGATGAAAAAGGCCGAAGACGCCTTAAAGCGTGAATTGGGAACAATTCGTGCCGGCCGGGCCAACGCAAGTATTTTGAACCGGGTCATGGTGGAATACTATGGTGCCCAGACGCCGCTGAACCAAGTGGCCTCCATCACCATTCCAGAACCACGGGTCTTAATGGTAACGCCTTATGACAAGTCTGCCCTCGAAGATATCGAAAAGGGTATCTTGGAATCTGACGTGGGGATCACGCCAGCCAACGACGGGACGGCCATCCGGTTAGTGATTCCACAACTGACCGAGGAACGGCGTAAGGAGATCGCTAAGCAGGTTAAGGCTACGGCTGAACAAGGCAAGGTTGCCGTGCGGAACGTCCGTCGTGACGCGATGGATAGCGTCAAGAAGGGCCATAAGAATGGCGACTACACCGACGATGATCTTCACAACTTGGAAGACCAAGTTCAGAAGGTTACGGACAAGGCCATCAAGGGCGTTGATGCCATTGCGGCAGATAAGGAAAAAGAAGTCTTAACCGACTAATCCAACTGAGTAAGGAGCGCTTTAAAATGGCAGAAGATAACCAAAATAACCAAGATAACGTTGAAATCACCCCGGGTACCGAAGAATTCGGTAAGATGGTCTTTCGGTTGAACAACCCGGTTAACGCGGAAAACCTCTCCGTGTTGAACTACAACGGGGCTGAACTGGAACAGATTCAAGACGGCGTTTACGCCCAACCAGCCTTCGTCAGCGATGACTTCAACCTGTTCTTCGTGGTCACCCAATTAATTGGGGACGACTGGATCGTTGCGTTCTCCAAGGCAACGATTGAAAATGGCAACGAAATTACCGATCTTTCAGATCCATTGCCAACGGGTGAAGGCCTCAACCTCTTAGGCCAAGTCAGTGCCGATGATGCCAACAACTTATTAAGCTACTTTGGCACGTTGGTAGACGCCAAGCGTGGCGAATGGCGCTTGATCCAGTAGTCGCGTAAACTTAAAGAATTTGCTCAATTTGGGGGTCGGGATAGTTTCCCGGCCTTTTTTTTGTTATGATGAGAGGTTGTAGAGATCAACTGACGAGTGACTCGCAGCGGTCACGAACGTATCGGTCAGACGATCGTTGAAAGATTGTACAGGATGAAGAACCAACGGAGGTGCGCAGTGTTTTCATTTTTAAATAAGGATCAAGCCACTGGCGAGGTCACGGAGCGCCAATTAGATGAGCAGAATATTCCCGCCCATATTGCGATTATCATGGATGGCAATGGGCGCTGGGCGCAGCAACGGCATTTGCCACGGATTGCTGGCCACAAGCAGGGGATGAATACCGTGAAGACGGTGGCCAAGGCGGCTAGCCATTTGGGCGTTAAGGTGTTAACGCTCTATGCCTTTTCGACCGAGAACTGGAAGCGGCCCTCGACCGAGGTGAACTACCTGATGAAGTTGCCGGTCGATTTCTTTGGGACCTTCGTCCCCGACCTCGTCAAGAATAATATTCGCGTCAAGGTCATGGGCTACACGGATCAACTGCCGGCAGCAACGCAAAAGGCGGTTCGTGATGCGATTGCCGATACGGCCGATTGTACCGGTATGGTGCTGAACTTTGCGCTGAACTACGGAGGGCGTGCCGAGATTGTGACGGCCACGCAGCGACTGGCCGAACAGGTGCGCACAGGGCAGCTCACGGCCGACGAGATTACGGCAGAGACCATCGGCCAGCAGCTGATGACCGGGGACTTAGCCGACTTGGCCGACCCCGACCTGCTGATTCGCACGAGTGGTGAGGAACGGCTATCGAATTTCATGCTCTGGCAGGTCGCCTACAGTGAGTTTGTGTTCATGCAGGAACATTGGCCGGACTTTGACCAAACCACGCTAGAACAGGCAATTTATACGTATCAGCAACGTCACCGGCGCTTTGGCGGGCTGACGCCAACTGCTGATCAAAAATAAGGAAATCGAGGAATTTATAACATGAAACAACGGGTTATCACGGCGGTTGTCGCCTTAATTATCTTTATCCCCATCATCATTGCGGGGCACATTTGGATCGACATTGCCGCCTTTGCTTTAGGGTTAGTGGCCTTATCAGAAGTCTTAATTATGCGGAAGAAATTGTTAGTGAGTCCGGAAGCCATTATTTCCGGAATCGGGATTCTCTTGGTGATCGCGCCACAGGGGTGGTGGGTGGATTTACCTCACTTCTTAGACCCGTGGTACATCGTCTACCTGTTTGTCCTCTTATTACTGCTACGGACGGTGGTTTCCAAGAATCGTTTTTCCTTTGATGATGCCGGGATGATTACCCTGAGCATGCTCTACATTGGGATTGGATTCCACTTCTTTATTGCCGCACGGGCAGTGAGCTTGGTGGCCCTGTTATACGCGCTATTTATCGTCTGGACCACGGACTCTGGGGCCTACATGATCGGCCGAAAGCTGGGTAAGCACAAGTTGGCGCCACACATCAGTCCCAACAAGACCTGGGAAGGTTCAATCGGCGGTTCGCTGGTGGCTACGATTGTTGGGAGTGTCTTCTGGTACTTCTTCCCAATCGGCCATTACAGCCTGATTGTCATGATTATCTTGACCCTGATCTTCTCTATCGTGGGTCAGTTCGGGGACTTGGTCGAATCCGCCTTGAAACGCTACTATGGCGTCAAGGATTCCGGTAAGATTTTGCCCGGCCATGGTGGTATCCTCGACCGGTTTGATAGTTTACTGTTGGTTCTCCCCGTCATTCATTTGTTCGGGTTAATTTAACGCCTGCTGTTCGCTTGCGCCATCTAGGGTGGTTAGAGTATGCTAGGTAGCAGTGAAAAATGAAAATTAAGACGAACAGTAGAAGGGACGACAGCTGTGATTACCACGATTATTACGTTTATTATCGTCTTTGGGATTCTGGTCATTGTCCACGAGTTTGGTCATTTTTACTTTGCCAAGCGCGGCGGGATTCTGGTTCGAGAATTTTCCATTGGCATGGGCCCCAAGCTGTTTTATCGGCGGGGGAAGGATGGCACCACCTATACCGTTCGGCTATTACCCGTTGGGGGCTACGTGCGTATGGCCGGTGCCGAAGATGATGAAGATGAAATTCAGCCCGGGACGCCAGTTAGCCTGTATCTGGGAAAAAATGATCAGGTTGAGCGCATTAACGCCAGCAAGAAGTCCACGTTGTTTAACGGGATTCCGGTCGAAATTACCGGGTCCGATCTGGAGGATGAACTCTGGATTGAGGGCTACGAGAACGGCGATGAGTCCGAGGTGAAACGCTATCCGGTCGCCCACGATGCCACCATCATTGAAACGGATGGCACCGAGCTTCAGATTGCGCCCAAGGATGTGCAGTTCCAGTCGGCATCGTTAGGCCGGCGGTTGATGACCAACTTTGCTGGTCCCATGAACAATATCATTCTGGCCATTGTGACCTTTATGCTGATGTCATTCGTTCAGGGTGGCGTGGCGATGGGAACCAATCAGGTGCAAGTCGCCAGCTCTCCGGTCTCCGTGGCCAAGAAGGCCGGGATTCAGACCAACGATAAGATCTTATCGGTCAATGGTAAGCAGACCAAGGACTGGACGGCCTTAAGCACCGCCATTCAACCACGGGCCAATAAGGCGACCAAGGTTGTGATTCAACGGGGCAAGACGCAAAAAACGTTGACTCTGACGCCAAAGGGTGAGAAGTCCAACGGTAAGACGGTCGGGATGATCGGTATTACTCAGGCCCAGAATAAGCAGATTGGGCCGATTCTAGCGTCCGGCTTCACCCAGACCTGGACGATGACCAAGGCGTTGTTTGGCGCCCTATGGAGCATGGTATCCGGGCACTTTAGTCTAAACGACCTGGGGGGACCAGTGGCCATCTTTGCCACGACCTCCCAAGCGACGCAGTTTGGCCTGGTCGGTGTTTTGAACTTCCTGGCCTTTCTCTCAATTAACTTGGCAATTGTCAATTTACTACCAATTCCAGCCTTAGATGGTGGTAAAATATTATTGAACTTTATTGAGGCGATTCGGCGTAAGCCCCTTTCTGAGAACGTGGAAGCGGGGATTACGCTGGTGGGTGTCGGCTTTCTGGTAATCTTGATGTTACTGGTTACTTGGAACGACATCGAACGCTACTTTATTCACTAGTAAAATAGGGATGTAACGAGAAGGGAATATTTGACTATGAAACAATCGAAATTACTCATTCCGACGCTTAAGGAAGTACCCAATGACGCGGAGGCCTTGAGCCACCAAATGATGTTGCGGGCGGGCTACATTCGCCAAGTGACTGCCGGGGTTTACGCTTACTTGCCCCTGGCTTACCGGGTGCTGGAAAATATCGAAAAGATCATTCGGGAAGAAATGGCGAAGATTGACGCCGTGGAAACCCTGATGCCAGCGATCTTACCCGCCTCATTGTGGGAAGAATCCGGACGTTACGAGACGTACGGCCCCAACTTATTTAAGCTGAAGAACCGTCACGATAGCGACTTTATCCTGGGCCCCACGCATGAAGAAACCTTCACGATGTTGGTGCGTGATGCCATCAAGTCCTACAAGCGGTTGCCGTTGGTGATGTACCAAATCCAACCCAAGTACCGTGACGAAGACCGTCCACGCTACGGTTTACTCCGGGGCCGCGAGTTCATCATGGAGGATGGCTATTCCTTCACGATCAACGATGAAGACCTGGATCGCATTTACAGCCAGATGGAACACGCCTACGAGAACATCTTTGATCGGGTGGGCTTAAACTACCGGGCCATCGTAGGTGACGGTGGTGCCATGGGTGGTAAGGATTCCAAGGAGTTCTCCGCCATTGCGCCAGTGGGTGAAGACACGATTGTTTACTCCGACTCTTCTGATTATGCCGCTAACTTGGAAATGGCCCGCAGCCTCTTCATCAGTAAGAAGTCGCACGCGCAACCCGAGGAACTGCAAAAGGTTGCGACACCAGGAGCCAAGACGATTGATGAAGTCGCCGAGTTCCTGGACGTTAAGCCGTCAACGTTGGTCAAGAGCATGCTGTACGTGGCTAAGTACGTGGACGCCGATGATCAACCTGTCATGGTCTTGGTTCGCGGCGACCACGCCGTCAACGAGACCAAGCTGAAGAACTACCTGAACGCCGACTTCTTAGATCCTGCGACGCCGGACCAAGCCAAGGAATTCTTGGGGGCCAACTTTGGTTCCCTAGGTCCCGTTGGTGTGGGCGAAGACGTTAAGATTCTGGCCGACCAATACGTGGGTGACATGGTCAACGTGACCGTGGGTGCCGATGAGGACGGTTACCATTACGTCAACGCCAACGCGGGTCGCGACTTCAGAGTGGACGACTACGCAGACTTCCGTGAAGTGCAGCCCGGTGACTTGTCACCAGATGGCGCCGGTGTCCTGAAGTTCACCAAGGGAATTGAAATTGGACACATCTTTAAGCTGGGGACGCGGTACTCCGACGCATTAGGCGCCACGGTACTGGACGAAGGCGGCCGGCAGAAGCCCGTTGTCATGGGGTCATATGGGATCGGGGTCAGTCGGTTGTTATCCGCGATTGCGGAACAACAAGCTGATGAAAACGGTCTGGTTTGGCCACGAAACATCGCGCCATTTGACATTCACTTGGTTCCAGTCAACCTGAAGAAGGAAGACCAAGCCAACTTGACTGATGAACTGGAAGAACAGTTGACGGCCAAAGGCTATCGGGTCTTGACCGATGACCGGAAGGAACGTCCCGGTGTTAAGTTTGCCGATTCCGACCTGATGGGAATTCCAGTTCGGATTACCATCGGCAAGAAGGCCGGCGAGGGTATCGTTGAAATTAAGATCAGAAAGACTGGTGAAACGGTCGAAGTTATTAAGGATGAAGTCGCAAGCACTGTGGAAATTCTCTTTAAAGACATCGACTAGCTTACCGAAAAGACCAGCTAGCGGCTGGTCTTTTTAGTCTTTTAGCTTTTCAGCCATCATAGTCTGTGCTGGCCGCCTTACCGTTCGCCAGATTTGGCGAACTAGGGCTACTAGTAGCCTCAAAAATTAGGTTTAGCTAGCTTAAAACCATTTAGACAATTGAAATAGATTCAGACAGCGTGAAAGGAGTTCGCTTGTGGACGAAGATCGCCATGCATTATTTGAAAAATTATTACAACAACTAGATTTGTCTGGGGCGGCGGATCAGCCGTATTTCCAGACGGCCACCATTGACCGGTTGACCGTTCACGAACAGTCACGGCGCTGGCATTTTTATTTAAAATTACCCAGTATCTTGCCGTTTACGGCCTTTGTGGAATTTCATAACCACCTGCAAATTGCCTTTCGGGAGATTGCGACGGTCGGGGCTTCCATCGAAGTTGAGCAGCCCGAGTTAACCGATCGTTTGCTGGGGGATTACTGGGAATGGGTCGTCAAGAACAGCGGCCTCACCAGTAATTTAGTTCAGGAACTCTGCCAATCCCAGGTCCCACAAATGGACCCGGACGGGCGGGTGTTGCTGTACGCGCAGAATGAAGTTGTGAAGAACTTTTTAGCCAATCAAGCACTGGGTCCCATTGAGGATACCTACCGGCAGGCGGGCTTCCCTAAGTTCAACATCCACGTGATGGTGGACGAATCCAAGTCGCAGGCTAAGATCGACGAGTTCAAGGCGCGGCAGGAAAAGACCGATGCCCAGTTGGCCCAACAGGCCGCGGCGGCGATTGAGAAGGCTAACCAGAAGCGGGCGAGTCAGAGCAACGGTGACGTGCAGGCCGCTAGTGGCCCGACCCAGATTGGGAAGGCCATTAAGGGCGATCAGCCGACGATGCGAATGGTCGATATTACCCAAGAGGAACGGTCCGTCATTGTTGAAGGGTACATTTTCGACAAGGAAGTCCGCAAATTGCGGTCGGGTCGCCAACTTCTGACCATCAAGATTACCGACTACACATCCTCGATTGTCGTGAAGAAGTTCTCGCGGGGGGCCGAAGACGAAGCCCAATTTGCCGGTGTTGAAGAGGGCAGTTGGGTCAAGGTTCGCGGGAGCGTCCAGGAAGACAGCTTCATGCGTGATCTGGCGCTGAACGCCTACGATATCAACGAAGTCAAGCATGCCAGCCGTCAAGACACGGCCCCGGCCGATCAGAAGCGGGTGGAATTGCACCTGCACACCACGATGAGTCAGATGGATGCCACCAATCCGATTGGCGATTATGTCAGTCAGGCTAAAAAATGGGGGATGCCCGCATTGGCCATTACCGATCACGCCGACGTACAAGGCTTTCCCGCTGCTTTCAATGCGGGAGCTAAGGCTGGAGTTAAGATGCTCTACGGGGTGGAAGCCAATCTGGTGGATGATGGCGTCCCGATTGGGTATAACAGTGCCCACGTGCCGCTAGACGGCGCTACCTATGTGGTCTTTGACGTGGAAACGACGGGGCTATCCGCCATTTATGACAAGGTTATTGAATTGTCCGCGGTCAAGATGGAGCATAAGAACGTGGTGGACCAGTTCGAGGAATTCATCGATCCCGGTTTCCCCCTGTCCGAACAGACCACGAATCTGACCAGTATTACCGATGACATGGTGGCCGGGTCCAAGTCCGAAGAAGAGGTCTTCAAGCTCTTCCGCGAGTTCTGTGGCGATGCCATTATCGTTGGTCATAACGTGACTTTCGACGTGGGGTTCATGAACACCGGCTATAAGCGACACAACATGCCGGAAATCAGCAATCCCATCATCGATACGCTGACGTTGGCCCGGTTCCTGTATCCGACGCTGAAGAGCTACCGCCTGAATACGCTGGCTAAACGTTTCCATGTCAGTCTGGAGCACCATCACCGGGCTGTTTACGATGCCGAGTCCACGGGGCACCTGAACTATCTGTTCTTGAAGGACGCCGAAGACCGCTACGATATTCAGTATCACGACCAACTCAACGACCACATGACCGATAACGACGCGTATAAACACGCGCGGCCGAGCCATGCCATCCTGATTGCCAAGACGCAGGCCGGTTTGAAGAACATGTTTAAGCTGGTTTCGGCGTCGAACGTGGACTACTTCTACCGGGTACCCCGGGTGCCACGTAGCGTGTTGGACCATTACCGCGAGGGGATTATCGTCGGGTCGGCCTGCTCGTCCGGCGAAGTCTTCACCGCGATGATGCAAAAGGGACAGGTCGAGGCCGCGGCGAAGGCCAAGTACTACGATTACCTGGAAGTTCAGCCCAAGGCGGCCTACCAACCACTGATTGATTCGGGTCTGATTGCCGATGAAGCCAATTTGGAAGAAATTGTGGGAAACATGGTTCAACTGGGCCACGACCTGAACAAACCAGTGGTCGCCACCGGAGACGTGCACTACCTGAACCCAGAGGACTACATTTACCGTAAGATTCTGATTCACTCGCAGGGGGGCGCAAACCCCTTGAACCGGCAAGAATTGCCCGATGCACATTTCCTGACGACAAACGAGATGCTTGCTGACTTTGCCTATCTGGGTGAGGACACGGCCAAGGAAATCGTGGTCACCAATACACAGAAGATTGCCAACGAGGTGGATGAGGTTCACCCGTTGAAAGACAAGCTGTATACGCCACGGATGGCGGGTGCCGAGGATGAAATTCGGCAGCGGACCATGGATACGGCCCACGCCTGGTATGGCGATCCGTTGCCGGAATTGGTTCAGCACCGGGTTGACCGGGAGCTGAAGTCGATCATTGGAAACGGGTTCTCCGTGATTTATTTAATCGCCCAACGGCTGGTAGCCAAGTCCAATAAGGACGGGTACTTGGTTGGGTCGCGGGGGTCTGTCGGCTCCAGTGTGGTCGCAACGTTCACCGGGATTACCGAAGTGAATCCGTTGCCGCCACACTATCGCTGCCCCAACTGTCAGTATTCGCACTTCTATACCAAGGGTGAGTATAGCTCGGGTTATGATTTACCTGAGAAAAACTGCCCCAAGTGTGGAACTTTGATGATTGGCGACGGTCATAACATTCCGTTCGAAACGTTCCTAGGGTTTAAGGGGAACAAGGTCCCCGATATTGATTTGAACTTCTCCGGGGACTACCAACCGATTGCCCACAACTACACGAAGGTCTTGTTCGGTGAGAAGAACGTGTACCGGGCCGGAACGATCGGGACCGTGGCCGACAAGACGGCTTATGGGTACGTGAAAGCCTATGAGCGTGACACGGAACAGACCTTTAGAGGCGCGGAGATTGATCGTCTGGCCAAGGGCGCAACCGGAGTCAAACGGACCACCGGGCAACATCCCGCGGGGATCATCGTTGTGCCGGACTATATGGATATTTACGACTTTACGCCGATTCAGTACCCGGCCGACGACCAGAATGCCGCTTGGCAAACGACCCACTTTGATTTCCATTCGATTCACGATAATATTTTAAAAATTGATATTCTGGGACATGATGACCCGACCATGATTCGGACGCTGCAAGATTTGTCCGGGGTCGATCCGCAGACGATTCCGATGGACGATCCGGGCGTCATGGCACTGTTCTCCGGAACGGATTCCTTGGGTGTCACGCCGGAACAGATTCAATCCAAGACGGGGACGCTGGGCGTGCCCGAATTTGGGACGCGCTTTGTCCGGGGGATGCTTGAGGAGACCCATCCGAAGAACTACTCGCAGCTGCTTCAGATTTCCGGTCTGTCTCACGGGACCGACGTGTGGTTAGGAAACGCTGAAGAGTTAATCAAGGCGGGCACCGCCACCATCGCTAACGTGATTGGTTGCCGGGATAACATCATGACCGACTTGATTAACTTCGGACTGGATTCCGAAACGTCCTTCCAGGTGATGGAACACGTGCGGAAGGGCCGGGGGATTCCCGACGAATGGCAAGAAAAGATGAAACAAACGGATTGCCCGGACTGGTACATTGATTCTTGCTTGAAGATCAAGTACATGTTCCCGCGGGCCCATGCCGCGGCCTACGTGCTGATGGCGTTGCGGGTGGCTTACTTCAAGGTCTACTTCCCGATTATTTACTACGCCGCTTACTTCTCCGTGCGGGCCGATGACTTCGATGTTGTCGCCATGGCTCAGGGGAAGACGGCAGTAAAGGCCGCGATGAAGGCAATCAATGATCAGGGGATGGACGCATCGACTAAGGACAAGAACCTGTTGACGGTGCTCGAACTAGCCAATGAAATGCTGGAACGGGGCTACAACTTCAAGATGATTGACCTAGAGAAGTCCGATGCGGCCGACTGGATTATCGACGGTAATACGTTGATTGCCCCATTCAAGGCGGCTCCCGGACTGGGGCTGAACGTGGCCAAGCAGATTGTGGCGGCACGTAACGACCGGCCATTCATCTCTAAGGAAGATCTTGCCAAACGGGGGAAGGTCTCCAAGACGTTGATTGATTTCATGACGGAAAACGGCGTGCTCGATGGCTTGCCAGACGAGAACCAGTTAAGCTTGTTCGACGACATGATGTAACGTATTTTTTTAAACTTGAGTTGGTGAGGCAGCTGTGTCGCCATTATCTAATTGGTTGACGCCACTCAGATAATCCCACGGCTGAGCTCATATTGGGCTTCACTCTCGGCTCCGGTCGTGTTGGCTGCGTCATCTGAAACTTGGTTCATGGCATAAGCTGATACGTGGTCAACAGCTAGGCGTGCATTGGGTTGCAACGGGTGGCCATGACTATCCGATTTAGTTGGTCACGTCTATCCAGCCGTGAGTGAGTCAAATTTGGTCTCAGCCGTGGGATTTTACCAAGTGGGTTGCTTGGTAAAATGGCGACTTTGAGACGTGGCTTTCGGCTCAAAGCGAGGGAAAAGACAGCACTTGGGCTTTTCCCGTCCTGCCCACCGCGTTCCAGACCAAATTTGGCGAACGGTAAGGCAGCAGATATTGCAAGCCTAAGACCTTTAGTTATGCCTATTTAGAAAGCGCATTGGTACAGCTTAAATGCTGGGCTAATGCGCTTTTTTCGGTTGGTTAGCTGACCTTGGTGTTGAAACATGGGGGCAACAGTTACGGCCAGTAGGGATTGCAGTTGAACCCGCAGTTATCGGGATTAATCGCACGGTAAGCGCTTACAAAACCACTGAATTATGGTACAATAATGGTGAGGAACCAAAGAACCTAGGACTCAGTACTAAACTCTAACGAAAGCGGGTGTTCACCATGCTCCAGCGGTTTGCACGGTTACCAGACGGTTGGCTTTTCCTGGCAGGCTATTGTTTGATTGGTTTAGGTTATGTGTTATGTGGTTTGGTGGCAACTGTTGCGGCCGCGCCCTTCCTAGCGGTCGTGATCGGCTACTTCCTGATTGCGTTTATTCTGACGGTCATCAAGGCGATTAGCTTAAAAGAAATGGCCTTGAATCGTTTAAATCTATTGGTTTTTGAATTCATTACGATTGCGGGATTTATTTTACTACTGTTCACTTGTGAACAGTAGCCGGCACAATGGTTGCAATCCCACGTGAACTGTAGTAAAGTAGGCCATGTAGTTAAACTCGTTTTTTAAATGAGTGAGCAGTCCATGCTCACTCTTTTTAATGGAAAAAATGTAGGAGGCGGAATTCTTTGAGTACAGTCGTCGAGACCGTGACGGACCTGGCCCAGCCAATTGTGGCGCACCATCAGTTTGAATTAGTTGACGTTGAATTTGTCAAGGAAGGTAAGAGCTGGTACTTACGGGTCTACATTGATAAGCCCGGAGGCATTAACATTGAAGAATGTGCGATGGTGAGTGATGAGCTGTCTGAGAAGTTAGACGCGATCGATCCGGACCCCATTCCCCAAGCCTACTTTCTCGAGGTTTCTTCACCCGGTGCCGAACGCCCGTTGAAGAAGCCGGAAGATTTCGAGCGGGCCGTGGGTGATTACATCCACGTCTCTCTCTACCAAAAGATTGGTCAAAGCAAGGTTTATGAAGGCACGTTGGAAGAGCTACGTGACGATTCCTTGGACTTAACCGTTAATTTAAAGGGTCGCATCAAGACGTTGACTATTCCACGCGATGCGATTGCCCAAGCCCGGTTAGCCATCAAGTTCTAACTAAATAAGGAGCGAAACACAACATGAGTAAAGAATTATTAGGTGCCCTTGACGTCCTGGAGACGGAGAAGGGTATCCAGAAATCGGTCGTTATTGACGCCTTGGAGGCAGCCTTAGTGTCTGCTTACAAGCGGAACTACGACCAGGCCCAAAACGTTGAAGTTCAATTCGACCAAAAGAAGGGCGACATCCACGTTTTTGCCGTGAAGAAGGTCGTTGACCAAGTCTACGATTCACGCTTGGAAGTCAGCTTAGACGACGCCTTAGCCATCAGTAAGGGTTACGAAATCGGCGATGACATCAAGTTTGAAGTGACCCCCAAGAACTTTGGACGGATCGCTGCTCAGACGGCTAAACAGGTCATCTTACAGCGGGTGCGCGAAGCAGAACGGAACATCATTTACGATCAATACAGCCAGTATGAAAATGAAATCATCACTGGTGAAGTTGAACGCCAGGATTCCCGGTTTGTTTACGTGAGCCTAGGCAAGGTCGAGGCCGTCATGGGCCGTCAAGACCAAATGCCTAACGAAACGTACCGGATTCATGATAAGATTAAGGTCTACGTTACCCGCGTGGAAAATGCCACGAAGGGTCCGCAAGTCTTCGTGAGTCGGACTCACGCTGATTTGTTGAAGCGCTTGTTCGAACAAGAAGTGCCTGAAATCTTTGACGGGACCGTTGAAATCATGGCCATCGCACGTGAAGCCGGTGACCGGGCTAAGGTTGCGGTTCGCTCCAACAACCCTGACATCGACCCCGTGGGGACCAGTGTTGGGCCTCGGGGACAACGGGTTCAGACCATCGTTAACGAACTCGGTGGCGAGAACATGGATATCGTGGAATGGACGGATGACGAAGCGAAGTTCATCGCCAACGCCCTGAACCCCGCCGAAGTTTTGGACGTCATCTTCGATCCGAACAACGAACGGGCTTGCCAAGTCATCGTGCCGGACTATCAACTGTCACTGGCCATTGGGAAACGGGGACAAAATGCCCGTTTAGCCGCTAAATTGACCGGTTACAAGATTGATATCAAATCAGAATCCGAAGCTTCTGCTATAATGGAAGCTGACCAGGCTGCTGAGGAACAACCAGCGTCTGACGAGGATGTTCCAGCAGAGTCGCCGGTTGAGGAATCGACCGATACGTCGACTGCAGCTGAAGCAACGACTGATGATGCCGCAACGGACGCACCAGCTGATGTTGACGAAACAAGTGACGCCTCGGCTGACGATTCATCAGCTGAATAAGGCCACATCTAAGGAGGTTTGGTCCCATGAAACAACGGAAGATCCCCATGCGTAAGGATATTGTCACTGGGGAAATGGCACCAAAGAAGCAATTGGTTCGGGTTGTGCGTAACCAGGACCAAGAAGTTAGTGTCGATCCTACCGGTAAGCAATCCGGCCGTGGTGCCTACATCGCTTTGGATGTGGACATTGCTAAGCGTGCCAAGAAGGAACGGACTTTCGATCACGTCTTTGGCGTGAAGATTGACGATTCGTTCTACGATGACTTAATTGCTTACGTGGATCACCAACAAGCACGGCGGGAATTATTCGACAATGACTAATTTCGAGCGCGCTTTACAACTTTTAGGATTAGTTCGGCGAGCAGGTAAGCTGGTCACCGGCGAATCCTTCGTCATGGCTGCGGTCCGCGATGGTTCCGCTAAATTGGTGTTACTCGCTAACGATGCGGGTAAGACCAGTCAGAAACAATTTCGCGATAAGACCACGAGCTATGACGTCCAGTTAAACGAGGACTTTACGAAGGACCAGTTGAGCACGGCCATTGGGTCGGCGCGCACTGTCATCGCAATCACCGATCCGGGTTTCGTCCGGAAGTTACAACAATTACTTGCTAAGTAGCCGCCTGACGTTCTCGTGATCGGCAGAATACAAAGGAGTGTGAAGATATGGGGAAAAAGCGAATTTATGAACTCGCCAAAGAAATTAATGTCTCCAGTAAACAGATCATTGCGAAAGCCGAAGCAAAGGGCTTTCCGGTGAAAAACCACATGTCAACGCTCGGCGAGAACGAAGAACGTCAGCTCCGCGAAGCATTTCGCAACCGGCCGGCTGGAAAGACCAGTCAGGCCAAACCCGCGAAGCAGCCGGCTATGCAAGCGGCACGACCAGCCAGTCAAAAGAGCGATCACCCGAAGACCAGTCATAAGACCACGACGCAAAACAGTGGTAATCGGTCTGCTGGTAACGCCCACGCCAATAACGGGGGCAACCGGAACACGGGGAATGGCAATCATCAGACGGCGCAACGGTCGGCTAATACTACCAGTAACGGCGGTAATCGCAATCAACAACACAGCACCAGTACTAACAATAAAAATAATAATGGCCAGTCCGGAAAGCAACACAGTACGCAACATAATTCCGGGACCGGCAGATTTGGTGGAAGCTTGAATAATAATACAAATAATAGTAACGGCCGGCGCGGTAGCAATAGTCGTGGGGGCCGGAATAACCGGAACAATCGCAACAATCGCCGTCGTAACAATAACAATAATCGCTACAAGAAGAATCAACGGATCAAAGACACCCATCAACACAAGGGTGCTCCAGAACGGAAGAACAAGGCCTTACCTGATGTATTAGTCTATACAGACGGCATGAACGCCCAAGACTTGGCCAAGATCTTACACCGTTCTTCAGCCGAAATCGTTAAGAAGCTCTTTATGCTGGGGGTTATGGTTAACCAAAACCAATCTCTGGATAAGGATACGATTGAAATCTTGGCGGACGACTACGGTATCAAGGCCCAAGAAAAGGTTCAAGTGGACGTCTCGGATATCGACAAGTTCTTCGACGCCGAAATGGAAAACACGGACCATCTGGCACCACGGGCACCCGTGGTTACCATCATGGGTCACGTTGACCATGGGAAGACGACGTTGCTGGATCATCTGCGTCACTCGCACATTACCGAGGGTGAAGCCGGGGGGATCACGCAGGCTATTGGGGCCTACCAAGTCCACTACAACGACAAGTCCATCACGTTCTTGGATACGCCAGGACACGCGGCCTTTACCGAAATGCGGGCGCGTGGTGCTGAAATCACCGACATCACGGTCTTAGTTGTGGCCGCTGATGATGGCGTGATGCCACAGACTATCGAAGCCATTCACCATGCCAAGGCCGCTGGAACCCCAATCATCGTGGCCGTTAACAAGATTGACAAGCCGGGTGCTAACCCGAACCACGTCATGGAACAGTTGACGGAATATGAATTGATTCCAGAAGACTGGGGTGGCGATACCATCTTCGTTGAAATTTCTGCGAAGTTTGGCAAGAACATCGATGAATTACTCGACATGATTCTGCTCCAAGCCGAAGTGCTGGAATTAAAGGCTAACCCAGAACAAAATGGGGCCGGTTCCGTCATCGAAGCTCGGTTGGATCAAGGTCGCGGTTCAGTCGCGACGCTGTTGGTTCAACAAGGGACGCTACACGTTGGGGATCCTATCGTGGTCGGCAATACCTTTGGTAAGGTTCGGACGATGACCAACGAACGTGGTCGCCGGATCAAGGATGCTAAGCCATCAACGCCAGTGGAAATCACCGGGTTGAACGACGTGCCAGAAGCCGGGGACCGGTTCGTGGTCTTTGACGACGAAAAGACGGCCCGAGCTGCCGGTGAAGAACGGGCCAAGGAAGCCTTGGTTCAAGAACGGAAGAACACCAGCCACGTGACGCTGGACAACCTCTTCGATTCCCTTAAGGAAGGCGAAATGAAGGAAGTTGACGTCATTATCAAGGCCGACGTTCAAGGTTCCGTTGAAGCCTTGGCAGGCAGCCTGAAGAAGATTGATGTTTCCGGTGTTCGGGTCAACATCATTCACTCCGCTGTTGGGGCCATTAACGAAAGTGATGTGACCTTAGCCGAAGCTTCCGATGCCATCATCATTGGGTTTAACGTCCGGCCAACACCACAGGCCCGGGCACAAGCCGATAGTGACAAGGTGGACATTCGTCTGCACAACGTCATCTACAACGCCATCGATGAAATCGAAACGGCGATGAAGGGGATGCTGGAACCAACCTACGAAGAACAAGTGACGGGCCAAGTTGAAGTTAAGGATATCTTCCACGCTTCTAAGGTCGGCACGATTGTCGGTGGGATGGTTACCGAAGGCTACATTACGGCTGATGCCGATGTCCGCTTGATTCGGGATGGCGTGGTTATCTACGAAGGTAAGCTGGGTAGTCTGAAGCGTTTCAAGGACGACGTCAAGCAAGTTAAGATGGGTTACGAATTAGGATTAACTATCGAGAACTACAACGACATCAAGGTAGACGACGTAATCGAAGCCTACGTGATGAAGGAAGTTCCCGTTAAATAAAAATCGGAGGCAAACGTCATGGCACAATATCGAGTTGGCCGGTTGGAACAAGAAATCCAACGGGAAGTTACGGATATTCTCCTAAAACGTGTCCGCGATCCCCGGGTCGAGGGCGTCACCGTTACCGGCGTGGAAGTCACAGGTGACTTGCAGCAGGCAACGATTTATTACAGTATTTTATCGGACAAGGCTTCTTCTGTGGAAAAGACACAGCAAGGGCTGAAGAAAGCTACGGGACTGATTCGCTCTGAATTAGGGTCACGCTTGAGCATCTACAAGACGCCCGAGTTAACCTTTGAGCAAGACCAATCGGTGCGTTATGGTAGCCGGATCGATGAACTGCTAAACGATCTCCACCACCGGGAGTAATTCTGGTGTGAACGAGATGGAGGCGTTGGTCCAAACGGATCAGCGCCTCTTTTTAGGTTCTATCGGTGACGGGGAACTCGCCTTACCGTTCATCAAAACTGGGCTGGAAGGCTGGGGGAAGACCGGAGCGAGCCTGAGAAGTGCCCCGGTTGATCCTATTTTTGGCTCACTCACGGCTAACATACTTCTGGTTAGCTTGTCCAAACCGAGGCGTGAGACGATAACGTTTGGGATTAATGTATCTATTCACTATAGTATTAGCTCTTATCATAACCGGAGGAGGCCAGAAATGTAGCCAGCCGTATGTGACGTTGCGGCGAACAATAAAGCGGGTCAGTTTAGACTAAAGTAATTTAGGATTCAGGAATGGAGGAAACAGGACATGGATGGGATTATTCCCCTTTATAAGGAACGAGGCCTCACCAGCTTCGACTGTGTGGCCAAGCTACGGCACATTCTGCATACCAAAAAGGTCGGCCATAGTGGCACGCTGGACCCCAGTGTTGATGGGGTCTTACCCATCTGTATCGGGAGTGCGACCAAGGTGGTGCCTTACCTGATGGCTTCGGGGAAAGTTTACAAGGGAACCGTCACGCTCGGTCTTGCCACGACCACGGAGGATTTGGACGGCGACGTGATTGACCGTCAGCCTTTGACAACCCCGTTTGATCGCGCTACACTGCTTCAAGCGGCCGCAGCGCTTACCGGGACGATTCAGCAGACGCCGCCGATGTACTCGGCAGTCAAGGTGAACGGCCGGAAGCTCTACGAGTACGCGCGGGCCGGTGAGACCGTTGAGCGGCCGACGCGGACCATTACCGTGACGTCCTTTGATCTGGTCGATGATGGCCAGTTCGATGCCGAGCAGGGAACCCAGACGATTGCGTTTGAGATCGCCTGCTCCAAGGGAACCTACGTGCGGACGTTAGCGGTTGACCTTGGTCGGCAACTGGGTGTTCCTGCCGTGATGGCCTCATTGACGCGGCTGAAGAGCGGCGGCTTTGATTTGGACCAAACGGTGACCCTCGAACAGGTGGCTGTAGCCATGGCCAATGAAGACCTGTCCGCTATCTTGCGGCCGATTGACTACGCCTTGCGGGACTATCCACACGTCGCATTGTCCGATCGGCTGTGGGGCCTGGTAAAAAATGGGGTCTTCTTGGATGAGGACCAGGTCGGCAGTACGGCGCCGGTGGTGGCCCTGACCTATCGGGACCAGACGAAGTGCCTGTACCAGTATCTCCCCGAAAAAAAGCAGTATAAGCCGCTGAAGATGTTCGCGGTGAATTAAGATTTGAGAAAGAGGCGTCTTGTCATGGAAGTTATTCGAATACATCACCCCCTAGATGCCCGACAGATTCCCGATGACCCGGTCGTTTTGGCCATGGGATTCTTCGACGGTGTGCACCGGGGGCATCAAGCGGTCATCAGACGGGCTAAGACGCTCGCTACGGCCAAGCACGTGAAGCTCGCGGTATTGACCTACGATCATCACCCAGCGCTGGTCTACCGACCCTTAGAGGGCGATGACCGCAAGTATCTGAGTACGCCGGACCGTAAGCTCCAGCAATTAGACCGGTTGGGCGTGGATCGCGTCTTTCTGGTGAGCTATACCGGTGACTTCTCGGCGCAAACGCCCCAAGAATTTGTCGACAACTATCTTGTGGCTTTCCACACGGTAACCGCTGTGGCCGGATTTGACCACACTTACGGCAAGAAGGACGTTGCCACGATGGACCGGCTACCGGTGTATGCGCAGGGTCGATTTGACGTGGAGACCGTGGCTAAGGAAGCCAGCGATCAAGAGAAGATTAGCTCCACGCGGATTCGGAAGGCCATGAAGACCGGAGACGTGGACACGGCGAATGCCTTACTAGGCTATCTTTACCGGTCGACCGGCGTGGTGGTTCACGGCGAGGCGCGGGGCCGTACAATTGGTTTTCCTACGGCCAACGTCTTGACGCCGGAGAATGAATGGATTCCGGGCATTGGCGTGTACACGGCGCGTCTGAAGGTCGGCGCCATCTGGTATCCCGGTATGATTTCGGTCGGACGTAACGATACGTTCGGCGACAACCGGCCGATTACCGTCGAGATGAACCTGCTGGATTATCAGGGGAACCTCTACGGGGAAAACGTGGAAGTTGAGTGGCATCACCGTTTACGTGGGCAAGTGAAGTTCGCTTCCGCGGAAGAGTTAGTGACACAATTGAAAAAAGATGAGGTGGCGACCCGCGCGTATTTCTCGCAGGTTGCGGCCGATTAAGTTTGATAAGTGCAAGAAGCCTGGCAGTGAGTGTCAGGCTTTTTGGCGTTATTGAGGAGAACAGCGCCGGGTTTGGGAAGATAATTGCAAGTCTTAAAATATTTGGTATGCTGGGGATTGGTTAAGTAGATCACCCATTGAGAAGCCCGAGAAACCGCTAAATCGGTTACAATTTTGCCAATTAGCACTTAATTGCAGAGATTGCTAATTTTTCTACCAGATTTCTTGACTTCAAATCCCGGTTTTGCTACATTATATATGTGTCTTAGCACTTGATTAGTTTGAGTGCTAAAAAAGGGGTGATTGTGATGCTTTCAGAAAGACAAATGATGATTCTGCGAGCCGTTGTCCGAGATTTCACCAATACCGGTGTTCCGGTGGGGTCGAAGGCATTAGCCAAGCAGTTACCCATCCACGTAAGCTCAGCGACAATTCGTAACGAGATGGCCGCCTTGGAGGAACAGGGCTTGATTAAGAAGACCCATTCCTCATCCGGCCGTATTCCATCGGTGGAAGGCTACCGGTACTATGTTGATCATCTCGTGAAGCCCGATCCATTGCGGCCCAACGATATCGATGTGATTCAGTCCTCTTTAGGTGGGGACTTTCATAAGATTGACGAGATTATCTCGCAATCGGCGACGATCCTGTCTAACCTGACGAGTTACACGGCGTTCACCTTGAAGCCGGAGTTGAAGGACAGTCGTCTCAGCGGGTTCCGTTTGGTGCCCCTGGGCAAACGACAGATTATGGCGATTCTCGTGACCGATAGTGGTGACGTTGAGAACCAGACCTTCGATGTGGCCGGCGATGTCGACGGTGAGCAGCTTGAAGCGGTGGTCCGCTTGATTAACGATCAACTCGTGGGCTTGACTTTACCGGAAGTCTTGAAGAAGTTGCAGGCTGAAATTCCCGCTCAGATTGCCAACTATTTACAGAGTCCTCAGGGATTCTTGGATATCTTCGGCGATGTGTTGACGCGGGCCGCGCAAGAGCGGTTCTACGTTGGTGGGCGACTCAACCTCCTGAACTTCTCGCAGGATAGTGATGTGGATTCACTGAAATCACTGTATTCATTGATCGATAAGACCGATGATATTGCCAGTGTTTTGGGGCAACCCAGTGATAAGATTTCGGTGCGGATCGGGAATGAAATGACCAACGATGCGCTCCGTAACTTCAGCCTCATCACGGCGACCTATGACGTTGACCAACACGGCCAAGGGATGATCGCCATCCTAGGTCCCACGCGGATGCCATATTCTCGGATGCTCGGAATTGTTGGGGCTTTTCGTGAAGAGCTCGCGAAGAAACTATTAGATTATTACCGGTTTTATGACGAGTAAAGAAAGGGAGGGTTTTTATCGTGGCTGACAAGCAACAAGCGTCTACCGATGACCAAACTGCGGCAAAGGCCGCCACTACCAAGCCAGATTCAACGACTGAATCGGCCAAAGAAGCAGCACCAAAGAAGCCTAAATTTGCCAAGAAGGTTGCGACTGCTGCCGAAGTCGAGGCACTCAAGAGCAAGGCCAGCGACTTTGAAGATAAGTATCTGCGTGCCGAGGCGGAAGTCCAAAACATGCAGGCGCGTTTCCAAAAGGAACAAGCCACACTTATTAAGTACGACGGCCAGCAATTGGCGAAGGATGTGCTCCCCGTCATTGACAACTTGGAACGGGCGCTGGCAGTTGAAGCAGCGGACGAGACGGGCAAGCAGCTGAAGAAGGGCGTTCAGATGACCTATGATCATTTGGAAGACGCCTTGAAGCGTAACCACGTCACGGAGATTGAAGCCATTGGGAAGACTTTCGACCCAACGCTGCATCAAGCCGTTCAATCAGTTCCTGCTGAAGAGGGCCAGACCGCTGAAACGGTGGTCAAGGTGCTTCAGAAGGGGTATCAGCTGAAGGATCGGGTCCTCCGGCCAGCAATGGTTGTCGTTGCACAATAAATCAAACAAAAAACTAATAAAGAGGGAATTTTTGATGGCAAGTAACAAAATTATCGGAATTGACTTAGGGACGACCAACTCAGCCGTTGCCGTTCTTGAAGGTAGTACCCCGAAGATTATTGCAAACAAAGAAGGCGCGCGGACGACGCCATCTGTTGTCGCTTTTAAAGATGGTGAAACGCAAGTCGGTGAAGTTGCCAAGCGGCAAGCCATCACCAACCCGAACACCATTTCATCCATCAAGAGTCACATGGGTGAAGCCGGCTACAAGGTTACGGTTGATGGTAAGGACTACACGCCACAACAAATCTCCGCAATGATTTTGCAACACCTGAAGTCATTTGCTGAAGACTACATCGGTGACACGGTTGAAAAGGCCGTTATCACGGTACCAGCCTACTTTAACGATGCGCAACGTCAAGCAACGAAGGATGCTGGTAAGATTGCCGGCTTAAACGTTGAACGGATCATCAACGAACCAACGGCCGCTGCTTTGGCTTATGGTTTGGACAAGCAAGACAAAGACGAAAAGATCATGGTTTACGACCTTGGTGGTGGGACCTTTGATGTTTCTGTCTTGGACTTAGGTGATGGCGTCTTTGACGTTCTGTCAACCAATGGTGATACTCATTTAGGTGGGGATGACTTCGATAAGAAGATCATGGACTGGTTGATTGCCGACTTCAAGCAAGAAAACGGTGTCGATTTATCCAAGGACAAGATGGCCTTACAACGGTTAAAGGATGCCGCTGAAAAGGCTAAGAAGGACCTTTCCGGTGTGACGGAAGCCCAAATCAGCTTGCCATTTATTTCCGCTGGGGAAAACGGCCCACTGCACTTGGAAAAGTCATTGTCACGGGCTAAGTTCAATGAATTGACCGCTGATCTGGTTGAAAAGACCCGGATCCCCGTTGAAAATGCGTTGAAGGATGCTGATTTAAAGGCTGGTGACATTGATGTTGTCATCTTAAACGGTGGGTCTACTCGGATTCCAGCCGTTCAAGAAGCCGTTGAAAAGTGGACGGGTAAGGAATCCAACCACTCCATCAACCCTGACGAAGCCGTTGCCTTAGGTGCCGCCGTTCAAGGTGGGGTCATCACCGGTGATGTGAAGGACGTTGTCTTGCTGGATGTTACCCCATTGTCCTTAGGGATTGAAACCATGGGTGGTGTGTTCACGAAGTTAATCGACCGGAACACGACGATTCCTACCAGCAAGTCCCAAGTCTTCTCAACCGCTGCGGATAACCAACCAGCCGTTGATATCCACGTCTTACAAGGTGAACGGCCAATGGCTGCGGACAACAAGACGTTGGGTAACTTCCAACTCGCTGACATTCCAGCCGCTCCTCGTGGGGTTCCTCAAATCCAAGTTACGTTCGATATCGATAAGAACGGGATCGTTAACGTTTCCGCTAAGGATATGGGCACGAACAAGGAACAAAAGATTACCATCAAGAGTTCCGGTGGCTTGTCTGATGAAGAAATCGATAAGATGATGAAGGAAGCTAAGGAAAACGAAGCTGCCGACAAGAAGCGTAAGGAAGAAGTCGACACCAAGAACGAAGTCGACCAATTACTCTTCCAGACCGACAAGACGTTGAAAGACGTTAAGGGTAAGGTCTCTGATGATGAAATCAAGAAGGCTGAAGATGCACGTGACGCCTTAAAGAAGGCCCAAGAAGCTAACAATTTGGACGACATGAAGACTAAGAAGGATGATTTGACCAAGATTATCCAAGACCTGTCTGTCAAGTTATACCAACAAGCACAACAAGCCCAAGGCGGCGACGCTAACGGCGCTGCTGGCCAAGCGGCCGGTGCCGATGGTGCCAAGACTGACGGCAAGGATGGGGACACCGTTGACGGTGACTTCCATGAAGTCCACGATGACGACGATAAGGATAAGAAGTAATCGTCATTACCGCGTAGCAAGTCGTTAGGCAAAAAGTCAGAGTCCGTGGGGCTTTGGCTTTTTGTTTCGAGTATGCTATTCTTACTAGTAGCGAAAAATTTCGGAACGGATTGGGAGGAAAACGATGGCGCAATCGGACTTATATGGCGTATTAGGTGTCTCCAAGGATGCCAGCCAAGAAGAAATTAAGAAGGCCTACCGGAAATTATCAAAGAAGTATCATCCAGATTTGAACAAGGCCCCGGATGCGGCGGACAAGTTCAAGGAAGTTCAGGATGCTTACGACGTCTTAGGTGATAAGGATAAACGGGCCAATTACGACCAATATGGTTCTGCCGATGGTCCCCAAGGCTTTGGTGGCTTTGGCGGCGGTAGTGCTGGTGCCGGTGGCGGCTTCGGCGGTTTTGGTGGCGGCGGTGGCTTCGACGACATCTTCAACCAGTTCTTTGGTGGAGGTGGCGCGCAGCGTAATCCTAACGCACCCCGTCCAGGCCGTGATCTGCAGTACCAGATGACCCTCAAGTTTGAAGAGGCCATCTTTGGGAAGAAGACCAAGATCAAGTACACGCGGGAAGCCCAGTGTCATACCTGTGGCGGGAACGGTGCTAAGCCGGGTACGTCACCCGTTACCTGTCACCAATGTGGTGGCTCGGGTTACGTAACGACTGAGACCAACACGCCACTGGGCCGGATGCGGAGTCAACAACCATGTCCAGTCTGCCACGGGACGGGCCAAGAAATTAAGGAAAAGTGCCCAACTTGTGGTGGCTCTGGTCACGAAGAAGAACAGCACGAAGTTGAAGTCAAGATTCCAGCTGGGGTCGATGATGGTCAACAAATGCGGCTTCAAGGCCAAGGTGAAGCGGGTCAAAATGGCGGCGGCTACGGCGACCTCTTCATCATCTTCCAAGTCACACCTAGCAAGGACTTCCGGCGTGATGGCACGGAAATTTACTTTGACCAACCGATCTCGTTCGTCCAGGCTTCTCTGGGTGACGACGTGACGGTCAAGACCGTGCACGGCGACGTCAAGCTCAAGGTGCCTGCCGGAACGCAAGGCGGCACGACCTTCCGTTTACGCGGCAAGGGTGCGCCACGCTTGCGGGGTAACGGCAATGGTGATGAGCACGTGACGGTGAAGGTCATGACGCCAAAGAACCTGAACAAAGGACAGCGTGATGCGCTCCGTGACTTTGCAAAGGCCAGTGGTGAGTCCGTAACGGGCACGGGCAAAGGTAACTTATTTAACAAAATGCGTGATAAATTCAACGAAAATTAGTTTGCGAGGCGAAGTGCTCGCAACGCTAATCTATCAAGGCTGCTGAAGATTTCGGCAGTCTTTTTTGATGACAAAATCTATAATAAAAATTATGAAAGAAAAAGAAAGCCTTAAGGTTGAGTAAGGTTAATTGCAATCCGGTTTTGGCAATGATACTCTCAAAACATAAGGAGCGCAGTTTTTTTGCGGAACTCCTCACCACGTATCGTGGATTCGTCGGGGAAATGACACGGTGCGTGGTTGTGAACGGAAGCTGGTTTGGGGGACGAATCAACCAGCAAACTTGGGGGTGAATTTCATGAGAGCAAAGTGGCTGGCGATCTGGCATCAGCCAGTAGTGGCCTTTATTGGGTGGACGTTATTCTACTTTGTGATTTTGATGGTTTTGGTTTATTTGTACGGTTATAGTGGTTTGAACAACTCGACATTTATTTACAACGAGTTCTAGTTGCGGGGTCAACTAACCAATAACCACAATTCTTTGGGGGGGATATAGAATGATAGAAAACATGATCACGGCGATCGATCAGTTTGCCACGCGCGAACCAGACCGCATTGCGTATGATGATCTCGGGCACACGAACACGTACGGTGACTTAAAACAACGCTCGGATGCTTTGGCCGCCCACTTGGATGCCATGCAATTACCAGCACATGCGCCGATTCTGGTGTATGGGGGTCAAACCTTTGATATGATGGCAACGTTCTTGGGGATTGTGAAGAGCGGCCATGCCTACGTACCCATTGATACGCATTCACCGTTGGAACGGATTACGACAATTAATGAGATTGCGCAGCCGGCCGCAGCTATTGCGGTCAGCGCGCTACCCACGACGTTAGGCGACACACCGGTGGTTACACCCGCTGACTTACAGGCAATCTTCAATGGCCCGCTGGTGGATTATCAGGTGGATCACGCCGTTAGTGGGGATGACAACTACTATATTATCTTCACGTCTGGGACGACTGGAAAGCCGAAGGGTGTGCAGATTTCACACAAGAATCTATTAAGCTACGTCAATTGGATGCTCAGCGCGGACTTCGTACTGCCGACGTATCCACGAACACTCTCTCAGGCACCGTATTCATTCGATCTATCGGTGATGGACTGGGGGCCGACGTTAGCGAGTGGCGGGACGCTGGTGGCCTTACCTAAGACGGTCACGGATAATTTCAAACAACTCTTCGAGACATTGCCGCAGATGAACCTGGATGTCTGGGTCTCAACGCCGTCATTTATGGACATTTGCTTGTTGGAGCCCACTTTTGATGCCAAACATTATCCAAGACTCAGCCGGTTCCTCTTCTGTGGCGAAGAATTAACGCACGCCACGGCGCAGGGGTTGCATCAACGGTTCCCAGACGCACGCATCTTCAACACGTATGGGCCAACCGAAACTACGGTTGCCGTGACGCAGGTTGAGATTACCGCTGAGATCTTGGCAGATTACCCGCGGTTGCCGATTGGCTACGTCAAGGGAGATACCGAGATCAGCGTGGTGGACGACCAGCTGAAGCCGGTTCCCGATGGTACTGAGGGTGAGATTCTCATCAGTGGACCGTCGATGTCCAAGGGCTACCTGAACAACCCTGAAAAGACGGCCAAGGCGTTCGTAACGGTCGACGGGCGGCGGGTTTACCGCTCCGGTGACTTAGGTGTCAAGCTGGCTAATGGCTTGATTATGTACCGCGGCCGGACCGATTTTCAGATTAAGCTGCACGGTTACCGGATCGAGTTGGAAGAGGTGAACCATTACCTGTCCCAAGAAGACCACATTCAAGTGGGGGTAGCGGTGCCACGATATGACCGGAACCACAAGGTCAGCCAACTGATTGCTTGGGTGGTCCCAAGCGAACACGACTTTGCCAGTGAATTAGACCTTACCAAGGCGATCAAGGATAATTTACAGGGCGGCGATATGATGGAATACATGATTCCACAACGCTTTGTGTACAAGGACAGCCTACCGATGACCCCCAACGGCAAGGTCGATATCAAATCAATTATTGCTGAGGTCAATCAATAATGTTGACATTTGAACCGTACGGCAACCCAACGTATTTCGCCTTGTTGGGGGTGGCGTTACTGCCACTGATGATTGGTCTTCTGTACGGCAAACGGTCACGCCTCTACGAAACGTTAATTTCAATCTTCTTTCTGGTCTTAACCTTTGGCGGTGCCAAATGGACCCAAGGGGTGGCCTTGATAATTTACATTTTGTACGAGGTGGGCTTAACCTGGGGGTATGCCGTTTACCGGAAGAATCACAATTCGGGGCCGTTCTTTTACCTGATGGTGCTTCTAGCTATCGCACCGCTAACGATCGTCAAAGTGACCCCGGCCGTGGAAAATGGCCAGGCCTCGCTGATTGGGTTCTTGGGGGTCAGTTACCTGACCTTTAGAGCCGTCCAGACGATCATGGAAACGCGGGATGGTGCAATTAAGAACTACAACGTGATGACGTTCCTACAGTTCATGCTGTTCTTCCCCACCATCTCCTCCGGGCCGATCGACCGTTATCGCCGGTTTGAGGCGGATTATCGGTCGGTGCCCGACCGGGAGAAGTACTTGGGGATGCTACAAAAGGGGATTCGTTACCTGTTTGTCGGCTTCCTATACAAGTTTATCCTGGCTTACTACTTCGGGACGATTCTGATGCCGAAATTGCAACTCATGGCCATGCATTCACGCGGGGGATTCCTCGACATTTCCTGGCCACTAGTGGGTTACATGTACTGCTACAGTGCCGACTTGTTCTTTGACTTTGCGGGTTACAGTTTGTTTGCGGTCGGGACCTCATACATTATGGGGATCGGGACGCCGATGAACTTCAAACAACCGTGGCGGTCACCGAACATCAAGGATTTCTGGAATCGTTGGCACATTACCCTGTCGTTTTGGTTCCGTGACTTTATCTACATGCGCCTGGTCTTCTGGTTCATGAAGCATAAGGTCTTCAAGAAGCCAACGACGACGGCGAATGTGACCTACATCATTAACATGTTGGTCATGGGATTCTGGCACGGGGTGACGTGGTACTACATTACGTACGGGCTCTTCCACGGGGTCGCGTTGGTCATCAATGACACGTGGCTACGGTACAAGAAGAAGCACCGGCAGAGTGTGCCACACAATCATTTCACGCAGATCTTCGCTATCTTCTTGACGGGGAATCTGGTCTGCTTTAGCTTCCTAATCTTTTCGGGGATTTTGGATAAAATTTGGTTTTAACTAATTTAAAGGGATTTATTTCATCGAGGGGGAAATAATAATGGATATCAAAGAAACGGTTTTAAATATTTTAAACGACTTAACGGGTAGCGATGTTAGTGGCGCAATGGATGAGAACCTGTTCGACAGTGGCATCATGGACTCCATGGCTTCCGTGCAATTATTGCTGTCGCTGCAAAGTGAACTGGGCGTTAACGTGCCGGTTTCTGAATTTGAGCGGTCAGAGTGGGACACGCCCAACAAAATCATTGCGAAAGTGGAAAGCCTGGCCTAGCCAATGGCAAAGCGATTACTACGGATCTTTGGTCCGTTAATTCTCGCGTCTATTCTCGTTTTTGCGGTGCTCGCTTCGCCGGTCACTTTCGGGTTTAAACACATTAGTGCCACCCGAGAACGGCAGGCAGCGGTGTCACTGTCACCCAACGTTTTGCGCGGTAAGCACATTAAGGAAGCGGCGCTGAGTAACGGTTACGTGCCATTCTTCGGTTCATCGGAATGGTCACGAATCGATCCCATGCATCCGTCCGTCCTGGCTCAGAAGTATCACCGGGACTATCGACCATTCCTACTTGGTGCGCGGGGAACCCAATCGTTGACGCAATTCTTCGTGATGCAAAACATCCAAGGCGAATTGCGCAATAAGAAGGCGGTCTTCTTCGTTTCACCACAGTGGTTTGTGAAGAATGGGACGCGTAAGGACGCATTTGGCTTCTACTACTCACAATTGCAGACGACGGAATGGTTAACCCATTATCGGCACGATGCGATTGATCAGTATGCGGCTAAACGACTCCTCCAGATGCCCGCGGCCAAATCTGACCATTTCATCTACGCGGCATTACAACGGGTGGCGGCCGGTAAATCATTGACGGACTATCAACGGTTCTATCTACAAACGCGGAAGAACATGTTGACGCAAGAAGACCAGTTCTTCTCCGGCATTAATTTACCATCGCAGAACTTGAGTCGAGTGAACCGGCAAGCCAAGAAGTTACCCACTCATTACTCCTATTCGGCGCTGGATCGACTCGGTGGTCAGTTAGGGAAACAGGCAACGGGCAATAACCGTTTCCAGATTAGCGATAAGTTCTATAATCAGGGATTGAAGCAGGAAATCAAGTCGGGGAATCTGAAAGGGTTCCAGAAGAACTTGTCCTACCTCAAGTCACCGGAATATGGAGACTTCCAGTTGGTCTTGGATCAATTTGCCCGGCTGAATACGAACGTCATCTTCATCATTCCGCCAATTAACCAGCGTTGGCAAAAGTACACCGGCTTATCGGCTACGATGCTGAAGCAATTCGACCAGAAGATTCACTATCAACTGCAGTCGCAGGGCTTTAACAACATTATCGATTTGTCAGACAAGGGGAACGTGCCGTACTTTATGACCGACACGATTCATCCCGGCTGGCGGGGTTGGTTAGCCATTGATCGGCGGGTGGATCCCTTCTTAACGCAGAAGCAGGCCCAACCGCACTACCAGATTAATGACAAGTTCTATAGCCAGCAATGGCAACAGTTGGGGCCTAACCAGCTGCAGCAGTATGAAAATGAGACGAAATAATGTAGAGGGTCCGAGTGAAAGCTCGGGCCTTTTGTGTCCACGAGGTTTTTCGCCGTTACGCTCAGCTTTTAGTTTGTGATTACTGCTGATGGTTGGTATAATTGTCTGGACATGGTGTTTAAGAAAGTAGGAAATCAACATGGATCTTGAGAAATTAAAAAACCATCAAAAATACATCCGTAACTTTTCCATCGTGGCCCATATCGACCACGGGAAATCAACGATTGCGGACCGAATCTTGGAGCTCACGGATACCATCTCCAAGCGCGATATGCAAGATCAAGTGTTGGATAGCATGGAACTTGAACGCGAACGGGGTATCACGATTAAGTTAAACGCCGTTGAACTGACGTATCACGCCAAGGACGGCCACGACTATGAATTCCACCTGATTGATACACCGGGGCACGTGGACTTCTCCTATGAGGTCTCACGGAGTCTGGCGGCCTGTGAGGGTGCGGTGCTGGTCGTTGATGCCGCTCAGGGGGTTGAGGCGCAGACCTTGGCCAACGTTTACTTGGCGCTAGACGACGACTTGGAAATTGTGCCGGTTGTCAATAAGATTGATTTGCCCGCGGCTGACCCGGATAAGGTCAAGCAAGAGATTGAAGACGTGATTGGTCTGGATGCTTCCGATGCCGTTCTGGCGAGTGCCAAGCAGGGCGTGGGGATTCCGGAGTTGCTGGAACAGATCGTCCACAAGGTGCCGGCACCGACTGGTAATTTGGACGCGCCGTTGAAAGCGCTGGTCTTCGATTCCGTTTACGATGATTATCGTGGTGTGGTCATGAGCGTGCGGCTCTTTGAGGGTACCGTTCAACCCGGTGATAAGATTCTCCTGATGAACAGTGGGAGTGAATACGAAGTGACCGAGGTCGGCGTGAACTCGCCAAAGCCGATCGCGCGTGATTACCTGATTGCCGGCGACGTGGGCTACATTACGGCCAGCATCAAAGATATCGCGGATACCCGAGTGGGTGATACAGTCACCAACGCTGAGATGCCCGCGGAGAAGGCGCTGCCGGGCTACCGGGAAATGAACCCGATGGTCTACGCCGGGCTGTACCCTACGGATAATGCCAAGTTGAATGACTTGCGTGAAGCCCTGGAGAAACTCAAGTTAAACGATGCCGCGTTGGAATTTGAACCAGAAGCGTCGCAGGCGTTGGGCTTTGGGTTCCGGTGTGGGTTCCTGGGGATGCTCCACATGGATGTCATTCAGGAACGGCTAGAACGTGAATTCAATCTGGACTTGATTACCACGGCGCCATCCGTAACGTACCACGCGTACTTGACGGACGGGACGATGAAGACGGTGGAGAACCCAGCCGAGATGCCGGAAGCTTCCGCCATCAAGCGGATTGAAGAACCCATTGTGAAGGCGACCATCATGGCGCCAAACGACTATGTGGGCGCGGTCATGGAGCTGTGCCAACACCGGCGGGGCCAATTCCTGACGATGGAGTATCTGGACGATTACCGCGTGAATATTATCTATAATATGCCGCTGTCGGAAATTATTTTCGACTTCTTCGATAAATTGAAGTCCAGTACCCGCGGTTACGCGTCATTGGACTACGAGCGTAGTGGCTACCAAGAGGCTGATCTGGTCAAGATCGATATCCTGTTGAATGGAGATAAGGTCGATGCACTGAGCTTCATCGCGCATCGGACGTTCGCCGCACAACGGGGTCGAGAGATTGCCTCGCGGTTGAAGGGCATTATCCCACGCCAAAACTTTGAAATCCCAGTTCAAGCCGCAATCGGTGCCAAGATCATTGCCAGAACCACGATCAAGGCCTACCGGAAGGACGTGACCGCCAAGCTCTACGGTGGTGACCGTACCCGGCGGATGAAACTGTTGGAGAAACAGAAGGTCGGAAAGAAACGCATGAAGGCCGTTGGGAAGGTAGATATCCCGCAAGAAGCATTCATGGCAGTTTTGAAGACTGATGAGGATGAAACTAAATAACGACGCGGGTTGTGGGTAACTGCCTTTACGGTTGCCGCCCATTTGCCTACCATTTGTCGACATATCGACAAGCCTTAAAAAGATTCTTTGTCAACCGATGCTGATGAGGAGATATTGGGAACTCAAATTCATTTTCGAATTGGGTTCCTTTTCTTTACTCTAATCTTGAAGTCAACCTAAATTCGGTAGATAGAGTGTATTTCGTTTTTTTACCCAGAAGCCGTACGGTTTTAGATTTAATCAAGTGGAAATTTTACGATGGACTTCAGCAGAATTTAGGATTAAATTTTATGTGAATTATTTGCATGGTTAGATGTATTTTCTATGAATTATAGTGATTATGTTTAAATAAAAATGACAAGTCCTGAAAAGTGAGGACTTGTCATCCTATTCTTATAAGCTATTTGACTCTTACGATAACGCATTCCTTATTAGAACCATTAGGCTGAAACTCAGGATGGAACATGATCGTTTTATGGGCTGACGCGCCACCAATGCTTCCGGATGCAATTCGAGCTAATTTCTTGTGACTGTAGCTGGGGAACTGTTGTAGGAGCTTCTGGATAAATACCTGATGTACTATGTTGGCGGGAATAGAGCTCCCGATGTGCGGCAAAATTAGATCTAGCAAAGGTTTGGGATTCATTTTCATTTTTAACATCTCCAAGCCTTAAAGTAACACACATTTAAGTAAATAGAAAGAAAATAATAGCATTTTTGTCATATATACTGAGACACAAAAAACACACCTCGTTGATGTAGACGTTAATTTTAAATTTAGTTGAGTAAACTTGAGAAATAATCACTCTTTGTTTTTAAAATTAAATTCAGTCTCCAAGGGGGCAAACAGCGCTTCCACTGCTTGCCCTTTTTTCTTGAAGGCTACAAATAATTCAGTCACTTCTTCGGTAGAGTAGGTGTAATTTGATCGGTCCGAGAGATTTGTCAGTAAGCGTAGGGTGTGAACGACGCGGCTCATCCTTTTTTCGGCTAAGCGGCGGAAACGTTCGTGAGCTGCGCGTGATTCTGGCTTAGTTGTTGACTGATTTTTAAAAACGAAGCTATCGGGCATTTCGTTGTAACGGGTAGGGCCAGTCTCTTGAAAATATTCCTGAGAGGCCTTGCCTAGTTCTCGATAGGTGGTGAACAACTCCGTAATGTCATCAATGGTATAAACATATTGTGGGGCACTCAGGTTGGCAATAAGGTTCATCACCTGAAAGATTCGGGTCATTCTACTTGCGCCTAAACGCCGGAACTTCTGGTTTCGTGATTCCATATGACACCTCCATAAAGACTATTGTAAAGATGGTTTGGCGGCCGGTCAACGTTCGGTTGTCGAGCTTCCGATTTTAAATGGTCTTACGGTAAAACAATTGGTCGAACCTGTATCCGACGAAAAGTTGAAATGGTAGGATGAGGCGAAGAGAGTGGTGGATTAGGCTTCAGGTTCATCATTTTTTCAAATAATATATCGACAACTTTGCTATTCAATCTTGTGAATGGCGTGTGAGTATATGTCAAAAGCTGTAGAGATTCAAGCGCTTCTTGAAGTGGCCATTTTTACATGCGGTCTCAAAGCCCTCCAAAAAAACCATGGCCGGTCTTCACTGCCACATGTAAAGTAATAGAGGCATAAGAGCATCCTGTCAGATAACTTTTATGCCTTTAAGCTTAGCATTTTTTCTATGTCTTTTAACTCTGGCGCTTACTATTCAATAAGGCGATTAGAAATCAGCATATTCAATTTTATGCAAAAGGTAGTATCATATAATTATGTAATATGTTATGCTTGATTTATCGAGAGGAGGGAAGAAGTTCGCTTTTGATTTTTTGGAGCATAACTTTCTAAGAGATGATCAATTTAAAACTGATTCAAGTGAGGGAGAACAATAAGGAAGTTAACATCACCTTTTATAAATAAGAAAAAGGGGGTAAGGAGCAAACGATGGTTTTGGGCAGAAAAGGCAGCCAATATATTAGTGATTGCCCCGTATCATTGTTAATTGTTTAATGATAAGTGAATGGATATTTTTAAGGAGAATCGAATCATGAGAGAAGCTAAAATTGATCAACATTTTCGTTTTATTCGAGTGGTTAGCCGGCGCTTTCGCCAGTTGGCTGACATTAATGAACTGCTTCAGGCCTTGGCGTATAGACCGCAAACGTACGAATTTACACGGCAAAATGAGCAGGAAATGTTTGCGGCCTGGCAGCACAGCTTGAAAGTAATCGAGCAATGTTTTGACTCAGAACAACCTAATCCAACTCAAGATGATTTAATGACCAAGTTTGAGTTTACTCAGGAGCCGATTAGTGCAAAGAATACGCGATTTATCCGCGTGGCGACGAAACGTCTAAATAGATTATTTCGGGTGTTATCTAACTTATGTCACACGGCATTTGCCCCTTACATCTCTACCAGTGACGAGCGAGCTGCCCTCATAGCGGTTCTCAACAAGCAGTACGAAACGACGCAAACCCTGTTTGTACCACAAATTTTGACCGACAATCTTTTAAAGGAAATGGCGTCGCCGACTTATCAGGTATTGAGTCTAAACTTGAATGGCAAAGCGGGAAAGACTAACCTCAATGCCTCACTCAAAGAAGATGTCCTGCCAGCCTTGGATGAATTGGAAGAAGCACCGGATTTACTTGCGTTTAATGAACTGTACAAGACCGCCGATTTCCCTGACTTCGTGAAGCAGCTTGAGGCGGCCAACTACCGAGTCATGACAGATCCGCGTCCTGCTACCAACCATGACAATGAATGTCTGTTAGCGTTTGGTCCTAGACTCATTTCGCTACGGGAGAAGCTTCCCTGCTACTATCCAGCGGAACCCTCAGGTTGTGATTACTTGGCAACGGTATTGCCACTGTACTCGGGTGTCAAATTGGGGATTGCTTCAATTAGACTTCATCCGGCATTGTCTGACGAGAGCTATCAGGCACATCGCGAGCGTCAAGATCTCAGTGCGGCGGGATATCAGAATATGTCCGTGGATGCGTTACCCCATCTTGAAAAGATGATTCAGCGGTTAAAGCGTGAGGGCGAGGCTGATATCGTGCTCCTACTTGGCGACCATAATCATGCGCGGATCATTGTGGACGAAGATTATTCCGGCCTAGACCAAGAACCAGCAAGTGAGTTGGTCCAGCGTGAACTACTAGGTAAATATGGTTTGTTGCTGCAGACCCCAGTGAGTGGCGGAAGTTTCATTCACAAGGGTAAAAACGGTATTGAAACGAAGATTGCCGATGACCATATTACCATTTCGCCGCGGATAGAAATTGAATCACTGGCGTACCGGTGGTTAAAGCCTAAGCGATTGGATCATGCGGCCATTTGTGCACGGCTTACTTTTCCAACCGATGTTTGAGTTGGATTGGATGGACAGTAGGGTTTCGAAGAAAAATTGTGGAGCCTAGCTGTTACTTATAACGTTTATTTGTCTAAATTAACATTACTGTTGAGTTATGTACTGGAAAATGCTATCCTTGATGTTAGCAAAGGTAGCAACAATTGAGATTGAAGTATCTGCGTGAGGCGGAGAGGCTCAGTGGCGATTTATATAGCTCTCGGGGATTTACACGGGAAATTAACGACTGGCAGAGGTTCAGACCAAGTATCGCGATGCAGGCAGCCATTCCAACGCATACCGTGGTGTTAATGGAAAATCATGTTCAGGCGGCACTGGACTTCCTTAGCCATATTCAGTGGGACTCTTGGCTTGGCTTCGGTGGCACTAATACCTTAGTGGCGGCAGTTAAGGTGTTAGGCGGAGCCCAAAGTCTCACGCGTGACCGACAGCTGGTCTTAGAACAGCAGGTCGACCTAATTGCCTGGATGCGGGCACTACCGGTAAATTCTGTTGCGGGCAAGATCTGCTTCGTTCATGCGGGGTTAGACCGGATACCCCGAACAATTCGCTGCTTTGGCTACGCGTGAAGTATTGGTACGGCGCTGGCAATCCGATTGCTGGGCTTGTCGTTCGCTACAAGTCGGAACGTCAGGTTATTTTTGATTCGAAAGGGGGTGATTAATATTCGCGAGGTCATTGTTCTCTCAGATCTGCATGGACAAATGCTGGTCTTTCCAAAATTAGCTAAAATTTGGGCGCGCTATCCCCGAGCTTCGGTGGTCTTTCTCGGAGACTATCAAGATTCCTTACACCACCATACTGGATTTGCTACAGCGAAAAAAATTTTTGAGATGCAGCGCGCGGACCCCACGCACGTCTTCGCTATCCAGGGGAATCACGATGCCGCCGCCTGGGAGAGCTTAACGGGAAAGAATGAATTTTGGTTAGATGGTACGGGAGAAGATGTCATTGCTGAAGCGGCCTTAGCCACGGGGGAAACGGCTGAGGATATTGACGATGTCTTTCAGATTGTTAAGCAATCCTATGCAGAACTGATCGCGTGGATGGGAGCTTTGCCGCTAACGTTGGCAATTGGAAACTTACTCTTTGTGCATGCAGGGTTAGACCTTACGCTTGCCGATCCAATAGCTGATACCCCGCGGCATGAGAAATATTGGCTACGAGAACCCTATTGGTACGGCCCCATCTACCCGAACTATGCGCATAACCCGTTAGATTATGCCATTATCAGTGGTCATACACCGACTTCCCTGATTACTGGGATTTACGATGCTCCCAAGTCGCAGGCAACGTTGCGTAATCGGACGGTAAGTCCCAGTGGCGTTCTGACGATTCAATATGCGGGTGAGCAACCGCGTTACTTTGTTGATGGCGGCAACCACAGTGGTCCTGCCGGGAAGATTGGAAATATTGCGGTATTTGATGCTGACAGTGGTCGGTTGATTGAAGCGTTTGAAGATAAATAATCGTATTGTGAGCAGACAGCTATTAGATATTGGAGATGGGGCTCATGTTTAAATTTATTCGTCGTTTGTGGGCTGATCACGCTGAACGCAGGTTTGAGCGCAAGTATGAGGGTGTTATGCGACCGGTCAACGTTGCCAAGAAGCATTTACGGGATGAATTATGGGTGGTGGATACACCGTTTCAACAGAAATGGCGTCAAGAAGATTCAACGGGCAGTTTCGGAAGTCATGGACCGGAGATAGGGGATATTATTTGGGTCATGAGTGAATTCTCCGAGAGCGGGCTGTATTTTCCCTTTTGGAATAGTCGCTCGCGTAAAGACCACCATCAAGAACATGCTCATTCGTTTGCTGAGGTCCTGAACTTTTTGGCCGATGATCCGGCAGGGTTTAGCGTTGATGAATTTAAGAGCTTCTATTCTGAACAAGAGCTCGAATTTCTTGCCGCTGTTAAACGGCGGTACGCGGAGCTTGATCGGGAAGATGCTTTGCAGTTGAAAAAGTAATACTTAAGATGAGCGAAGGAAAACTGATCAGTTGATGGTGTATTCAGGCGAGCTGCTAACAGATAGTTCAAAAAGAATTTATGCCATCACTGACCTCCCAGGGACGGAAGACTGGCTTTATCATCAGGCCGGTTTGGAGCCCTATGTTGTCTCGGAACGGCGTATTTGCTTGGTCCGTCAGCGTTTAGACAATTAGGAGCCGTTCATATTAGTCGTAAACTTCTTATCCAAGGAGACCTTACGTTGGTTTCGAAAGATTAAGTCGGCTGCCTGGGGATATGAGGCGGTCGTGGTCAATGCGATGGTAAGCCCAACAGTCTAGGATAAGTGTATGACGATGAAGCCGTGGACCCGCACTACGAAAATGTTGACTGGTCCGAGTCCGGAAATATTATGAATAAAATTGGAAGTGTCAGAATTCTAAAACGTCCTCCAAGGGCGTTTTTATTTTACCCGGCATGGAGCTATTGCGGATGGGTCCCTAATTATTTAAATATAGATATAAATTCTTATTTGTATCGTGTATGCCTAGTATTTTTATCTTGATGATGCGAGAAAAGATTAGGGGAGAAAGGCTGTCTAAATCCCGTGGTTATTAGAGACTCAGCGATTATATAATGTTGTTTATAGTGTTGCCTAGTTTGCTGGCTCATGCTATGCTCTGTATGATTATGATTTTAGAGATATTTTCGTGAATTATTGCTATTGGGAGAAGTGAATGCAATGCTAGTGAGAGAAAAGCGGCGATTTACTAAGTGTGAGGTTTTAACGAGTGCGGCTGTAATAGCCTTGACGTTAATTGGCGTAAATGGGCAGACGGTGCGGGCAGACACTGTTCCGGTCGAGAATAGTGTGCGACAATCAGGTGTTGTGCCAAATGGTGAGAAGCAATCGAAAGTGGATAGCAGATCAGATGAAATGGATTCATCAATACCTAAAGGCAGCGCTGATAATGCCGACAATAGTGATATTAATAATGACGATTCCCTTGATACTAACGCTAATCAAGTTGCGGGCGAGTCCGCAAGTAAGGCGCCAGTATCTTCGAACAAGTTGGTGACGGCTGTCAGCGAAAATCAAGGTGAGTTAGAGGGTAATAATTCTGTTGACGAGCACTCGAGTAGTTTGAGTTTCCCTAAAGATGATCGTGACTCAGATGATACGGCAATCGCTAGGAGTATTGGACCTGAGTCGGCAGCGGCGGAAAAGGAACTGGTGCCGACCACACGAACCGATACTGAAACCATTGACCAATGGATGCCTAACAAAAGATTACAGCAGGCGATTTTAAAAAATCTAAATGCCTTGGGTAGTGGTAAACATTGGCAAAGTGTTGCGGATATTTCTCAGGATGATATGCTGTTGCTCAAGCAATTTAACAATAACAACACCTATATTGATGGTAAAACCGAGTATTCGTTAAAAGGGCTTGAGTATGCAAAAAATCTAACGGGTATTATTCTTAATACTGGTACGAATACTGATAGTCATGGTGTTTCTCATTGTCAGGGCGATGTTCGAGATATTTCACCACTGGCTAATTTAACAAAATTAACATCATTGGATATTCAAAACAATCAAGTGAGTGATATCTCGGTGTTATCGAACCTAACAAATTTGACACACTTTGATGCGAACATGAATTATATTGGGGATTTCCGGCCGGTAGCAAACCTTCCAAAACTTATTCCAGAAGCTAACGGTAATCAATTTGTTAAATTACCCCCTATTTATGTCGATCGTCAGAAACTAACGGGACACATAGTTGGCAATTACTATTCTTCTGACGGGAAAAAGATTATATTAGCTCCCACTCTCGCTGTAGGAGAACCAGTCTGGATAGATGCTAATGGGGAGCTGTATGCTCGATGGTATCCTTTGATATATCTTCCGAAAGGAGAGAATAATATTCCAGGTGTGACCAAAGATGGAGATGGAGGCTTGAATTTTACAAATATTCAAGAGCAAGAGTCAGGAAATAAACTACCGAGTATAATTGAGCCAACTCATGTAATTTACCAAAAAGATGCATATTTTTTAGTAGGTCAGTACCGTGTTGGCCAATATGCCTACCTTAGCGTTGTCCAACCCTACATCCTATCCGACAAAGCCGCCACCGTGACCGTCCATTACCAAGACGAAGCGGGAAAGGCACTCGCCGAGGATCGGGTCTTAAATGATGGCTACATCGGGGAAGCCTACACGACCAGTCCGCTAAAAATCAAAGGGTATACGTTCAAGGAAGTTAAGGATCATAACGCGACCGGCCAATACACAGCCAAACCGCAAACCGTCGTCTACATTTACACGGTAGATGATAGTGGGCACGGTGGCGGTAATAACGGCGGCCCCGATCCCGAGACACCCGTCGTACCGGTCGCGCCCGCACCACAAGCGCCGGAACCGATTGCACCATCAGAACCAACGCCATCAGAACCAGCGCCAACAAAACCAGCGGAACCAACCGAGCCAACGCCAGCGGCATCTTCTGTCCCAGACATGTTGAATGAGGCAAGCGTGGTGGCTGGCAGTGCCGGTGCGACGATTCAGGGGATAGTGGTGAAGGCTTCCGTTCAACCCTTGATTTCCGCAAAGCGTCTCATTCCAGCAAAGGCCGTGCCTAAAACTGCCCGTAAAGCGACTCCAGTCACACTTCCACAGACCAATGAACAAAAAGATCGGATAACGATTTGGGGCCTGATCGTGTTGGCACTCAGTTCTCTGGGAGCTATTGTTTTTCGGCGTTACCGGTCATAAGTTACAAATTTCGTTGTGAAAAAAAGGCTTACCTAATCCGAAATGATCAGGTAAGCCTTATTCAATTAATCACTAGTTCGTGGGTGATTGTGAGTTATCGTTTTGACTCACGACGTTTTTACTAGGGTGTTGTAACATGATGAAGACGGCGGCGACAATCAGAACAACCATGGCTGGGAAAGCCAGTGCCGCGGTAAAGCCAAACAGCGCACTACCAATAATCCCCAGAACCGAACCGACCAGTGAGATACCGTGCTTGCGGGATTGTACCAGCGGCACGATGTTCACAACGACCCCAATCCAAGCCATCGCGTAGAAAAATGTTGCGGCCGAATCCGTGCTGTTTCCACCATTGCTGGCGTCGCTGAATGCGGCACCAAAAATCACAAACCAAGACAGGACGAACAGGACACAGTTCACAATATCCAAAACCCCAGTCCAGGTATTAAGCTTTAAACGTGTCATACCAAAACTCCTCCTCTAAAATGATGCCTCAGCTTTTAACGTCATCAGTTTTTTTGGACGGATCATGTACCAATTAAATCCCCAATAATTGTTTCTTTTTAGCTTCAAATTCCGCTCGTGTGATGACGCCTTCGTCAAACAAAGCCTTGAGTTGGCGGAGCTGTGTGGCCAGATCATCATCCATGGGGGTGACTTCTAGTAGCGGCTGATCCGGGTCACCATTGGCCAACTGCAGAAATTGCGGGTCGTCCAGTAAGAAGTATTCCACTTGACCGTTCTTGACCTGAACCAGTAAGAGATCGAAGTCGGGTTGGCCAATGTATTGACGAAATGAATAGTCCAGATCGCCAGTTTTTTCGTAAACGACTTGACTCAGTTCACACAGGCTATCAACAAAGTCTTGAATATCTTGGCGAGCCTGACCCGGATTATCCTGATAGGCCGTCAACAGAACATTAAGATTCAGATGATCGTCCTGAAAATCATAGAATTTGTTTTCTTCATCCAGTCTGAGCGTCATGGTGCTCATGGTCTTGGTTTCGTCAAATAGATCTTTGACCGTTGGCTTCTGCTCCTCAACAATAGTGGGGACTTCCGGCAAAGACTCAGTGGAATTGGCGGCACTGTCCGTGGCTACCGCTTCATCCTTGGTTGCCCGCTTTTCCCGCCACAGGTAGATACCGTAGACAATAATGACGAGGGGGATGATGATGTACCAATAGTCGTAGACTAAACCAAGAGCCAGCAAAATGCCCAGCCAACCCCAACATCCGATTTTTTCATGCATCAGCACAACCTCCCCAAATTTAGCGACTTTATCAGTATTATGGCACAAGTCGTTGGGACTGAAAAGGTGAGCTTAATCCTAGGACTACCTCCGGAATCGAACCAGAGCCGTCGTCACCAAACAGAAAGACCGTTAAGCTGATTGATGCAATTGAATCGTTGGCTTCAAATAGGTATTATCATAAATCATTGATATTGCAGTTGGTCTGTCCAATGTAAAGAACACCGTTATCGAGTTCTAGGGGGCAATCGCCGCCAAAAAACGCGACAAGTATAAGAATACTACGCGATCTTAATAATTAAAAGCAATATTTGCATAAATATCCTGAATATTCTGAAGACAATCGGTTGAATTCCGAATTTAGCGGTTACCAAAATGAATATAAATCAATTATAGCCGCTGACTGTTTATAAACTGGCTTATCATGACAAGCTAAATTCCAACGAAGATAACGCCGTTAATGGTAATCTAGCCAATAAATAAAGGTCTTTTTTTATGAATATAGGGGGCGTGCATCATGATTAGGGGATTAGCGTTTAGCTTTCACGGTGGGACCAAGGGGTTCATTAATCAATTGGCCGTCGTGATTGATCAATTGGATGATGAGGATATTCACTTGCTAGATCAGATTACCCAGTTGTCGTGGACCAACGACCACGTGATTCCAGCCGGCGAGATTCAACTGTCGGCGGCTGAGATTGAACAGCGACTCACGAAATTTGAGCACCTACAGTTACTCGACTACGGTAAACCAGTGTGAACATCAAAAAACGAGCTTGGAGGATCACGTCTTCCAGGCTCGTTTCGCGTTTAACTTTGTTGGTGAATCTCAAGCACTGGATGCCGCCGAGTACCGGTGACTTCCACGTGCAGATCGGTCTGCGCCGCCAGTTTGGCTTGCAGCGTCTCGACCTGTCCTTCGTCGAAACCCTCGACGTCGTACATTAACGTGCGTTTGGCGGGAAGCTTGGCGACCTTTGCTAAAATCGTTGTGACGAGTGTATCCATAGGGCACCTCCTAATGTGCGTGGTTAGTTGGTCAAGCGTGCTATCTTTGGCGGTCGTTAACAACTCCAACTAGTAGCCGTCGTGATAGGCTGGGGTAGAACCAATTAAAAATCTTGTCTTATTTGGGGGATGAAAATGATGGTATTTAATTTCAAAGGTGGTATCCGGCTCTTTAGCCAGCGCTTGAACCGCGTCATCGACCAGTTAGACCCCGTTGAACTATCACTAATCGAGACGTTACTGGGGATTGCGGTGACGCCCCAAGAAGTCGTAACGGTCACGACAATTCAGGACAAGCTCGGCTTAACGGCTAGCGAATTAACCCACTACCTGAACCGATTGGCTTGCCTCGACCTCATCACCTGGACGAGTGAGGCACCCGTTCAGCAACAAAACGCGTAGGGCCACTGGTCTTACGCGTTTTGTTTGGGTTACTCTCGTTCTGCATCCTCAGCCAACTCCAGCCAAATCGTGAGTTGCGACGGGATGTAGTCCGGCCAAGCCTCCATCTTCTTTGCACAACGCGTGAGCAGATGACTCTGGCCATCTTGAGCAAGGTCATCAAAGACGGTGAGGGCCTGCGTATTATCCTCCAGGTCCGTCATCAATGTTGGCAGGTTGTGCTTCCATTCCTCAATCAAATCTTGATAAATGACAATGCGTCGGGCCTGCAGAATCGTATAGTCCACACCCTCAACATGGAGTTGCTTCACGAACCGATCGTATTCATTGAAAACGGCTGTCTGAGCGCGTTGCCAATCGGTTTTAGTCAACTCTAACTTCTCATTTCTCATATGCTCATCCTCTTGACGATTCCTAAATTTTTACCACGATTTCGGTCTGCCCACCATTTTCTTAACGTTATCGTATCTCTCGAATAGTATAGCATTTTATCCGAGAAAGGTAAGCTAACTTGCAAATTAATCGTACCCGTTGGTGAAGTCATTAACTAGCGTGACTATACCCAGTCGCATAATCAATGGTATAACCAGGTTCGATATTGAAAATGTACACGTTGAAGTGAACGGCGTTAGACCCCACCGACTGGGCCCGCATCTGCACGCCCCGAGCGACCAGTTCATTGCCTTTAAAGACAGGGGTCACGGCATAACGTACGTAATGGTTCTTGCTGGATTTCAGGTAGGTGGCGACGTCCATTTCATTGTGGAGCATGCTGGGGTTGTTCAGCGTCCGGGTCCCGGTCATCAGATTCTTGGGATTGTTATTCTGGCCAGTGAATTGGTAGCCGATCAAATGACTGCGGTTGTATAGCCAACCGTGGCTAGTTCGCTTATTATGCCAACCGGTCGGGTCAACCGTCAGTGCCTCACGTTGGGCGGTTGGCATTAGGGACTGATTGAGCAAGGCCGAGGCACCGGTGACCCGGTTTAGGCTATCCAGATTGGCATAAGTTGCCCAGGCCCCGTGCTTTGTCGAGAGCTGCGCCTGACTAAAGCCCGGCTTGTTCTGGTTAACGGTAATCTCTTGCTGGCCACTGTAGGTTAGATTGGCCAGATTGACGCCGGACGACCGTGTAGTCGTGGGGTGTTGAGCCGGTGTCTGGGGAGTGGCTTTTTTCGCCGCCTTGAGGCTGGCTTGTTTTCGATTTAACTTGGCTTGTCGTTGATCCAGCCGGGCCTTTTCGCTGGCATTGGCCTTTTCTAGGCGACTGGCCCGCTTCTGGGGACCATGGTCATAGATGACCTTCGTACTGGAACTCGCGGACTTGGCCGTTGATTTTTGTTGGCCGCAACCACTCAGGCCAATGCTAAATAGCGCGATTAGGCTGGCAGTCAGTGTAAGTATTTTTTTCATTAGCGCAGCGCCTTTCTATAACCCGCCGCCTTGGCTTGGGCTTCCGTCTGGAAATAAACCGCATTACTACTATTCATGTGGTAGCCGGCCTGATCGGGAGTGTGGTAAATCTTGGAATTGCGGTTACCCACAATCTTTTGTGCTTTGTTGGTATCGAGATCGCCTTGCTTGTGGCTGGCTCGACTGGTCTGGGTGGCCTGATGACTGGCCGCACTAGCTTGTTCGCTAGCGGTTTTGGCGGCCGCTTTTGATTCGGATTTAGCGGTTGCTTTAGAACTAGCCACGGCTTCGCTTGCACTATCGGCCTTTGATTCGCTCACCGATTCCGATTCATCGACTTGACTCGACACGAGAGCCAAGGCCTTATCCTGTCGGCTAGCCGAGGCCGCGAGTTGTCGTGACTCGCTCTGGGCCTTGGCCAAACGGGCCGTCCCAACCTTCACCGTCTTGGTCTTTTCGGTTGGCTGACTCGCGCCCAATGCGCCAATTCCGCCGAAGACGAAGAGCACGGCACTCAGGGCCACCAGCCACTTGCGATGGTGGGTATACGCCCAATAGCCGCCAGCGGCACAGATCAGCAGCCAAATAAAAATCATCATACGTTGTCGCTCCTTAATATGTAGAAAATAATAGCGAGGATTGCGGCTTTAGCCGATAATCCCTGATTTTTATTTTATGGGGCGGTGTGGGGGATTTCAAGAAAAAATTTTAGCAATTGATTAAATTTACCGGCGACCACGAATTTATGGTGCCTTGTGACGTATGCGGATAGTGGCGGACAGACAAAAGGGGTCGCGATCGCTCACGGCCCCTAGTAAAATACTGGTTGAGTTACTTAGCATCTTTCTTTAATAATTCCACAATCTCTTGCAGGTATTTCTCCTCAGTGCTCGGCTCTGGTTCTGCTTCCTTCTCGGTGGGTTTGGGCGTCAACTTATTCAAGAACTTAACCAGTAGGAAGACCACGAAGGCGATAATCAGGAAGTTAATGATAGCGTTGATAAATGCCCCGTAACGGAAGTGCGCTTGTCCCACGGTAAAGACCAGATTGGAAAAATCAATGTTTCCAATGAAAATCCCCAGTAACGGGTTGATCAGATTTTCCACCAGAGAATTGACGATGGCGGTGAACGCCGCCCCAACGATGACCCCAACGGCCAGGTCCATGACGTTGCCGCGGGCGATAAATTCCTTAAACTCTTTTAGCACGATAGTTTTCCTCCTCACGGCCACCAGCCGCTTTGTTTTACCTTCTATTCTTAACGATTTGTTTATAAAATGCAACCAAAATGCTGGAGGCGTCAATTTCTGGTTGGGGATGCCGTATTTTTGCGGAAACCGTGCGGACAGTATGGTATAATGTAAGTGTTTACAAAATAGTGACCATCGGGCTGAAATCAAGAGCCACAAATGTTGTGACGCGTGGACTTTTTGCTTGCAATCTGGTGTAAAATCAACTATTATCAATTATTGATACATTTTAAAGTGGGTTAGACAACCGAAGTGGCCTTAAAATGTTTGTGAACCGAGTAGATTGTCATGAATTAGGAGGTGATTACCATGCTGAGTCGAACCAAAGAGTTTTTGCGGCAGAACAACTATCGTTATGAGAAGTCCTATATTCGGCCGTTGATGGCGCCAGAGAGCGTCTACGTCTTTAAATTCGGAAAAGATTCGCTCAATAACCGGGTAATCATTCGTTATGGGCATACGTGGACCGGGCGTCAGCGAATTAACGAGATTGATTTGCGCCTGCACAAACAGAAGCATCCCCGCGTATTCCAAAATGAGGCGGACATGTTGGATTATCTGGAAACACGTCTTGCCCAGCGAAAGCAAAAAAACGCTGACCACCCGTCCAAAACCGAGAAGGTCTAGGCGGCCGTCTTCGTCAATTTCTTAAATGTTTAGCGGTGAGCTGGTGACAAGATTGTTGTCTCCAGCTCTTTTTACATAATAAGGAGGAAATCAGTCATGGAATGGACCGAAGTGAGTGTCTTAACCACCAACGAGGCCGTGGAAGCGGTCAGCAACATCTTACAGGAAGCCGGTGCTAGTGGCGTCAAGATCGACGACGCCGCGGATTACGCCAATCTAAAGGCCGGGAAGTTCGGCGAAATCGTGGACTTGAAGACGATTCCCCACCGGACGACGGGGGCGCTGATTACCGCGTACTATCCCGAAACCGTCTTTGTTCCAGAAATCTTGCCCACGATTAAACAGCGGGTCAGCGAACTCAGTCAGTTCGGTCTCGATCCCCAACCCGGTACCGTCACGACCAAGGCCGTCGATGACGAGAGTTGGGCGACTGCTTGGCAGAAATATTATCATCCGGTCCGGGTAACCCGTTATTTGACGGTGACCCCCAGCTGGGAGAACTATCAGCCCGTCCAACCCGGTGAAAACGTCATTCGGCTCGACCCTGGGATGGCCTTTGGAACTGGCACCCATCCGACCACGCGGCTGTCCCTGACGGCGTTGGAAATGGTCGTTCGCGGTGGCGAATCCATGTATGATGTCGGTACCGGTTCTGGTGTTCTCAGCATCGCCGCCAAGTACATGGGCGTCAAGGCTATCAGGGCTTTTGATCTCGATGAGGTTGCCGTGCGTTCCGCCAAGACCAACTTGGATCTGAACCCCGTGGCCCAAGACGTGGTGGCGAAACCCAATGACTTGCTAAAGGGGATTCACCAACCGGTCAACTTGGTCGTGGCCAACATTTTGACCGAAATCATCTTGCCACTGATTCCCCAAGCCTGGGAGAACCTGACCACCGGTGGGTATTTCCTGACGTCCGGCATCATCGCTGATAAATTGGATGAGGTCGTGGCCGCCCAACGCAAGCAAGGGTTCATCATCGATAACATCTTGCAAATGAAGGATTGGCGCGGTGTCATCGCGCACAAACCAACGGAGGATGAATAGAGATGCAACGATACTTCCTAGCAGCACCCCATCACGACGGGGATCAGGTCGCGTTGTCTCCCGTCATTTACCACCACTGGGTCACCGTCTTGCGGGCCGAGGTGGGCGCAACCGCGGAGTTTGTCGATGACACGGCCCACTTGTTCCACGGCCAGTTGACTCAGGTTACCGCCGATCAGGCGACGGTAACCTTGACGGCCGTGCCCACGCCTAAGGTTGAACTCCCCGTGCACGCCCTCATCGCTTGTGGCTTGCCTAAGCAGGAGAAGGCGGAGTGGATCACCCAGAAGGCGACGGAACTCGGCGTTGACCAGATTATCTTCTTCGGGGGCGACTGGTCCGTGGCCAAATGGCAGGGCAACAAGGTTGAAAAGAAACTCAAGCGGCTCACGAAGATTGCGGACGGGGCGGCCGAACAGTCCCACCGCCTCCGCCAGCCAACGGTGAGCTACGCACCAAACCTCACGGCCGTCTTACAGGAGCCCGTGGACGTGCGTTTGATGGCGTATGAAGAATCGGCCAAGCAGGGCGAACAGAGTGCCTTAAATCAGCAGTTACAGGCTCTGGAACCCGGCCAACGCGTGCTGACCATCTTCGGACCAGAAGGTGGAATTAGCCCCGCCGAAGTGGCCGCTGCGCAGGCCGCACAAACCACGCTGGTGGGCCTCGGACCACGGATTTTACGGACGGAAACGGCGCCACTCTATCTCCTTTCTGCGCTGTCTCTGGTCTTGGAACTGCAACAACCGAGATGATTGGGTGAAATCTCCGTGAAAACATGCTAAAATAGTTCCAATTATAAGAGAGCTGGGTGAACTGGTGATGGCATTTTTGAAGAGAATTGGTTGGCGGTATTGGCTTGTGAGTCTGGTCATGGGAATCGTGGTTCCCGCACTGGTGGCGTGGATCGGTTTGGATCCCGTTCTCCGGTTCGGCGGATTACTCGCCGTGATCAATGGGTGTTTAGCGATTGGGTTAGGCCGCGCCATTTATCGGCGGACTCAGCCGGGCTGGTGGCTACTGATTTGGCCGGTCGTCTATCTACTCGGCGCCTATCTATTTCTACCGCAATATACGTATTACTTTGCTGTGGTTTACCTGTGCTTGTCGTATCTCAGCTACGGGTTAACCCAAACGAAAAAGACTGTCGAATCATAATTTATAACTAAGGGTGGTGGCGTCCAATATGACCAAAGAACGTGTCTGGACGGCTGAAGAAGTAATTGCCAGAGTCGGTAAATATATGAATGCGCAACACGTTGAAATGGTGGTTAAAGCCTGTCATTTCGCGACGGTTGCCCACAAGGACCAGCATCGTCAATCTGGTGAACCCTACATCATGCATCCCATCCAAGTGGCTGGAATTCTGGCGGACCTCAATATGGACCCAGAAACGGTTTCCGCGGGTTTCCTGCACGATATTGTGGAGGATACCGGGGTGTCGCTCAGTGATGTCCGGGAACTTTTCGGCGACGACGTGGCTTTGATTGTGGACGGCGTTACGAAACTGGGGAAGATTAAGTACAAATCCAACCGGGAACAGTTGGCGGAAAATCACCGTAAATTGTTGTTGGCCATGTCCAAGGACATTCGGGTCATGATCGTTAAATTGGCCGATCGACTACACAACATGCGGACGCTGCAACATTTGCGGCCCGACAAGCAACGCCGAATTGCCAACGAAACGCTGGAAATCTACGCGCCGCTGGCCGACCGGTTGGGGATTAGCACCATCAAGTGGGAACTCGAGGATATTTCCCTGCGTTACCTGAACCCCCAACAGTATTACCGGATCGTTCACCTGATGAATTCTCGGCGTGATCAGCGGGAGCAGTACATTGCCGGGGCCATTAAGGTCATTCAAAATTCCATCAAGGACTTGAACTTGGACTCGGAAATTTACGGCCGGCCGAAGCACATCTACTCGGTTTACCGGAAGATGAAGGATCAGCACAAGCAATTTAGCCAGATCTATGACCTGCTTGCCATCCGAGTGATTGTCGATACCATTAAGTACTGCTACGCCGTTCTCGGGGCGATCCACTCTCAGTGGAAGCCCATGCCTGGCCGGTTTAAGGACTACATCGCGATGCCTAAGGCCAACATGTACCAATCCCTGCATACGACGGTGATTGGACCCGAGGGGCGGCCGTTGGAAGTCCAGATTCGAACCAAGGAAATGCACGCCGTCGCCGAATACGGGGTTGCGGCGCACTGGGCCTACAAAGAAGGCGTCAAAGATAAGGTTCAAGAGACCAATACCGGCGACAAACTCAACATCTTCAAGCACATCATTGAATTGCAGGAAGACACCGACGACGCCTCCGACTTCATGGATAGTGTCAAGGGCGAGCTCTTTGGCGACCACGTCTACGCCTTCACACCGAAGGGCGACGTACTCGAGTTGCCGAAGGGCGCCGGACCGTTGGATATGGCCTATGCCATCCACACGGAGGTTGGTCACCATACCACCGGTGCCACCATTAACGGCAAGATTGTGCCGCTGAACTACGAGATTAAGAACGGGGACATCGTCGACATTCGTACGTCTTCCAGTTCGGCTGGCCCGAGTCGGGACTGGTTAAAGCTGGTTTCCACGCGGCGGGCCCGCAACAAGATCAAACAGTTCTTCCGCCAGACCGATCGCAAGCAAAACATTGTGGCCGGCCAAGACGCCGTGGAACGAACGATTCGCGAGTTGGGCTACGACCCCAAGGCCTTGATGAAAAAGGAAAACTTGGAGAAGGTCACCGCCAAGATGCACTACCAGCACGCCGATGACTTACTGGCCGCGATCGGATTTGGTGATATTCAGCCTCGTGGCGTGGCCAATCGTCTCACGGAAGGTGTACGGCAGGCCGAAGAGAATGAACGGCAGCGTCAAGAAGAACGCGAGCTGCTGGAAGAACACCAGACCATTAAGAATGATAACGACAATGATCGTAAGGATCGCAATAAGGGCAAAGAATCCGATGGCGTGGTCATCGAAGGTGTCGACAACCTGTTGATTCGGCTGAGCCACTGTTGTTCACCGGTGCCCGGCGATGATATCGTTGGCTACATCACCAAGGGTCGTGGGGTTTCCGTTCATCGCAAGGATTGCCCAAACGTCAAGCACGCCGAAGAGAATGGTGAGCGGATCGTGGCGGTTCGCTGGGGCAATATGGCCGGCGATAAGACCAATTACAATGCCGATATTGAGGTGCAGGGCTACAATCGTAACGGGATGTTAAACGACGTACTGCGGACGATTAACAACAATACGAAGTTCCTGACCTCGATCAATGGCAAGGTCGATCACAACCGAATGGCCATCATCTCGGTCAGTCTGGGCACGAGAAATCAATTTGAACTACAACGAATCATTGATAGCATTAAGAACATTCCGGACGTCTACGTGGTTAAGCGGGCGTTCCACTAAACAACAGGTGTGAAAAGAGGGCGATTCAGCGCCCTTTTTTCACGTTGAAATTAAGAAAGGCGGGTTGTGTCATGCGGGTATTATTGCAAAAGGTTAGTCAAGCCTCCGTTACCATTGACGGCGAGGTTCACGGTGCCATTCAGCAGGGGTTCTGTCTGCTGGTGGGTGCTCAGGACAGCGACACCAGTGAAGAGGTCGATTATCTGGTTCATAAGATTAGTAAGTTGCGGGTGTTCGAGGATGCGGCGGGCAAGATGAATTTGAGCCTGGCCGATGTTGACGGGAGTATCCTGTCCGTTTCGCAATTCACGTTATATGCTAGTACCAAAAAGGGCAACCGCCCCAGTTTTACTGCGGCTGGCGAACCGGCACACGCCCAAAAATTGTATGAGGAACTGAATGCCAAGTTGGCGGCTACCGGGATTCCCGTGGCGACGGGGGTCTTCGGCGCCGACATGCAGGTGGCACTGGTCAACGACGGTCCGGTCACGATTTGGTTTGATACGGATCATAAATAAAACAGCGACGGGTTCGGTGGCAACAGCCGAGCTCGTTTTTTAGGAGGAAACACGATGTGTTATCAGCAACTTTTTTGGGATTTCGACGGGACGCTGGTCAACACCTATCCGGGGATGGTTCAGGCCTTTGGGGAAGCGTTGGTAGCTTGTGGCGTCAACGACTTTGAGATTGATCAGGAGGATATCTATCGGACCATGCGCCAGCACAGCCTGGGTCGGGCCTATCAACGATTTACGGCGGAGTATCAGGTTGACCGGGAACGGTTGACCAAAATTTACGAGCAACTCGCCGCACCGCTGTTGCCAGAAGCGACGGCCTTCGCTGGCGCGGCTGAACTCTTGGCCGCGGTGACCGCCGCGGGTGGGCGAAACTTTCTGTTAACCCATCGAAATCGTCGGGCCCTGGACCGGTTAGCGGCGTTGAACCTAGATCAATTCTTCAGTGGGTACGTCACCAAGGACGATGACTACCCACGTAAGCCCGATCCCACCAGTCTGTTGGCCCTTTGCCAGCAATACGATGTGGACAAGGCTACAGCCATCATGATTGGTGACCGGAACCTGGATGTGGCGGCGGGGCACCGAGCTGGAATGGCCGGTGCGCTGTTTGATCCCGAACATTTGATTGTTGATGAGAGTCAGCCGGAAGTTCGGGTGACCCGTTTGGCCGATTTGCAGGATTGGTTAGCGGCTGAATAGAGTGTGTTTAGGTTGCCATCAGGCTTTTTGTTATATGCAGATGATTGTCGTGAAAAAAGCTTTGCATGACTCGAAAAGACTGGCTATTAGCAAATGAATAACAAGTCTTTGAAAACTTGATATTGCTATGTGCATTTTTGCGTTAAGACGCTTTTTGTATAATGAAAATAAAAGAGCTTAAAAATAGCCAGCATTCTCAATGGAATGCTGGCTATTTTAGCGACATTAAGTCGCCATAAAGTGTAAAAGTTCGGAAGAATATAGCTTTATTCGTCGGACTGGATAGCCTTCAATTACCCTCGAGCCAACGTCTGGTCGACCGCCTCGCCGTAAGTCTCTCCAAATAAATTGAGGTGGGCGAGCAGGTAATAGAGTTGGTAGTGTGGTAGTCGTTCCGTGTAGCCGGCGGTCAGGGGATAGGCATCCTGATAGCCACGATAAAAGTCGGCGGAAAAGCCGCCAAAGATTGTTGTCATGGCGAGATCGAATTCCCGGTCACCGTACAAGACGTCCGGGTCGATCAGGGTTGGGGTCCCATCGGTGGTGAACAGGTAGTTGCCGGCCCAGAGATCACCGTGGAGCAAGGATGGTTGAATCTGCCGACCCTGATTCTCGTCGATAATGGCTTGCCGCACCCGGTCGTAAGCGGCCTGACGGGTGGGACTCCACAGCCCATGTTTTTGTGCGCGGGCCACCAGTGGGTCGAGTCGTTGCTTGAGATAGAAGGTCGTCCAGTCGCTTTGCCACGTATTATTTTTGGGTAGCTTGGCGACTAGATTACTCTGATCGAAACCAAATTGATGGGCCGTGAGACGGTGAACGCGGGCGACAGCTTGGCCCAGGTCATACTGGCTACCATCGCCAATCTCTAGAAATTCCAGGACCAGGTAAGCGTCGTGGTCGATCTCGCCGGTCGCAATGACTTCGGGGACGTTGACGGCTTGGCCGAGGGCCTGCAAGCCCGCCACCTCGTGTGCGTAGAAGCTTGCCGGTTGACCGGGCTGGACGAGTAGGAAATAGGGGCCTTCGGCGGTTTCCAACCGGAAGGCTTCATTGATATCACCACCGGAGACGGAATGAGCTGATGTAATGGTGGGTAACGGCAATTGGTTAAGCCAGGCCGATGTGAGTTGCATGTCAAGATCTTCTTTCTATAGATTAGGATTGTGAACTGAAGTAGGCGCTCAGACCCTTAACGACTCGGGTGGCCACCTGCTTTTGGTATTGCGGACTGCTAATGGATTTGAAATCTTTTTTCGTATTAATATAGCCCATCTCCAAGAGAAGTGCGGGCCGACTGTTGTCCCGAATGACTTCGAAGTTTCCGTATTTGATGCCGCGATTGGTCAGGCCAAGGCCGCTCATTTCATCGTTGATGTCTTCGGCCAACCGGTAGGAAGTCCCTCGGTGATAGTAGTAGGTCGTAGTGCCGGAAGCCAGGTTGTTCGTCGGCGAAGAGTCAAAGTGAAAGCTGATAAAGGCGCTGGCCTGGTTCGTATTGGCGAGGGCCGGCCGATCAGCGAGGCTGACCGTCTTGTCGCTGTCGCGGGTCATGATGACGTGGGTGCCCCGGGCCCGTAACTGCTTGGCGACTTGCTTAGCCATGGCGAGCGTGTAGGTCTTCTCGTCATGTTTCTGGTCAATCGACAGGGCACCAGAATCACTTCCACCGTGGCCGGGGTCCAAGACGACCGTGGCTTCCGACAGACTGGTGACTTTTTTGAGGCTACCCGGATGATCAACCAACCAACTGGCGACCCAGCCGAAATGGTTCTGGCTATCGCGAACGTGGTACCAGTTGCTCTTTTCGCCCAGGATGGTCAGGCGACTGTTCGGCTTGACCTTGTGCGTGACTTTATAGGTAAGGCCGGGACCGTTACGGAGATTGAGATTGCTAACGGTGGCGGTGACGGAATTATTGCGGGTAAAGCTGATTAACAGCCCCCCGGCAATCAAGAGAATCACTAGCGCGGTCACGATACCCGGCCAGTTGCGTGGTTTAAAATGCATGCTGAATACTCCTTCATCAAATTAGAGTCAATTATACCACGAAAGGTTTTCAACACCTTTAAGATTTATGAGCGACGCCTTGACTTTTCACAACAGGTTCAGTAAGCTTAGGAAGAATAAAATAGATTGCCTATGAGGAAGAATAGTAAGGAAAAGCCTGCTTGAAGAGAGACCGCGTTGCTGGGAGCGGTTAGTGGTGTGACCCTGAAGACACTTCTGAGGCTAATGGCGCTTGCGTCATTCGTTTGCAACGTTATCCTGCAGAGAACTTTAAAAAGGTGGTACCGTGCATACCTGCGCCCTTGTCAATTGACAGGGGCGTTTTTTATGCTCTGAGGAATCCATCCACGAAGGTTCGTTGCGGGCGTAGAAAGGGAGAATGCTCATGCGTTATCAACGACCAAAGGGAACGGCCGACATCTTACCAGGCGAGTCACAGACCTGGCAATTCGTTGAAGCCACCGCGCGCCAGTTGTTTGCTAACTATCGCTTCGAAGAGATCCGGACACCAATGTTCGAAAACTTCGAAGTCTTCTCACGGACTTCCGGGGATACCTCGGATATCGTGACCAAAGAAATGTACGACTTCAAGGACAAGGGGGATCGGCATTTATCCCTACGTCCTGAGGGGACGGCCGGTGTGGTTCGGGCCTTCGTCGAAAACAAGCTTTACGGACCAGAAACCAACAAGCCTTACAAGGTCTACTACATGGGCCCCATGTTCCGTTACGAACGGCCACAGTCCGGTCGGCAACGGCAATTCCACCAAATCGGGGTCGAAGCCTTCGGGAGTGACGCGCCGGAATTGGACGTGGAAGTCATTGCGCTGGGGATGAATCTGCTGAGTAAGTTGGGGTTGACCCACTTGCGGTTGGCCTTAAACACCCTGGGTGACAAGGAAACCCGCGACAATTACCGCCAAGCACTGATCGACTTTCTGGAACCACACTTTGACGAGTTGAGCGATGACTCCAAGGTCCGGTTGCACAAGAATCCATTGCGAGTCTTGGACAGTAAGGATAAGCACGACCAAGAAATCGTGGCCGATGCGCCATCCATCCTGGACTTCCTGACGCCGGATGCCACGGCACACTTTGACCGGGTGAAGGCGAGCCTCGATGCGTTGGGCATTGCCTACGACGTCGATGCCACGATGGTGCGGGGCTTGGACTACTACAACCATACCATCTTTGAAATCATGGCTGACTCACCAGCCTTAGGTGAAGGTTACACGACCGTCTTGGCCGGTGGCCGGTACAACGGCTTGGTCAAGGAACTTGGCGGTCCGGAAATGCCCGGTGTTGGGTTTGGCCTCGGTGTTGAACGCCTGGTCTTACTGATGCAGGCCGAAAAGGTTGCGATTCCAAACGATCACCCGCTGGACGTTTACGTCGTGGGGATCGGCGATGATACGTCGTTAGAGACGCTCAAGCTGGTTCAGGCCATTCGGCACGCCGGTTTGACCGCCGATCGCGACTATCTGGCCCGCAAACCGAAGGCCCAATTCAAGACGGCCAACCGGTTAGCAGCCAAGTACACCTTAACTATTGGTGACCAAGAGTTAGCCAACCAAACGGCTAATTTAAAATCCATGGAATCCGGCGAAGAAGTTAGCGTACCTTTAGCTGACGTCTACCAAGATTTCCAAAACGTTGTGAACACTAAGTTTGCGGCAAAATAAGAGGGGATAAGCATGGAAAAGAATTTGAAACGTACCACGTATGCCGGCTTAGTCGATGAACAGTACCTCGACCAAACCGTTGTGTTAAAAGGCTGGGTGCAAAAGCGCCGGGACCTCGGGAGCTTAATTTTCATTGATCTTCGCGATCGTGAAGGTATCGTTCAATTGGTCTTCAGTGAAGAATACGGCGAAGACGCCTTGGCCGTTGCCGACCAATTACGGAGCGAATACGTCATTGAAGTTCAAGGTAAAGTCGTTGCTCGGGCACCTAAGGAAATCAACCCAGACATGCGTACTGGGAAGGTTGAAGTACGGGTTACCGGCATCAACCTGTTGAACAAGTCCAAGGAATTGCCGTTTGAAATCAAGGATGGCGTCAACGCTTCCGATGACCTGCGGCTTCAATACCGGTACCTGGACCTACGCCGGCCAGAAATGCAAAAATCCTTGATGCTGCGTAACCGGATCGTCCAATCCGTGCACAGCTACTTCGATAAGAACGGCTTCATCGACATCGAAACGCCGGACTTGACCAAGTCCACGCCTGAAGGGGCCCGGGATTACTTGGTTCCTTCACGGATCTACCCCGGCCATTTCTACGCCTTGCCACAATCCCCACAACTGTTCAAGCAATTGTTGATGGGTTCTGGCTTCGATCGGTACTACCAAATCGCTCGTTGCTTCCGTGACGAAGACTTGCGGGGCGACCGGCAACCTGAATTCACGCAGATCGACTTGGAAACGTCCTTCCTGACGGCCGAAGAAATCCAAGACCTGACTGAAGGTCTGATTGCCAAGGTCATGAAGGATACCTTGAACGTTGACGTGAAGTTACCATTCGAACGGATGGACTGGGACGATTCCATGGCGCGCTTTGGGACTGACCAACCGGATGTCCGCTTCGGCATGGAATTAAAGGACCTGTCGACTATCATGGCCAACACCGACTTCAAGGTCTTCTCCGGCGCCGTTGCCAACGGTGGTCAAGTCAAGGCTATCGCCGTTCCTGGTGGAGCCGATAAGTACAGCCGTAAGGACATCGACAAGTATGGTCAGTACATCGAACGTTTCGGGGCCAAGGGCTTAGCCTGGATGAAGGTCACCGATGATGGCTTCAGCGGCCCAATCGCCAAGTTCTTCAAGGAAGGCGACTGGTTCGACCAGATTACGGCCGCTACCGGTGCCAAGAGTGGCGACCTATTGTTATTTGCCGCTGACTCCAAGCGGGTCGTTGCCCAAACGTTGGGTTACCTGCGGGTAGCCATTGCCAAGGAACAAGACATGATCGACGAGAACAAGTGGGCCTTCCTCTGGATCGTCAACTGGCCACTGTTCGACTACGATGTTGACTTGGAACGCTGGGTCCCAGCGCATCATCCATTCACGATGCCGGCCGAAGGGGACGCCCACTACTTAAACGACGGCGAAGACCCACACAAGGCCTACGCACAAAGTTACGACATCATCCTCAACGGTCTGGAACTCGGTGGGGGCTCTATCCGGATTCACACCCGCGAGTTACAGATGAAGATGTTGAAGGCCTTAGGCTTTACGCCGGAACGGGCCGAAAAGCAATTTGGCTTCCTCCTGAAAGCCTTAGACTACGGGTTCCCGCCTCATGGTGGTCTGGCCATCGGGTTGGATCGTTTTGCCCGCTTGTTGGCTAAGCGCGACAACATTCGTGACGTGATTGCCTTCCCAAAGAACTCGAAGGCCACGGAACCAATGACCGAGGCGCCAAGTACGGTGGCGGACAAGCAATTGCTTGACCTAGACCTCTTGATTGCCAAAAAAGAAGAAACCGACCAAGATTAAGATGCGTCTCATTAAACGTCGACTGTAGCTGCAGTCGGCGTTTTTTGATTACCCACAAATACGTTGCCAGTCAACGGTAAGGCGGCCAGTATGCGACTAGCCTATTATCATGGACGGTATCCTTGTCATACTACAGATTCTAGCTGCTTTCTAGCTTTCAACCTTCAGTTTTTATCATAAATCCTAATAGTTACCAGTAGGTTCCTTGACGTTATCTGCTAAAAGGCGTTCAATGGAAATATTAGAAAATGGAGTGATTGATATGAGTCAACAAATTGAAACAGCAACATTTGCCGGTGGGTGTTTTTGGTGCATGGTTAAGCCCTTTGACACCTTTCCTGGCATCGTGAAGGTGCTGTCCGGGTACACCGGCGGGACCGTCACTGATCCGACCTACGAACAGGTCAAAAGTCAGACGACGGGACACACCGAAGCGGTTAAAATCTGGTTCGATCCTAGTGTGGTGACGTATGACCAGTTAGTTACGTTATATTGGCAACAAACCGATCCGACCGATGATGCCGGCCAATTTCAGGATCGCGGGTCCAACTATCGGCCCGTCATCTTCGTCAATAGTGCGGCGCAGGCGGCCACTGCGGCGGCTTCCAAGGCGGCATTGCAGGCTCGCGAACAGTTCGACAAGCCGATTGTGACGCGGATTCAGGTGGTTCAGCCCTTCTTCGTGGCCGAGGAACGTCATCAGCAATTCTATAAGAAGCAGTCGGCTCGATTCGAGGAAGAAGAGGCCGGGGGACGTGCTGCCTTCATCGACCAGCACTGGCAGAATCATTAGAAGTCGCTAAAAGATACGCATTGCCGTGGCCGTCAACCGGGATAAATGCTATACTAAGCCGAGCATAGTATGAAATACGGCAAAAGAAAGTAAGCGAGGTTGGGGTTTAAATCATGGATGATGTGCAGCAGTTGTTGAAACGGCATACCTATACGGCGAAATTCTCCGTAGCGTTCTTTTACGGCGTCTTGGTGTCGATTGCGGTGAACTTTTTCTGGACGCCGGGGCATATTTATTCCTCCGGTGTGACCGGGTTGGCGCAGTTGGTTAACAGTTTAACGGCGGGACTGGGTGCATTTCACATCACAACAGCCCTGGGGTTATTTCTGATTAACATTCCGATGTTTGTCTTGGCCTGGAAGCAAATTGGCAAGTCTTTTACCGTTTTTACGTTTATCTGTGTCCTGTTCGCGTCCGTCATGATTCGGGTCATTCAACCCGTCCATCTGACCAGTGATCCCATTATCTGTGCAATCTTTGGGGGCGCGGTCAACGGTTTCGGGACCGGTTTTGCCCTGAAAAACGGCATCTCCACTGGGGGACTGGATATCATTGGCATCGTGTTGCGGCGGAAGACCGGCCGTAGCATGGGGACCATCAACATTGCCTTTAACAGCCTGATTGTTATTAGTGCCGGCTTCGTCTACGGCTGGCCGTATGCCCTGTATTCCGCGTTGGGTCTGTTCGTGAACGCCAAGGTCATCGACATGACGTTTACCCGCCAACAACGGATGCAGGTCATGGTCATTACCGACCGGCCCAAGACGGTGATTGATAGCATTCAGAACCACATGCGGCGCGGGATTACCATCGTCCACGGCGCTGAAGGTGCCTATCGCCACGATGAGAAGACGATTCTGTTTACGGTGATTACGCGTTATGAAATGGATGAACTGGAAGTTGCCATGGAAGAATCCGATCCGCACGCATTCGTGAGCATCTCGGATACGATTAAGGTATTGGGACACTTCTATGAGCCGAAATGGTAAGACGTGCAGCGGTGAGGGTGACCCCATCGCTGTATTTGTTTGGGCGAAATGGTCCCTCTACTTATTACTAATGTAAAATCGGGCCATTTTGTTGCATGATTTGGAGAATTTTTTTCTAAACGGTCGAAATCAGTCCAAGGACAGCGAAATTTCCGGTCATTTCTTAAAGGTTATTAAATTTCTCTAGGTTCGTGACGGAGATGTGGTATAATTCTCGGTGTTATGGACAGCGAAAATAAGTGATATTGGTGATAGCGTGAAAGATATTTATTTATGGTTAATCCGGCTGATGTCGGGAGTGAGTGGTTGGCGCGGTCAACACCGCTTTGTCTACCTGATGAGTTTTGGAGACAATCTGGCGTTTATTCGCGCGTTGGCTCAAGCGTCACCGGTTGAACAACCGTTAGTCGTGTTTTACCGACCGCAACAGGAACGGGCGGCGCAACGTTTAGCGCGGTCCGGAATTGATGTGCGGCCATTTCGCGACAATCTTGAGTTTGTCTTCACGGGGATTCCGGTGATTATGCAGGCTCGGGTGCTGTTCTGCGACAACTATTATGCGTTTTTGGGTGGCTTGCGGCATCCGCGGCGCATGCGGATCGTGCAGGTCTGGCATGCGGCGGGGGCCATTAAGCGCTTCGGGTGGGACGATCCCACCACGGCGCAGCGCTCGGCTAGTGACCAGCGACGGTTCCAGGCGGTATATGACCACTTTGATGAATACGTCGTCGGGTCACCGGCCATGGCGGAAGTCTTTGCGCGGAGTTATCGGGTGCCAGTGGACCGCATGCAGGTGCTAGGGTATCCTCGCTCGGACCGGTATCGTGATCCCGAATGGCAGCGGCTCTCGCGTGAGGCGGTAGCCGAAGCGGCGCCCGAATTGATCGGTCACCGGGTGATTCTGTACGCGCCGACCTATCGTGAGGGCGTGACCTTCACTCCGCCGACCGGTCTGGCAGCGGCGTTAACGGCCGATCCGACCGCTAAAGTCGTGGTCAAGGTGCATCCAGCCTTGAAAGACGGTGCTCAGACGCTTCAGGCGCAGCTGGGCCAGCAGGTCGTCGTGACCGAGTCACTCAGCACCACCGACCTGTTGAACGTGGCGGAGACGGTCATTACGGACTATTCCTCCGTGGCGTTTGACTACAGTCTGGTGCCCAATGCGCACAGCCTCTTGTTCTTCCTGTTCGATCTGGACGACTACCGGCGTGATCCGGGAGTTCAGCCGGATCTGGAGGACTGGTTGCCGGGGCCAATCATTAAGACGACGGCCCAGTTGGCGGCGGCCATTCAGGCCGATGCGCCGACCGATCTGACGCAGTTTAACCAACGGTGGAATTCCGCCAACGATGGTGCGGCAACCCAACGCGTTGTGGCCCGCTATGCGGCGCTACTCGCGAAGTAAGCATCAGCGATTAAAATTTAAAGGAGTGCAGTGCCTTGAAAGAGGTCATGACCTTATTCAAAGAACAAATCTCGAGTGTCGGAATTATTTTTCGGATTTCGCGCTACGAGGATCAAGCAAGTTATCAGAGTCATTACTTAGGTTTAATGTGGGAGTACTTATATCCCTTGATTCAAATTGGGATCTACTGGCTCGTCTTCGGTGTCGGTCTGAAGCACGGCCAACCGATTAGTGGGGTGGGCTACCTGCCTTGGATGGTCATCGGGATCTCACCGTGGTTCTTCATGAACCGGGCCACGTTGGATGGCTCCAAGAGTATCTACCAACGGGTCAACATGGTAGCGAAGATGAAGTTTCCTGTCTCCGCATTGCCGACGATTAAGATCGTCAGCAATCTGAGTTCCTTCTGGACCATGATGGTTTTCACCATCTTCATCGGCTTGTTGAACGGGGTTTACCCGAAGGTCGCTTGGTTCCAGTGGATCTACTACTTCTTTGCGATGATTTGCCTGTTAGTGGCTCTCGGGATCTTCAACTCCTGTATCAGTGTGCTGGTGCGAGACTACCACATTCTCTTACAATCCGTGATGCGGATGTTATTCTACGTGTCCGGGGTGCTGTTTAATTTCGTGACGCCGTCGTTCCCAACACCGTTCATTCACTTACTCGAATTGAACCCGTACTACTACATCGTGGCGGGCTTCCGGGAATCCTTCCTGGGAACTGGCTGGTTCTGGGACAAGCCGATGTTGACGTTAGAATTCTGGCTGTTCGTGTTCTTCTTACTGCTGGTGGGTTCTCACTTGCACTACAAGTTCCGGTCACGCTTTGTTGATTTAATCTAATTGAAAGGAGCAACCTCAAATGGCGAACGGTTTACGCAAAATCACGCAGTCATTGAAGCTAGTTGCTCGCTATGGGCTCATCGTGTTGAACGATGGGCTTATTTGTTTACCCATCAAACGGCGACTAGTGATGTTTGAAAGTTTTAACGGAAAGGACGTCAACGATAACCCGGCGGCTATCTACCGCGCGTTAGTGGCGGCGGACCCGCGCTACCGGGAGACGGCCTACTTTAGTGTCAAACCGCGAACGTATGCGGCTCTAAAGGCACGGTATCCGGAGATTCGCTTGGTGAAGCGGTTCACGCCCAAGTGGGTCTGGCTGATGGCCAGAGCGCAGTACTGGGTTCTCAATTCTCGGCTACCAAACTGGTGGCGGCCTAACCGGCGAACGCGTACCATCCAGACCTGGCACGGCACGCCGCTGAAGAAGTTAGGTGCCGATATCGAGCACGTTGCGATTCCCGGGACCAGTACGGCCGATTACCACCAACAATTCGTGACGGCTTCTTCACGTTGGGACTATCTGATTGCCCCGAACCAGTATTCTCGTGATATTTTCAAACGAGCCTTTGGCTACCGGGGGCACTTCCTGACGATTGGTTACCCCCGCAATGACGTCCTATACACGGACGATCGGCCCGAACGGATTGACGCATTACGCCAACGGTTGTTGGGTCAGGTAACCGGGCCCGTCGTGACCTACGCGCCGACCTGGCGAGACGACATGGCGGTTCGACCCGGCGTCTATCGGTTTGATCTACCCTTTGACTTGGGCGAGTTCTTCCAGCACGTCCCGGTCGGCACCCACCTGATTATTCGGCCGCACTATCTGGTCAAGGACGCTGTGGACATCCGCGGCTACGAGGACCGGGTGACGGTTTTGGCCGATACGGATATCGCTGAGCTATACCTGGTGAGTGACCTGTTGATCACCGACTACTCTTCGGTGATGTTTGATTTCGCCAATCTCAAACGGCCGCAGTTGTTCTTTGCTTACGATTTAGCACACTACCGGGATCAATTGCGCGGCTTTTATTTCGACTATCAAAAAGAAATTCCGGGGCCGCTGGTCACCACCGCCACGGCCTTCTATCAGCAATTGGATGAATGGCAACGGCAGGGGGGCTTTCCCGCCTATCGCCAGCAACAGGCGGCATTTTACCAGAAGTTCTGTTCTTGGGAAGACGGTACGGCGAGTCAACGCGTGGCCCGCTTGATTATCAGCGGAAAGGATGAGTAGCATGGCAGAATTCTTGATAGGTTCACACGTCAGCATGAAGGGTAAGGAAATGCTGCTGGGATCGGCAAAAGAGGCGGCCCAGTATGGTGAAAATGTCTTCATGATTTATACGGGTGCGCCGCAAAATACCCGTCGTAAGCCGATTGACGAGCTTAACATTCCGGCTGGCCGGCAGTTTATGGCCGACCACGATCAACGAGCGGTGGTCATTCACGCGCCGTACGTGGTGAATCTGGGTAATACCATGAAGCCGCAGAACTACGCCTTTGCCGTTGAGTTTTTAACGGCCGAAGTAAAACGCGCCGCGGCCTTGGGCGCTACGCAGATTGTGCTCCACCCCGGCGCACACGTGGGCGCCGGGGTGGATGCCGCCATTGCCCAGATTGCCAAGGGTCTCGACGAAATCTTGGCGGCGGCCGATGAACCCGTGCAGATTGCACTGGAGACGATGGCCGGTAAGGGCACTGAGGTCGGACGGACCTTTGAGGAGTTGGCGGCCATCATGTCGGCAACCGCGGCCAACGACCGGCTATCGGTCTGCTTCGATACCTGTCATACCAGTGATGCCGGTTACGCCATTGGCACGGACTTCGACGGCGTACTGAATGAATTTGACCACGTGATTGGGGTGGACAAGCTCAAGGTCGTTCACCTGAATGATTCGAAGAATCCGCAGGGCAGTCACAAGGACCGGCACACCAACATTGGGCTGGGAACGCTGGGCTTTGACGTGTTGAATTACGTGGCCCATCATCCCCAACTCACCACGGTGCCGAAGATCATGGAGACGCCGGTGATTGGGCCTGACCGCAAGCATGGGGTTAACCCGCACGGCTACGAGGTGGCCATGCTCAAACACCAACGGTTCAACCCGAATTTGGAAGCCGATGTCTTGGCGGACAACCCAGTGGATGCCTATTTGGACCGCTAGCAGAACCGATAAATACGCTAATAACTAAAGGTTGAAAGCTATAAAACAGCTAGAATCCGTAGTGTGACAAGGACACCATCCACTATAATATGCTAGTCGCGTACTGGCCGCCTTACCGTTCGCCAAATTTGGTCTGGATCGCTGTGGGAAGGATCGGGAAAAGCCTGAGGAGCGGTCTTTTCCCTCGCTTTGAGCCGTCAACCCGCGTCTCAAAGACGCCATTTTCCAAGGTAGAACACTTGGAAAATCCCACGGCTGAGACCAAATTTGACTCACTCACGGCTACATGAGGCGTATCCAATTAAGCTGGCCAAGCGTTGCCACGCCAGCGATTTCACCGATTAGTTTAATAGCGATAGATCTTGTCAGCTGGGGACTGGAGCGTGCTCGCAAACTTTCAACCTTTAGGCTAATAAAAAAATCAGGAATCCCGTGACGGGGTTCCTGATTTTTAAATTCAATTTTTTAACGCCCCGTATCGGGCTTAATCCGTCAGAGAATGGGGAATCAAGTCGTAATCGACGCTTTCCATGATTAGCGTAGCCGTTTCTTCAATCGACTTGTTGGAGACGTCAATCACCAGACAGCCAATCTTCTTGTAAATCTTCTGCGCATAGTCCAGCTCCTCACTGATCTTTTGGGTATCGGAGTAAGCGCTATCGGCGGGGAGACCGTAAGAAATCATCCGTTCCTGCCGAATCTTGCGGAGCGCTTCGGGCTTGTTGGTGAGACCAAAGATTCGCTTGGGGTCGACTTGCCACAACTCATCGGGAAGCTGCGTGGTGGGGCCCAGAGGAAGGTTAGCGACCCGGAGATTCCGATTGGCTAGAAAGAGCGAGAGCGGGGTCTTGGAGGTCCGAGACACGCCGAGAATCACGATGTCCGCCTTCAATAAACCGGTCGGGTCCTTGCCATCGTCGTAGGTCACGGCGAATTCCATGGCGGCAATCCGATCGAAGTAGGTATCATTTAAGTTATGGACCAGTCCGGGGACGCCCTTGGGGGTGAGCCCCGTGGCCCGCTGCATGACGCCCATGGCGGGTTGGATGCAGTCGAACTGTTGTAGCTGGTTAGCGGTCGCAAACTCGCGAACTTTTTTGCTCAGCGTGGCGTTAACCAACGTATGGAAGATCATCGCGCGTTGTTTTTTCGCTAAGTTTAGAATACCATCGAGAATTGAGTCCGTTTGAATAAAGGGGAAACGTTGATAGCTGGCTTGCACGGTCGGAAACTGCGAAACGGCGGTCTGGGCCACGGTTAACGCGGTTTCCCCGGAAGAATCGGAAATAATAAAGATCGTAATCTGCGGCATAGCGAGCAACTCCTCTGACATATTTTATGAGTAATTACCCTTAGTTTACCCCCGCTGATAAAACGGTTCAAATTTTCTTTACTTGCGTTGTTGACGCCGTTTGGATGATTATGTATAATAGTTAAGAACCGTTACGCCGGTGGTCAAAAGCTAACCGGCGTTATTACTTGTGCTCGGAGGGAGGGAATTTTATATGGCAAAGACAGTCGTTCGCAAAAACGAGTCTTTTGACGACGCTCTTCGGCGCTTCAAACGTACGGTTTCCCGTAGCGGTACTTTACAAGAATACCGTAAACGTGAATTTTACGAAAAACCAAGTGTGAAGAAAAAGTTAAAATCAGAAGCTGCGCGTAAGCGTAAAGCCAAGAAGAAGCGTTACTAAGCTCTTTTTGCAATTTAACACAAAAGCCGCTGACCTGAATGGGTCGGCGGTTTTTTGTATCTGTTTGTTGTAAATTCGGTTAATTCGTTAAAACAACCTTCCCAATCATCCGGTTCGCCTCGACCAGTGTGTGAGCGGCCCGCAGATTGGCGGCGTTAATCGGCGAGAAGGTCTTGGTCATTGTGGACTTTAGTTGACCGTTGTCTAGGGCCTGTTCTCAAACTATTTCAATAGAATCATGATGGCGCAGATGTATATGGTGGACAAGAAGCTGGTAGCTAGCTTATCGTAGCGTGTTGCGAAGCGTCTAAAGTTCTTCATTTGATTAAAAAAGTCTTCAATCAGGTGACGTTCACAGTAGGTGAAATAATCACAGTCCCAAGGATCTTTGGCATTCTCTTTTGGCGGAATGGTATAGGTCCCATGGGCTGATGTAATTTGGTCTCTTAGCTTTTCGGCACCATATGCTTTATCCGCAATCACGTTTACGTTAGTCAAATCAACAGTTTCAAGTAGTTCAGGTGCCGCAATACTATCGTGTACCTGACCACCTGAAAGCAAGAATTTTAGTGGGTTGCCCAGTCCATCTACTAACGCATGAACCTTGGTGGTAAGGCCACCTCGGCTTCGTCCTATGAATTGGTTGAACTCTGCATTGACTGCGTTTTTTTAGCACCGGTAGCTTTTTGATGAACCCGAATACTGGTTGAATCTAAGCTGATGTTCTCCATGTCTGGATCTTGAGAAAGTTCTTCAAACATTTTTAGAAACAGACCGGAATTTGACCAACGTTGAAATCGGCTGTAAATTGCCTTCCAGTGACCGTAGCGCTCGGGAACGTCACGCCATGCCGCTCCGCTTCGCATCAGCCAGAGAATACCATTGAAAGCCGTTCGGTTATCAATGGTGGCTGGTCGACCGGTACGATAGGCTGGAAACATTGGTTCAATGCGGTTCCACTGTTCGTCAGTTAGTTCATAGCGCTTTGGTATAGTCATGATGTACTCCAATCCGTTTTTGATGGAGTATACCAGAAATCAATGTTTAGGAACAGACCCTAGTAGTTCCCGGACATTCTCAAGAATTTCGTGTTGGCTAATCATATCGGGCGTCTCGAAGAAGGACTTGGTGTACATCCACTCCCAGGCAAAGGTCGCGCGTTTTTGTTTAAGCGCTCGCAAATCAATTGGGTGGTCGTTGCCCGTGATGGAGACGATGTGGCCGCTGGGCTTAATCAAGGCGACGATTTCATCCCAATGCTGATTGAGATTGCTTAACTCGAGGATATAGTCCACGGTTGGGTAGCCCAGCGCGTGAACCTCGTCGACCAGATTTTGACGATGATTGGCGACCACATCCGCGCCGTGAGCCTTGGTCCAGGCAATCGTCTCGGGTCGCGACGCCGTGGCGATGACGGTTAACCCGGCGAGGTGGGCGAGCTGGGTCGCTGTGGACCCTACGCCCCCGGCACCATTGATAATCAGGATGGTCTTGCCACGATTGGCTGCCGTGTCCGTAAGGGAGATGGGAAGCTGCTCGAAGAGGGCCTCCCAGGCGGTCAGTGCGGTCAACGGCATTGCGGCAATCTCGGCCGGACTAAGCGTGGTAGGGGCGTGCCCCACGATGCGTTCGTCGACCAGCTGGTATTCGCTGTCCGCTCCCGGGCGTTTAAACGATCCGGCGTAGAAGACCTGATCACCGGGACGAAAGAGGCTGACGTCAGCGCCCACGGCCGTTACTGTCCCGTAGGCGTCCCAACCGATAACCTTGGGTGTCGCTAGAGTGCCGACCGTTCCGCGCCGAACACTAGTATCGACGGGATTCACTGAAGTGGCCGCGACGCTTACGAGCAGGTCGTGGCCGGTCGGTGTCGGCCGAGGTTCGAAGAAGGTCAATAAACTGTTTTCATTCTCAATGGGTAGATTCTTGGTAAAACCAATGGCACGCATGTCTGGCATGGTAAAGCTCTCCTTCCATAACTGGTTGAATTACTGCTAGATTAGCGCATTCTGCCGGGAAAGACAATGTTTAGGTCACGGACCCTTATTTTTTACCAGAACATCTACCCAGTGTTGGCGATAAACGGGCAACTTCAGCTGACGTTTCTTTCAATTAGGTGTAGACTAATAAATAACCATGTTTTTTAGGAGGAAATGAAATGAGTTTAGAAACCCAACTCAACACTGATTTAAAGACGGCCATGAAGGCCCATGACAAGCTTTCCCTGAACGTTATCCGGATGATGAAGACCGCGCTGACCAACGAAAAGGTCAAGCAGGGCCACGATTTAACTGCCGACGAAGAATTGACAATTGTATCGCGTGAATTGAAGCAACGCAAGGAATCCATGGCAGAATTCGCCAAGGGCAACCGTGACGACTTGGTCGAAGGCGTCAAGGCGGAAATCGCCATCGTCGAAAAGTATGCGCCTAAGCAACTGAGCGAAGACGAAATCGCTAAGATCGTGGCGGACAGCATCGCCAAGGTTTCCGCTAGCGGTATGGGTGACTTCGGTAAGGTTATGGGTGTCGTGATGCCCCAAGTTAAGGGCAAGGCCGACGGTGCTATCGTCAACAAGACGGTTAAGGCCCAATTGAACAAGTAGAGAGTGGACGGGAAACGCGGCGGATTCGCCAGTTTCCCGTTTTTTAAACGGCACGTCGACTGGTTAAGCGGGAAACGCCATGGATTTGGCGGCGTATTTAGTGGCGAAAACCGGCCGATTACCTTAATTGCCCGGATTTCGCGCCGAATCCTTTTACAATCCCCGGCAGTATGCTAAAATTTGACTATTGATACTCGCTAAGGGGGAGACTGTCGGCTTAATTACCAGACAGAACATAGTTGAGGCTGCTGTATCAGCGCCTTATCTCCGCTTAGCGACTAATTTAAACACAAAGGAGCCACCGTATTTGACTGAAAATACAGCGATTGAAAAAGAATATATCTTGGCGCGGCCCGAAGATGAGGTTGCTTTACTGGGTGCCCAGGACCAGTTTGTCACCATCCTGGAAGAGGGCTTACAAGTCACCATTAAGCCCTTTGGTAATTCAATCAAAGTTTCCGGCGCTGCGGATGCAGTCGACCAAACGTTGGCTATTTTACGAAACATGAGTGATCTTTTGGCCAAGGGCATCAAGCTCAACAGTGCCGATGTCATCAGTGCCATGAAGATGGCGGGTAAGGGCACCCTGACGTACTTCAAGGACTTCTATACGGAAACGTTAATTAAGGACGCTAAGGGGCGTGCTGTGCGGGTCAAAAACTTTGGTCAGCGGCAGTATATCGACGCGATCAAGCACAATGACATTACCTTTGGGATTGGACCGGCCGGGACCGGGAAGACTTTTCTGGCGGTCGTCATGGCCGTCGCCGCGCTCAAGCACGGGGATGTCGAGAAGTTAATCATTACGCGGCCAGCCGTGGAAGCCGGCGAGAGTCTCGGTTTCTTACCCGGTGACTTAAAGGAAAAGGTTGACCCGTACCTGCGGCCCATCTATGATGCCTTGTACGCTATTTTAGGGGCGGAACATACCACCCGCTTGATGGATCGGGGCGTCATCGAAATTGCGCCGCTGGCCTACATGCGGGGGCGGACGCTGGAATCGGCCTTTGTCATCTTGGATGAAGCGCAGAACACGACCAATATGCAGATGAAGATGTTCCTGACGCGGCTGGGCTTCGGCTCCAAGATGATCGTCAACGGGGACATCTCGCAGATCGATTTGCCACACAATGCCAAGTCCGGGCTGATTCAGGCCCAACACATCTTGCAGAATGTGGCCCACATTAATTTTGTGACCTTTAACGCCGATGATGTCGTGCGGAACCCCGTTGTGGCCAGCATCATCAATGCTTACGAAGCCAACGATACTAAACCAAATGGAGCTAATAAATAATGGATTTAGAGATTTACGATAAGACTAAAGATGGCGTTCCAGCCAAGCACGTGGACATGATTAAAGACGTTTTGGAGTATGCCGGCAAGTATTTAGAACTAGCCGAGAATACCGAAATGTCCGTGACCCTGATGAACAACGAAGATATTCATCAGATTAACAAGCAATACCGTGGCGTTGACCGGGCCACCGATGTCATCAGCTTTGCGATCGAAGATGACGAGACGGCCGACGATGATTTCCCCCTCGTCATGGACGAAGAGATGGCTGCCGAGATTCCAGAAAATATTGGCGACATCTTCGTTTCCATGGATAAGGTGGAAGAACAGGCGGAGTACCTGGGCCATTCCTACGAACGGGAATTGGGTTTTCTCGTGGTCCACGGCTTCTTGCACTTGAACGGCTATGACCACATGAAGCCAGAAGACGAGAAGGTCATGTTCAAACTGCAAGCCGACATCTTAGATGCTTATGGCCTCAAGCGATAAAAAACAGACCGGCAAAAACCGGGCCTTTGTGCAGTCGTTGGGTCACGCGTGGGATGGCCTACGAGCACTCTTTCACTACGAACGGAACTTTAGAAAACACCTGGCCGTCGGGACACTGGCGGTGATTGTAGGGGTCATTCTACGGTTAACGCTCAATGAATGGTTGTGGCTGGTGCTGGCCATCTTTTTGGTGTTGATTGCCGAGACGCTCAATACGATTGTCGAGGCCGTGGTTGACCTTGTGGTGGGGACGACCTATCATGATCTTGCCAAACGGGCCAAGGACGTGGCGGCGGGAGGTGTGCTTCTGGCCGCCATCTTCGCGGTCATCGTGGGTGCGTTAGTCATGCTACCGGCGTTAAGTCGCTGGTTCTAAGTGGAGGAAAATATGGATAATCCAAATTATAAATCAGGTTTTGTGGCCATCGTTGGCCGGCCCAATGTGGGAAAATCAACGTTTTTGAACCGGGTGATTGGCCAGAAGATTGCCATCATGTCGGATACGGCGCAGACCACGCGGAATAAGATTCAGGGGATCTACACCACCGATGAAGCACAGATTGTCTTTATCGATACGCCGGGGGTCCACAAGCCCAAGAGTAAGCTGGGCGACTACATGGTGCAATCGGCGATGTCGGCGCTAAACGAAGTCGATGCCGTACTGTTCATGATCAATGCCGCTGAGAAGCGGGGGGCCGGGGATAACTTTATCATCGACCGGTTGAAGGGCATCAAGGCCCCTGTCTATCTGTTAATCAATAAGATTGATCAGATTCATCCCGACGACCTGCTATCCGTCATGGATCAATACAAGACGGCACTACCGTGGAAGGCGGTCTACCCAATCTCTGCGTTGGAGGGTAATAACGTCGATGAGTTCTTGACGGCCCTGGTCGATGAAATGCCGCATGGTCCGCAGTACTATCCCGAAGATCAAGTGACCGACCACCCCGAACGTTTCGTGGTTAGCGAACTAATTCGGGAAAAGATCTTCATGCTGACGCGTGAGGAAGTGCCTCATTCCGTGGCGGTTGAAATCGAAAGTATGAAACAAAAGGACGAGGACCATGTCCATATCGAGGCCACGATTATTGTTGAACGACCCACCCAAAAGGGCATCATGATTGGTAAGGGTGGCAGTATGCTTAAGAAGATTGGAACCATGGCCCGTCGCGATATTGAACACTTGCTGGGCAGTAAAGTTTACCTCCAGCTGTGGGTCAAGGTTCAACCGAACTGGCGCGACAAAGCTACCTTGTTGAAGAGCTACGGCTATCGCAAGGACGATCTTTAGACTGAAAGAAAGCGGGGATGACGGTGGCACGTAACGTGACGGATTTTCACGGCATCCTCTTGTTTCGGCGGGACTATGCCGAGCGCGACTTCTTGATTAAATTCTTAACGGCGGAGTTCGGCAAGAAAATGTTTTTGGTGCGGGGCGCCAAGAAAAAGGGCTTCAAGATGGTGGCGGATATTCTGCCGTTTACGGTTGGGAGCTACGTCGGCGACATTGCCGATGACGGGTTGTCCTATATTCGAACGGCACGTGAGACCAGTCAGTTTCAAAATATCAGTGCCGATATCTTTAAGAACGCTTATGCAACCTACATTATGAGTCTAGTTGACGTGGCCTTTCCAGACAGCCAACCGCTGCCGGACTGGTATCATCGCGTGCAGCGTGCCCTGACATTAATCGATGACGGGGTCAACGCCGCTATCGTGACCAATATCATGGAGATTCAGTTGATGCCTGCCTTTGGGGTGGCCCCGCAGTTGCAGGGGTGCGCGGTCTGTGGCCGAAACGATCTGCCGTTTGATTACTCGGAAAGCTATGGGGGGCTGTTGTGTCAGCAGCACTGGCAGCTAGACCCGCGGCGGTTACACTTGAATCAGCGGACAATCTACTATCTGCGGCAGTTCTCGGTGTTGGACTTGGATAAGCTCCACACCATCAACGTGAAACCGCAGACGGAACACGCCCTCCGGCAATTGATGGATGAAATCTACGATAGCCAGATTGGCGTGCACCCTAAGAGCAAGCGGTTCTTGGATCAGATGCAGTCTTGGTCGGCGCGGATGACGATGCCACCGGGCGAGTCGGGACCTGAGTCGCAAGCTTAAGTGAATGAAAGTATGGAAGGACGATGGCGCGGGCTGTCGTCCTTTTTGATGCTTTCTAGATACCATCAAGCTGGATGATTACATTTTAGGGCTATATGCGCATTTAGGACAGTAAAATTTGCGATTTTTTTCGAGTGGAGTTATAATAAAGGCCATGGAGGTGATGATATGTACGGAAATGTGGACTTGAACAAGGCCGTCGCAACGATCGAACGTGCGTTTGGACCACTTGAACAAATATCTATAGAGCTCAGGAAGGAGGCGCAGCATTCTGATGATGTGCTCTGCATTCCCTTCACAAAGGCAACCGCAACGTATTCCGGTAATCCGGGTCTGGCTGCTACGCTGAACCGACTGTTCGATGGCCAAGTCCAGAGACGTGTGGGCTTACGAGTTCTATACTGGTTGTTGCTAGTAAGTACCGGTAAAATAGTGCCAGCAAAGAGGCCGTAAGTTTTCTTGAAAATGTGGCCAACGTAAGAAAATCGATATGATTATATGGAGTAATCAGTCAGTTCGTTAGCACGCTCCGCTGTTAATCTGTCTAAATCCCATTGACAACCCCGCCCCAGACAGCTATCATAAAACACAGTTAAATAAGTCGATTATGATGAATGAGAGTCACGGTGTCACTGGTTTAGCGAGTTCGGGAGAGTGAAAGCCGAATCCAGGGCGGTGTGAGTTGGCACATTCGGAGTCGTTTCCAAGTAAGCTGCTAGTCGCTGACTAGAAGTAGGGTGGAACCGCGAAAATAAAAATTCGTCCCTACGTGAATTTGCCTCGGTGAATTCTCGTAGGGATTTTTTTGCGCGCTTATTTGTTTTAATCGGTCAACCAGCTGGCACTTTGTCGCCTGGCAACCATACAAGGAGGAACTGCACCCATGACAGAAAAACTGTCCATGCAAGCAATCATTTTAAAGTTACAACAGTATTGGTCTGCACAAGGCTGTATGCTGATGCAAGCTTACGATACTGAAAAAGGGGCCGGTACCATGAGTCCCTACACGTTCTTACGGGCAATTGGTCCAGAACCTTGGAACGCCGCTTACGTTGAACCTTCCCGCCGGCCAGCCGATGGTCGTTACGGGGAGAACCCTAACCGGTTGTACCAACACCACCAATTCCAAGTCATTATGAAGCCATCACCCGACAACATTCAGGAACTTTACCTGAACAGTCTACGGGAATTGGGCATCGACCCGTTGGAACATGATATTCGGTTCGTGGAAGATAACTGGGAGAACCCATCCATGGGTTGTGCCGGTGTTGGTTGGGAAGTTTGGCTAGATGGGATGGAAATCACCCAGTTCACCTACTTCCAAGTCGTTGGGGGGATGGAAGTTGATCCCGTCACCTCTGAAGTGACTTACGGGTTGGAACGTTTGGCTTCCTACGTGCAAGACGTCAACTCCGTCTTCGATCTGGAATGGGCCGATGGCGTCAAGTACGGCGATATCTTCAAGGAACCCGAATACGAACACTCCAAGTATAGCTTTGAAGAAAGCGATCAGGACATGTTGCTGCGGCACTTCGACGAATACGAAGCCGAAGCCAAGAAGCAGATTGCGAACGGCTTGGTTCACCCGGCCTACGACTACATCTTAAAGTGCAGTCACACCTTTAACCTGCTGGACGCTCGTGGCGCCGTCTCCGTTACCGAACGGGCCGGCTACCTCTCACGCATCCGGAACATGGCGCGGTCCGTGGCTCGGGCCTTCGTTGCCGAACGGAAGAAGCGTGGGTTCCCGTTGGTCAAAGACGAGAAACTCCGTGAACAATTATTAGCTGATGAGGAGGCCAAATAATGGCACACACATTTTTACTGGAAATTGGTTTGGAAGAAATGCCCGCCCACGTGGTGACGCCAGCGATTAAGCAACTGGTCAAGCGCACGGCGGATTACCTGAAGGAACAACGCGTGGACTATGCGGAAATCAAGCCGTTCTCTACGCCACGCCGGTTAGCCCTCTTAATCAGTGGTTTGGCTGACAAGCAAGAAGACATTAGCGAATCCGTTAAAGGTCCGGCAAAGAAGATTGCCCAAGACGCCGATGGCAACTGGACTAAGGCCGCTATTGGGTTTACGCGTGGGCAAGGTCTAACCCCCGACGATATCACCTTTAAAGAAATTAAGGGGACAGAATACGTTTACGTCGACAAGTTCATCGCTGGTGAACCCGTCGCTACGGTCTTAGCCGGATTGCGCGACATCATCATGGCCATGACCTTCCCGACCATGATGAAGTGGGGCACCCACCATTTCCAATACATCCGACCAATTCGCTGGTTGGTTGCCTTGTTAGACGATCAAGTCATTCCGTTCACGATTCTGGACGTCAAGACCGGCCGGACCACGCGTGGTCACCGGTTCTTGGGGAAAGAAATTGAGTTGGCGACGGCCGCGGACTACGAGGAAAACCTCACCAGTCAATACGTGATTGCCGATGCAGACAAGCGTAAGGCCTTAATCAAGAAACAAATCGATCAATTGGCCGCCGATAACGACTGGACGGTCGATGTCGATGCCGGCCTGTTGGAAGAAGTCAACAACTTGGTTGAATGGCCAACTGCCTTTGCCGGGAGCTTCGACGAGAAGTACCTGACGATTCCCGATGAAGTGTTGATTACCTCTATGCGTGATCACCAACGTTTCTTCTACGCCCGGGATGCCAGCGGCAAGTTATTGCCAGTCTTCATCTCCGTGCGGAACGGCACCGACCACGATCTGCAAAACGTGGTGGCCGGAAACGAAAAGGTGCTGACTGCCCGATTAGAAGACGCTATGTTCTTCTACACGGAAGACCAGAAGAAGACGATCGCCGATTACGTCGACCGACTCAAGTCAGTTAGCTTCCACGACAAGATTAGTACCATGGCAGAAAAGATGAACCGAGTCACGGCCATCGTCAACGTCTTGGCTAAGCACCTGAATCTCAACGATGCCCAGACCAAGGCCGCCGTTCGGGCCAGTGAAATCTACAAGTTCGACCTGGTTACCGGCATGGTCGGTGAGTTTGCCGAACTGCAAGGGGTCATGGGTGAAAAGTACGCCTTACTCAACGGCGAAGATCCAGCCGTTGCGCAAGCCATTCGCGAACATTACGAACCCATCTCTGCCGATGGGGCGTTGCCTGAATCCGTTCCCGGCGCCGTTTTGGCCCTGGCCGACAAGTTCGACAGTATCTTAACATTCTTCGCCGCCGGGATGATTCCTAGCGGGTCCAATGACCCTTACGCTTTGCGGCGTCAGGCCACGGGGATCGTGCGGATTGTCAAGGATCAGAACTGGACGTTACCGGTTGCCGAATTGGCTAGCGACTTTATCGCTGCCGAGACGACCGCTAACGTGGCACCTGATCTGGACCAAGCCAGTCAGATTCAAGCCGTCGTTGACTTCATCAAGGACCGGATCCGGAAGATCTTGCGTTCCGCTAAGCAACGTCACGATATCATCGACGCCGTGACCAACGGGACCAGCAGCGATGTTCTGCGGATCTTCACCGCTGCCGATATCTTGGCGAGTCACGCTGACGACGCCAACTTCAAGGCCGTCATCGAATCCCTGACGCGGGTTATTCGGTTGGCCCAGAAGGCGCCGGCCGAATTGGCAACGGCGACGGTCGATGCCCAACTGTTTGAAAATGACAGTGAAGGCGCATTAGACCAAGGCATTGCCAAGGTTGCCACCGCTGCTGACAAGGGCTTAAACGACCTGTACACGGCGCTGGCTGGCATCCAACCAACGATCGCGGCCTACTTCGAAGCCACGATGGTCATGGCCAAGGACGATGCCGTCCGGAACAACCGTCTGACCGAACTCAGCAAGTTAGCCAACCTCGCATTGGGGCTGGGTGACTTGGACCAATTAATCGTGAAATAACGCGAGTCAATCACAAACAAGAAGTCAGCTCTGAATGGGGCTGGCTTTTTGTTTACGGCCATGACTGCGGGCAATAGGACCGGCCTTGCTGAGAATTTTAGGCCGCAGAGTCGGTGAATCAACGATGGCTTCTGCCAAAATGCCCGTCATTCGGGCGTCAACCAGCAAACAAGCGGCGATTACCCTAAAGTCGTGTAAATTTGCTATAATAGACAAGGTATTAGCTTAAACCTTAAAAGTTGACAATGCCCCCATAGGTGGTATCATGTATAGTGTATTTTTGCGCACGAATTCTAATTAAAAAGTCGCACTTTTCGGGTTTCCGGGGTGCGACTTTTCAAGGCTATGGTGGGCAAACGGGAACACGTAAGGGAGTGATTGGTTGGCGAAGATACCCGAAGACGTGATTGAGACGGTTCGGACGGCCACAAACATTGCGGACGTTGTCGGCCAGTACGTGCAACTGAAGAAATCCGGTAAAAATTTATTTGGTCTCTGTCCGTTTCATGAGGAGCGGACGCCCTCGTTTTCCGTTTCGGAAGATAAGCAGATCTTCCATTGTTTTAGCTGTGGACGGGGCGGCAACGTCTTCAAGTTCCTGATGGAGCTGGAGCACGTGACGTTTCCCGAAGCGGTCGTTAAGGTGGCAGACTTTAGCCACGTCGATCTGGACAGCGAGTACCGGCAGGACGCGGCGGGACCAGCGGTTGACTCGAAGACGGGCCAGCTTCTGGATCTGCACGAACAGGCGGCCAAGCTGTACCACCACATCCTGGTGAATACCGAGATGGGGCAGCCGGCGTTGGATTATCTCCACGACCGGGGGCTAACTGATGAGACCATCGAGACCTATCAGTTGGGCTTCGCGCCGGGGCAGCGCTTGTTAAAACCGTTCTTTGAACAGCGGCAGAGTGACTACCAACTCTTACGGCAGTCGGGTCTGTTCATCGAAGACGCGCAGGGCAATCTCCGCGATCGATTCACCGAACGGGTAATGTTTCCGTTACGCAACGCTAGCGGGCACGTGGCGGCCTTTTCCGGGCGGCTTCTGCACAAGGCTGATGACCAGCCAAAGTATTTAAACAGCCCTGAAACCACATTATTTAATAAAAGTAAGCTGTTGTTTAACTTTGACCTGGCTCGGCCAGCGATTCGGCAAGCCGGTGAGGTGACGCTATTCGAGGGGTACATGGATGTCATCTCGGCGACCCAGGCGGGCGTTAAGAATGGTATTGCGTCCATGGGAACTAGCCTGACGACCGAGCAAATTTATGCGATCGAGCGGACGACGGATAAACTCAATGTCTGTTATGATGGTGATGAACCCGGTCAGCGGGCGATTGACCGTGCCCTGCGATTGTTGGGGGCGCACAGTCACCTGCAGCTCAACGTGATTCAGCTTCCCGAGGGGCAAGACCCCGATGAGTATCGCAAGGCTCACGGTGACGAGGTGTTTCGGCAAATGTTGGAATCGGCCAAGGAACCGCCCTTACGGTTTCAACTACGCTTCTTGCGTCGTAACCGGGCGCTGGACACGGATAGCGAGCGGTTGGCCTACGTCAATCAAGTCTTACCGCTATTAGCGCAGGTCAACGAACCCGTTGAGTTGGATATGTATCTCGGCCAACTCGCCAGCGAATTTCAGATTGACAAGGCGGCGCTAACGGCGCAACTCAAGCAGGTTCAGCGGGATTCCGCTGCCCAGCAAGAGCGTCAACGACCCACGACACCGCCGCCCGCACCGGCCAACGAGTCACCAGTTACCGTGTATCAACAGCGACGGCCGTTAACGCGCTTAGAGCGCGCGGAACGTAGCCTGCTCTATCGGTGCTTGCACGATCGCAATGTGTGGGCTAAGCTGACCGGCATTGCCGATTTCAGCTTTGTGCACGACGATTATCAGATTATTTACACCTTGGCCCAAGGTTATTTTCAAACCCATCAAGTGTATCAGACCGCGCAGTTTACGGACTTCATTCAAGAAGACCGCCTGCAACAGCTGGTGATTGATTTGGAGACCACAACAACGATGTCCGCGGCGGCAACCCCGCGGGAGATCGATGACTATTTAGCGGTCATTATGGATGAAGCGCCGGTCGAGGAGCAATTGCGTCAGAAGAAGAATCAGCTGACGGAGGCTTCACGGCTAGGCGATGCCGACCGCCAGCGGCAACTCGTCGTTGAGATCGTTCAATTGGAACGCCAGCGGCAGGCGAACAAGCAAGTTTAATCTAGGGGGTATTTTAATGGCAAAAAAGACCACGGATCAGCCAATGTTTGATCAAAAGGCATACAACAAAACGGTGCGCGCTTTAATTAAGAATACGAAAAAGGCTGGGAGCATCACCTACGATGACCTGGCTGACAAGGTCGCAACACCTTACACGCTGGATGCTAAGCAGATGGATAAGTTGCTTGAAACGATTTCCGATGCTGGGATCAGTGTGGTTGATGCTAAGGGTGAGCCAGACCCACGGGCCGTTAAAGCCCAAAAGGCCGTTTCGAAGAAGGAATTAAAGGACGCCGGCACGACCACCGGGGTTAAGATCAATGACCCTGTGCGGATGTACCTGAAGGAAATTGGTCGGGTTAACCTGTTAACCGCCGATGAAGAAGTCGCCTTAGCCTTACGGATTGAAAACGGCGAAGAAGAAGCCAAGCAAGAGCTGGCTGAAGCCAACTTGCGGTTGGTGGTTTCCATTGCCAAGCGTTACGTGGGTCGGGGGATGCAATTCCTAGACCTGATCCAAGAAGGGAACATGGGGCTGATGAAGGCCGTCGAGAAGTTCGACTACCGGAAGGGGTTCAAGTTCTCTACGTACGCAACTTGGTGGATTCGTCAGGCGATTACGCGGGCGATTGCGGACCAAGCACGGACCATTCGGATTCCCGTGCACATGGTCGAAACCATCAACAAGTTAATTCGGATTCAACGCCAACTGCTCCAAGACTTAGGGCGGGAACCAACGCCCGAAGAAATTGGGGCCGAAATGGACATGCCAACGGAAAAGGTTCGCGAAATCTTGAAGATTGCCCAAGAACCTGTTTCGTTGGAAACGCCAATTGGTGAAGAGGACGATTCTCACTTGGGTGACTTCATCGAAGACCAAGACGCCACGAGTCCTGCCGACCATGCCGCTTACGAATTACTGAAGGAACAGTTGGAAAGTGTCTTGGACACGCTGACTGACCGGGAAGAAAACGTGCTGCGGTTGCGGTTTGGTTTGGACGATGGTCGGACCCGGACTTTGGAAGAAGTCGGGAAGGTCTTTGGGGTAACCCGTGAACGGATTCGTCAGATCGAAGCCAAGGCCTTACGGAAGCTGCGCCACCCATCACGGAGTAAGCAGTTGAAGGATTTCTTGGAATAATTAAAGAACACTTTATGGAAAGGTCCTCGACCACTGTCAGGTAATGGCAGTGGCTGAGGACCTTTTTTTGTGGGTTGGTCGTTTATAAATTATTGATTTACATTTTGACATAACTTTATGAAAGTAATTGAAAATATAGCCGCAAAACCTGAGAAATTAAATCCATGCCCGGCGAGTTGGTGCCAAGTGGCCTTAGTAGGATGTTGGGGGGAGCGAAAGTTGAAATGGCCGAGTCAATATAGTTTTTGTCATTCGTCATTTATAGTATAGTGATAACGGTAATTTGAAACCGTTTACACTAAAAATATATTGCCAATGGGTTGATTTATTGCGTCAAAAGTCTTGAAAAAATCTCTAAAGGGGATATAATGTATCTCGTTTAAAAATTAAGAGAGGCAAGGGAAAGGAGACCTATCGTGAGGGCAAAACCCAGTTTAGAACAGGCCCTGTGCATCGTGGCTTTGCTCGGCATTCAGGACCGAAAAGTTCCGCTACATAGTCGATTAGTGGCAGAGCGTTTGGATATTTCGACGAGTTATTTAAAGAAAATTGTTCAAAAATTAGCCGCTGGCGGGATCGTGAAGACCGTCTCCGGGCGCGATGGTGGCATCGTGTTGACTAAGGATCCCGTGAAAATCACCCTATTGGATGTTTTCAACGCCATCGAGGGCACCACGGCCTTTGTGCACAGCACAGGGGTGGTTTCCAAGGTTTTTGGCCTGGAACACAAGGATGCTTTCATGGAAACGTACCACTTGAAAGATTTCAAAGATACGCGACCGGTCGCTAACGTCTTGAGCGTCTTCGCTCAGGCCGAAGATCGATTCCGACAGGAACTGGCAACATTATCGATTGGCGACGTGTTGCCGACCACGGGAGACCAATGCCTCCAACTGGATTGGACCAAGTGGTTGACGCGTTAACCAACAGAATAGAGCGGATGCGGCCAGTGCAAGTCTGAATGGTCCATTCGAAAAAAAACAAAATTGTCAAGGAGGTTTCACTGTGCGTTGGATGAATAAGCATTACATCTGGAACGTGATTGGTTGGCTAGTGATTGTGATCCTGGCTATCGTTACGATTCCCAACATGAGTAAATTGGTGGCGGACAAGGGACAGATTACCGTTCCCAGTAGCTACCAAAGTACCCGAGCAACGACCATGCAAGACAAGTGGGGCCGCTCGCAACGGGGCACCACGGCGGTTGTGGTGGTCTTTAGTAATGGTAATGCGAAGCTGACCAGCTCGCAGAATGACCAGATTGATCGCACCATTACCCGTATCAAGAATCACGAAGACCAGTATGAGATTCGCTCGGTGACCGCGGCTAGCGACAGTTCTACGGCCGCTTCCCAACTGATCTCCAAGGACAAGAGTACCCAGTTACTTCAGCTAAACGTCCATAAGTCTTCTAGCCATTCGGTGACGAAGATTCGAGATCAGATTACCAAGTTGGCCAAGACCAGCGGCGTCAAGACTTATGTGACCGGGGCGGATGTCTTGAACCAAGACTTCTCCGACGCCACGCAGGCCGGGGTCCAAAAGACCGAAATCATTGCCGCTATCTTCATCTTCTTAGTGCTCTGGTTGGTCTTCCGTTCACCGATTACGCCGTTATTCTCATTACTGACGGTGGCGGTGTCCGTCATCACCTCGATTTCCGTGGTGGCCAACTTGGTCAACCGCTTCAACTTCCCGTTCTCTAACTTTACGGAAGTCTTCATCGTCATCGTGCTCTTCGGGATTGGGACGGACTACAACATCCTCCTGTATAACGAGTTCCGTGAGCGACTGGCGAGCGGCAAAGACAGGTACACGGCAACCAAGGAAGCGACTAAGGTCGGTGGCCGAACGGTTCTGTATTCCGGCTTATCCGTCCTCATTGGGATGAGTGTGCTGGGTTTTGCTAACTTCTCACTGTACCGTTCAGCGGTCGGCATTGCCGTGGGCGTCGTGGTCTTATTGGCCGTTCTCCTGACGTTGAACCCATTCTTCATGGCCATCTGTGGTCCCTACATGTTCTGGCCGATCAAAAAGTTCCAGGGTGAAGGCGATAGTCGTCTCTGGCACGGCATGGCCAAGCACGCCATGATTCGGCCGGTCATCACGCTGATCGTGACCGGGATTGTCTTTATCCCACTGGCCCTGACGTCTCACGGGACGCTGGACTACGATAACTTAGTCGAAATTGGCGACAATGTGCCGGCTAAGCAAGGATTCAAGGTCGTTCAGCAACACTTCTCCAAGGGGACGGCTGAACCAACGACCATTTATATTCAAAGTAAACACAAGATGGATAATGAAAAGACGCTACTGATTGTGGACCGGTTAACCAAACAGCTTCAACAATCCGAGGGCGTTAAGACGGTGGCTTCCGTGACCCAACCGGGTGGGAAGGCCATCAAGAAGCTGTACGTCCGGAATCAAATGAGCACCGTGACGACCGGATTGGCCAAGGCTCAAAAAGGGGTTAATACGGTCAACAAGGGCTTAAAGTCGGCTAACAGCTCCCTGAGCAAGCAAAACGTCAGTGGGGCCGTCAAGGATGCCAACAAACTGGCGACCGGCGCTAAGCAAGTCAGCACCGGGACGCAACAGCTGCAGAGTGCCATTTCCCAAGTCTCTACTGGCGTGAACTCGCTGAACAGTCAGGTTTCTTCCGCCTCTGGGGGTAAACAAGCGGCCCAGCTAGCCCAATTGGAAACGGCACTGCCGCAACTGAACGCGGCCATTCAGCAGTTGAACGCACAGGTGTCGAATAGTTCTACTAGCACTAGCGGCGTGACCGCGTCGCTAACGACCATCAAGAACAGTACGCAAGACATCGCCTCGCAGCTGGCGAAGGTGCAGAGTGCCACCCAGAACCTGCCAAGCATGAGTGCCAGCACGGTGGCCGCAGCCTTTAGTCAACAAGGGGTACCGTTGTCGGCCGCTCAGAAGACGGTTTTGGCCGGCATCCTGCAGAAGCAGAGCGCGGCGCAAAGTGCCTTGCAATCCACGTTAAGCACGTCGCTGAAACAAATCGGCAGTGACGCCTCAGCGATTGGTGCGGCCGATCAGACCGTAGCCAGTCAACTCCAAGCACTCCAAGGGTCCACTAGTCAACTCCAGAGTGCCGTGGCGACCTTGGCCCAGAAGTCGAATGTGGTCTTGCCGGGTGCGGCAACCGCCTTACAGACGGCGAGTGCCCAATCCAGTCAATTGGCGAGTGCCACGAGCCAGCTGTCCGGTGCCATGTTTACTATTAACGGTAAGATGCCGACGCTGGTCTCCGGTGCGAACCAAGTCGCTGCGGGGAACCAGACCATGGCCGAAAAAATGGCCGCAATGAGTAAGCAGCTAACGGCCTTGCGCAAGGGCTTAACGTCGGCCACGACCGGATTGACGCAAGTCTCTACCGGGGTCGGGACGGCCAACAGCTACCTAAAGGGCCTGCAAAAGTCGGCAGCTTCCGAAACGTTCTACATTCCAAGCAAACAGTTGCATGGCAGTTCGTTTAAGCCGGCACTGACGACCTACATGTCACCCGATCGTAAGATTACCAAGCTGACCGTCGTCTTAAACGATGATCCCAGCTCGGCGGCCGCGATGGCGCGTTTGCCGAAGTTGGAAAAGGTCGTTAACGGGGCACTGGCCGGGACCAGCCTGAAGAATGCCGAAGTGGCCTTTGGCGGCAACACGTCACAGACCAACGACATCAACGATATGGCCTCCAGTGACTTTACGCGGACGGTCATCATCATGTTAGCCGGGATCTTCATCGCGTTGATGATTGTGACCCGCTCGCTGGTTCAACCAATTGTGATCGAAGGGATCTTGGTCGTCGCTTACTCCGGCGCCTTGACCATCGTGCACTGGTTGGTCGATCCGCTGTTGGGTACGGACATGCTGACGTGGAACACGCCGTTCTTCACGTTCGTCATGCTGATTTCGCTAGGGGTGGACTACTCGATCTTCCTGATGCGGAAGTACCGAGAATTTCTCCACGAACCGGGCGCTACCAGCGAAAAGATGCTGCGCGCCGCTACGGTTATTGGGACGGTCGTATTGTCCGCCGGGGTTATCCTGAGTGGGACGTTCGCCGCACTGATTCCTTCCGGGGTTATGACGCTGATTCAGATTGCGTTAGCCGTGATTATTGGGATTATCCTGTTAGTCATCCTGCTACCAATCGTGATGCCAGCCGTCATGAAGATTACCTACCCGTATCCATACTCTAAGATGGCACGGGCCCAGAACGAAGCGGACGAAGAACGCGAAGAAAAGTCGACGCGTCGTAACCGTTAATCAACATTAGTTCTGATATGAAGAGAAAGTCCGTTCTGCCTGCTGGTGGAGCGGACTTTTTCGGTACCCTCTATTTATTACTAATGTAAATTTTGGCAATTTTGTTGCACGATTTGGGGAATTATTTTGAGTTTGTGAATTTGAAAATACGATTCTAGTCCTGGTCGACGGTGCCAGCACGCTGAAACTATCTGGGATGACGAGTGAAAGATTTTGAGGTGAGACTGATGCCACTGGTCACCGGTAAGACGGTCACCACATTGCCGAAAGCCACTAATTTTGAGTCGCGGATCATTTCCCGCTATTCAAGCAGCGCGGACTAGCTTATACTTAGACTAATGAAAAAATTGGAAAGGAAGATGTGTGAATGGATGCAGACCATTTATCGGTTCGGTTAGCCACCGTTGCCGAATACGTCCCCGCGGGTAGCCGTTTGGCGGACATTGGCACCGATCACGCGTATTTGCCGGTCAACCTGGCAAAGCGCGGCAAGATTGTCGGCGGCGTGGCCGGCGAGGTCGTCAAGGGCCCATTTGAAAATGCGCAACATGAAATTGAAAGAGAGGGCCTCAGCGACCGGATTACGGCGCGCCTGGCCAATGGCCTACAGGCGATCAAGGCCAGCGACCACATTGACACGGTGGTAATCGCCGGGATGGGGGGCACACTGATTGCCCAGATCCTGACGCAGGACTTCCGGCGGTTAGCGGGCGTCAAACGGTTGGTCCTTCAACCTAACGTGGGGGAACGCAACGTGCGTCAATTCTTGATGACTCACGGCTTCCAGCTGGTGACCGAACAGATTGTGACGGAGGACGGCCACGACTACGAGATTCTGGTGGCCGATAAAGCCGCCCAACCCGAACAATATACGGCGGAACAACTTCGTTTTGGCCCGTATCTGTTGGCCGAACACAACGCCATCTTTATCGCCAAATGGCAGCGTGAATTGGCCCGCACCCAGCAGGTCTTGGCACAGGTGAAGTCGGCTAAGGCCGTACCGGCGGAGAAAGTCGCGGCGTTAGAAACGGAAATCAAAGAGATTGAGGAGGTCTTGCAACGTGTTGGTGCGTGAGTTAGTCGATCGATTTGAACAGTTTGCTCCGAAGACGTGGGCGGAACCCGGCGATCCGGTGGGCCTGCAGTTGGGCGATCTGGATGCCGAGGTGCACAAGGTCATGGTGACCCTAGATGTCCGGCCCGAAGTTGTGGACGAGGCCATTGCGATCGGGGCCGACTTTATCTTTGCCCACCATCCCATGATGTTTCATCCCGCTAAGAACCTGGACCTGGCTGTACCGCAGAATAAGATGTACGCGACCTTACTCCAGCATCACATCACGGTCTACGGCGCCCATACCAATCTGGACAGTGCCCCCAATGGCATGAATGATTGGTTGGCGGCGGCACTCGGCCTTCACGATGTCGCGGGCCTGGTACCCAGCAATGGGGTCACGGCCACACCTGAGATCACGATGGGGCGGATTGGGACGTTGGCTCAGCCGACCACGGTGCGCCAATTTGCCGAGGACTGCAAGCGCATCTTCAACGTCTCTGGTCTACGTCTCATTAGTCACACGCCGGATGCGCCGGTGCGGCGAGTAGCCGTTCTCGGTGGTAGCGGAGGGCCGTTCTACCAGACGGCGTTAGCAAAGGGCGCCGACGTCTACGTGACCGGGGATATTTCCTATCATCCCGGCCACGACATGATTGCGGCGGGCTTGAACGTGGTCGATCCCGGTCACCACATCGAAAGCATTTGTAAGCCGCATCTGCAAGCGCTCTTTACCCAGTGGGCGACCGAAAACAACTGGCCCATCACCGTGGTAGCCTCGCAATTAAATACCGACCCGTTCACTTTTATTTAGCCGTGAAAACGGGTACACTGAAAATGTAAGTTAATTCAATTGAGGAGTGATTTATTTTGGCAAAGTATGAAAACCTGATTCCCCGGTTCTTGAAGTACGTCAAGATCAATACGCGTTCTAACCCTAACTCTGGGACGATTCCGTCCACCCCTGAGCTGACCAAGTTCGCCGAAGGCTTGGTGCAAGATTTGAAGGAAATCGGCTTGACCAACGTACATATTAATTCACAATGTGCCTACGTCTACGCCACCTTACCAGCCAACACCGATAAAAAGGTCAAGAAGATTGGGTTCATCTCTCACTTTGATACGGCCGACTTTAACAGTGAAAACATCAACCCACAGTTCGTGGAAAACTACGATGGCAAGTCCGTCATCAAGCTCGACGACGCCGGCAAGTATACGCTGGATCCAGCCGTCTTCCCGAACCTGAAGAACTACAAGGGCCACACCCTAATTACCACGGATGGGCGTACCTTGTTGGGGGCCGACGACAAGTCTGGGGTGGCCGAAATCATGGCCGCTGCCGAATACTTGCTGGCGCATCCCGAAATCAAGCACGGTGAAATTGAAATTGGCTTGGGACCCGATGAAGAAATCGGGACCGGCGCTGACCATTTCGACGTCAAGGACTTCGGCGCCGATATCGCCTACACGGTCGATGGGGGTCCACTGGGTCAATTGGAATACGAAACCTTTAACGCCGCCGACGCACAGGTCGAAATCACCGGGACCAACGTGCACCCGGCTGAAGCCAAGGATGTCATGGTCAATGCCTCGCAAGTGGCCATGGACTTCCACGCGGCTTTGCCAGCGCATGATCGCCCAGAACATACCGAAGGGCGCGAAGGCTTCTTCCACCTGTACAGCATGAACGGGACCGTGGACAGCGCTCATCTGAGCTACATCATCCGGGATCACGACCGCCAAATCTTTGAAGACCGCAAGAAGCTCTTCCAAGGCGTGGCCGATCAATTGAACAAGGACTACGGTAGCGATCGCGTCAAGGTCACCATCAAGGACCAGTACTACAACATGCGTGAAGTCATCGAAAAGGACATGACGGTCGTCGACTTGGCCAAGGAAGCCCTCGAAGACTTGAACATCAAGCCCCTGATCTTCCCAGTTCGTGGGGGGACTGACGGTTCCAAGATTTCCTACCTCGGCCTGCCAACGCCGAACTTGTTTGCCGGTGGGGAAAACATGCACGGTCGGTTCGAATACGTTTCCGAACAAACCATGGAACAGGCAACCGACGTTGTGATTAAGATTGCGGAACTCGCCGAACAACAGGCTTAAATTAATTAGTCAAAATTGGTCAAATTATTTTGAATTTTGGCTAAAATCAGTTAGAATATGAATGAAAAATGGAGGTTAACCTAAGGGTTGCCTCTTTTTTGACCCTTGAATTTTGGATGACACGGGGTCGCTGTTGTGATGAAGAAAGCATGCTAACAAATAAATAATTAATCAAGGAGGACTCACGATGAATCCAGAAAATATGACGGAAGCCCTAACGGCAGCGTTAGGCGAGGCGCAACGGATTGCCATGACCCGCAAACATCAGGCCGTGACGGTCGCCCACCTCTTTAAATACCTGATTCAACCGGGTGAACTGGGGCGTGAGATTCTGGCCGATGCCGGCGTGGACATCACGGCCATGGACGGGGAACTCGACCGGGAATTGGACAGTATCAGTACGGTCTCCGGTAGCGGTGTACAGTATGGGCAAGAATTTTCCCGCAACCTGACGGATCTGCTCCAGAAGGCCGACGCCATCAAGGATAAGTACCACGATGACTTCTTAGCCATCGACACGGTGATGATTGCGCTGATGCAGCTGTCGGGGGAAAGCCTCACGGACTACTTGAAGCAGCAGGGCATCACGGAACAGATGGTGCGTAATGCCGTCGAAAAGTTGCGCAGTGGCGAACGGGTCACGTCAAAGAATCAGGAGGACCAGTACAAGGCCCTCGAAAAGTACGGCATCGACCTGGTAAAGGCCATGCGCAGTGGCAAGATTGATCCGATCATTGGTCGGGACGAGGAGATTCTCTCCGTTATTCGGATTCTCTCGCGAAAGACCAAGAACAACCCCGTGCTGATCGGGGAAGCTGGGGTTGGGAAGACCGCCATTGTGGAAGGCCTGGCCCAACGTATCGTCCGCGGGGATGTTCCCGATAATTTAAAGAATAAGACCATCTTCTCCTTAGACATGGGGTCACTCATCGCCGGGGCCAAGTACCGCGGGGAATTCGAGGAACGACTCAAGGCCGTCCTGAAGGAAGTCACCAAGAGTAATGGGCAGATTATCATGTTCATTGATGAAATTCACAACATTGTCGGTGCCGGCAAGAGTGAAGGTAGCATGGACGCCGGGAATCTCCTGAAACCAATGTTGGCCAGAGGCGAACTCCACTTGATTGGGGCCACCACATTGGACGAGTACCGCAAGTATTTGGAACAGGACAAGGCCCTAGCCCGGCGCTTCCAACGGGTGGTCGTCAATGAGCCGAGCGTCGAGGACACCGTGACGATTCTACGGGGCTTACGCGAACGCTTTGAAATCCACCACGGCGTTAAGATTCACGACAACGCTCTGATTGCGGCGGCCAAACTGTCCGACCGTTATTTGACCGACCGTTTCCTACCAGATAAGGCCATTGATCTCGTCGATGAGGCCTCGGCGTCGATTCGGGTGGAAATGAACTCCGCGCCGACCGAACTGGATCAGGCCCGGCGACAAATGATGCGGATGCAGGTGGAACAGACAGCTTTGAAGCAGGAAACGGACGAGGCTTCGCAGGCCCGCCTCAAGGAACTGACCAAGGAACTCGCCAATACCAAGGAAAAGGTCGATAAGCTGAGTGCCCGGTGGAACCAAGAAAAGACGGCTATCAAGAGTGTCGGGGCCAAGAAGACCGAGTTGGATCGGGCCAAGCGCGACCTGGAGAATGCCGAATCCCAGTACGATCTGAACAAGGCCGCCGAGCTTCAGCATGGGACCATCCCCCGGTTGGAACGGGAACTCGCTGATTTGGAAAAGCAAGATCAGCAACAGGACTGGTTGGTCTCCGAATCCGTTACGGAAAATGAAATTGCCAACGTTGTGAGCCGCATGACCGGGATTCCGGTGACCAAGTTGGTTCAGGGCGAACGCGAAAAGCTACTGAAGCTGGCGGATCGTCTGCACGATCGCGTGGTTGGCCAAGACCAGGCCGTTTCAGCCGTGGCCGATGCCGTCCTCCGGTCCAGAGCGGGCCTGCAAGATCCGACGAAGCCATTGGGGTCCTTCCTGTTTCTGGGGCCGACCGGGGTCGGGAAGACCGAGTTGGCTAAGGCTTTGGCCGAGAATCTGTTTGATAGCGAGGACCACATGGTACGGATCGATATGAGTGAGTACATGGAAAAGGAATCCGTTTCGCGGTTAGTCGGGGCGGCACCCGGCTACGTGGGCTACGAGGAAGGCGGTCAGCTGACCGAAGCCGTACGGCGTAATCCGTACACCATCGTGCTCTTCGATGAAGTGGAGAAGGCTCATCCGGACGTCTTTAACCTCCTCTTGCAGGTCTTAGACGATGGCCGGCTGACGGATAGTCAGGGACGGACCGTGGACTTCAAGAATACGATCCTCATCATGACGTCTAACTTGGGCTCGGAACTGCTCTTACAGGGGACGGACGATCAGGGTCACATCGCGCCGAGCGCGCAAGAACAGGTGGCAAAGCTCCTGCAAGCCCACTTCCGGCCGGAATTCTTGAACCGGATCGACGAGACCATCATGTTTACGCCCCTGACGTTAGCCGACGTTCAGCAGATTGTGGTGAAACTGGTGGGGCATCTGGCCAAACGCCTCCACGAGCAACAGCTTGACCTGACGATTACACCGGCCGCTCAAGCTTGGATTGCTCAGAAGGGGTACCTGCCGGCTTATGGTGCGCGACCGCTGCAACGATTCATTACGACCCACGTGGAAACGCCTCTGGCGCGGCAACTGATTGCCGGTGACATCCCCGTTAACAGTCTGATCACGATCGACGTGGCCGATGACCAGTTAATCTTCACACACGCGCTACAGGTGAAGACGGTTCAGACGCCGGAGGATTAAAGTCGTCGGGCTGATGATGGATTTTATAAAAATGTTGAGGTGAAAGTTGAACCACTGCTGACATAAAGAATTGTAAGAAAGCGCCAGTTGCGGTTTGAGACCAGATGTGAAGAGAGCTGGAAGGGTGTCATGAGCGTGAAAATTTAGTCGTGACGCGTGCATAAAGCTCACTTGTCACCAAGCATCCGCTGATCGTAAAATTTATCTGATTAACAACGACTGTCTGCCTAAATTTTGGCAGGCAGTTTTTCTAGTGGCCAGCGTTACGACGATATGAGCAACCGCATTTGAGACATCGCCAACGGTTTTACTTGCCTTCAACCTACTCTAAGCTGGTATTATCAAGTCAGCGTCGACAGAGGAGGATGAAAAATGCGGTTGAAATCAAGTTTTATTTTAATTGGGGTGTTGGTCATTACGGGATTACTGAGTGGTTGTGCGCACCGGTTGGCCACCGACAAGTACGTTCAGTCGCCGACCCCCACACTATTTTTTCACGGCGGTGGGAGTAGCTACCGGGCCGAGACCCACATGGCCCAAGCGGCGAAGAAGGCTGGGGTCACCAACACCATTATTCGTGCCATGGTCGATCGTCACGGGCAAGTTCGCTTGGTAGGACGAATTAAGCCGGGAGCCGTCAACCCCATTGTGGAAGTTAATTACGCGGATAACCGGCAACTTAATTACCGGCAGCACGGGGTGTGGGCAACGCACGTGGTTCGCGCCTTACAAGCGCAGTATCACGTGAAGTCAATCAATATGGTTGGCCATTCTCTCGGGAATATTTCGCTGGTCTACTATTCTTTGGCAAATGGTGGCCATCGGCAGCTACCCAAACTACGTAAGCAAGTCGACATTGCCGGCCACTTTGCGGGACTAAATTTCCGCGATGTGCCCGCGGCCATCAAACAGCCGGCCGACCTGAAGCTCAACGCGGCGGGTAAACCCAATCACATGAACGCCACCTACCGAGACATGACGCGGTTACGACGTGTGCTGCCGAAGGACCAAGTTCGGGTGCTCAACCTGTATGGCGACATCGGCCATCACACGGACGGTACCGTACCCAACGTCTCCAGCTTGGCCCTCAAGTACTTGGTCACGCCGCGGGCCAAGTCGTATCGGGTGCATAAATTCACCGGTAAATTGGCACGCCACAGTAAGCTACATGAGAATCCGCAGGTCGATCGCGTGCTGATTCAATTTCTATGGGGGCGGTGAGCCGGGTTAAGCAGGGATAGTGTCACGATTAGCACCGCCCACAACTAGGCTAGAGTTAGCAGTCAGGTGCCCCCTAGAAGTCAGCTTACTGGGAGCCGTGAAAATTGCCAAGCAAACAGTTGTTCGCCAACGCGGTTTTTACCCAATTTTCTGGTATAATAGCGATAATTAATCATCACGAAAGGAGGGGACAGGATGTTTGTCCCATTACAGGTCATGAGCACCTATAGCCTGTTGCAGAGTACCAATCGGATACCCGAGCTGGTACAGACGGCTAAGGATCGCGGGTACACCGCACTGGCCCTGACAGATAAGAACGTCATGTACGGTGTGGTGGCCTTCTATAACGCCTGTCAAGCGGCGGGAATTAAGCCCATCTTGGGACTAACGCTGACGGTTCAGGCAATGGGGGATGCGACTCAACCGACCGACCTCATCTTTTTGGCGCGCGATTTTACTGGCTATCAACAGCTCATGCAGTTGTCCACGACCTATCAGGTGGCGGGAGAGCCCGTCGATCTGCGCCAGCAAACGGCAAACTTGACCCATCTAAACGTGATTGCCCCGCTGGATAGCGAGATTCATCAGTTGCTCGCGATTGAAGACGCCGTTGCGGCCACACGGGTGGTGCAACAACTCCAGCAGTGGTTGCCGCAACGGGTGGCCGTGGGCATCAGTCCCGACCTGCCGGAAACGACGCGGCAGCAATTGCAACAGCTTCAAGTCGCCACGCAGGTGCCACTGGTGGGTATCGCCCCGGTTGAATACCTCAACCGCGAGGACCACTTTGCCGTGACCGTGCTACGGGCGATCGATGCCGGGGCGGTGATTGACGACCTCCCTGCCGCTCAGAAGACGCTGGGTACGCACTGGTTGCGGCCGGCTGCGGAACAGGCAGAACGTTTCGCTAACGCTGGCTTAACGGCGGCCGTGACGACTACTGAAACGGTAGCCGCGGCTTGCGATGTGACCCTAAAATTTCAACAGCCCCAACTGCCGCAATTTCCCACGCCCAATCAGCAGGGGTCCCAGGCGTACCTCCACCAGCTATGTGTAACAGGGCTCCAGCAACGGTTAACGGCCAATGGTATCGTGGACAGTCAACCCTATCAGCAGCGCTTAGAACGCGAATTAGGGGTCATTCACCGGATGGGGTTTGACGACTACTTCCTGATTGTCTGGGACGTGATGAACTTCGCGCACCGCGCCCACATTCAGACGGGACCGGGCCGGGGCTCGGCCGCCGGTTCACTGGTGGCCTACGTTCTGGCCATCACGGAGGTTGATCCGTTGGCGTACAATCTCTTATTTGAACGGTTCTTGAACGAGGAGCGGGCTCAGATGCCCGATATCGATTTAGATATTCCGGACGACAAGCGTGAGCAGGTGCTGGAATACGTCCACGACAAGTACGGTCACGCCCGGGTCGCCCAGATCATTACCTTTGGGACGTTGGCGGCCAAGGCGGCGTTACGCGACGTCGGCCGGGTCCTGGGGATGGCGCCCTACCAGATGAGCGATTGGAGTGCGGCGATTCCCAACCAGCTGCACATCACGCTGGCTGAAGCTTACCAGCAGTCCCAGAAGCTACGGAATCTCGTCGCCGATAGCACGGTAAACAAGTTGCTGTATGAGACGGCCAGCAAGCTCGAGGGGCTCCCGCGAAATTATTCGACGCACGCGGCCGGAATCGTGTTGAGCCAAGGAAACTTAACCGATCTAGTGCCCTTACAGCCAGGGGCGGGGTCGCTTCTTATGACGCAGTATCCCAAAGACACCGTTGAAGCGGTGGGACTACTGAAGATGGATTTTCTGGGCCTGCGGAATCTGAGTATCTTGGCTAACGCCTTGGCCTTGGTTAAGAAACAAACCGGACAGTCGCTGGACATCAACGGGATCGACCTGAATGACGGCGCGACCCTGAAGCTCTTTGCTCAGGGCGAGACGAATGGGGTCTTTCAATTTGAATCGGCCGGCATCAAGCGCGTGCTCCGTCAGCTGCGACCAGATAGTTTCGAACTGGTCGCAGCGGTCAACGCCCTGTACCGTCCGGGACCCATGGAAAATATTGATACCTTTATTAAACGCAAGGACGGTCAGGCGCCAATCACGTACGCGGCCGATGCGTTGAAGCCTATTCTGGGGCCAACCTATGGTGTTCTGGTCTATCAGGAACAGGTTATGCAGGTAGCCAGCGCCATGGGGGGCTTCACACTCGGCGAGGCCGATCTGTTGCGGCGGGCCATGAGTAAAAAGAAGAAGCAGACCATGGACGCCATGCAGAAGAAGTTTGTCAGCGGGGCCCAGCAGCTGGGGTACGCGGCCGAGACGGCCCAACAGGTCTTTGCCTACATGGATCGTTTTGCGAACTATGGATTCAACCGCTCGCATGCCGTGGCCTATAGCAAGCTGGCCTTCCAGCTGGCGTACCTCAAGGCCCATTACCCAGGACCGTTCTACGCGGCTTTGCTGAACTCGGTGATTAACGTGCCGGTTAAGACCAAGCTGTACCTGACCGAGGCCAAACGCCACGGGGTGACCATCTTACCGCCCGACATCAATCGGTCCTCGGCCTACTTCAACCTCCGCGATGGGGCAATCATCTTCGGATTGAGCTCGATCAAGGGGGTTCGCCGCGACTTTCTTCGTGAACTCCTGGCGGACCGCCATGAGCATGGCCCGTATCGTGACCTGCACCAGTTCCTGCAACGCATTGATAGCAAATACCGTAAGGCCGACCTGCTAAATGCGCTGGTCTACGCCGGGGCCTTCGATCATTTCGGCTATAACCGTGCCGAGTTGATCGCGGCTCTGCCAGAATTTTTGAGCAGTGTGGAGCTGTCCGGCGATAACGTGGAATTGTTTGCGGCGCTAGCGCCTAAGGTAACTCGTAAGCCAGACTTCGACCTGATGACCAAGTTGACGCAGGAGGAGGCCGTCCTCGGCGCCTACCTGTCGGGTCATCCCGTTGCCCAATTTCAACAGCTGGCCCAGCGCCTGCACGCCGTGACCATCAGTGATCTGGCGGTTAATGCCCGGGTGACTGTGGTGGTGTACGTCACGCGGATTCGAACGATTCGGACCAAGCGCGGCGAGCCCATGGCCTTCGTGACTGGGAGCGATGAGACCGCCGATGTCAGCATCACCGTTTTTCCGAACCAGTACCGCTTGGCCAGTGAGTGGCTCAAGACGGATCAAGTGATCGTGGTCCGTGGTAAGGTGGAGCAGCAACGGGGACTGCAGATTGTTGCGGATCGATTGGATTTGGCAGAGAATTTACAACCGACGACCGCAACGGCGCAGTCGGGCCAGCGGTGGTTTATTCGGGTGGATGCCGAACACGATCAACGCCCGGTGGCCCAGCAGTTGGCCCAACTTTTACGCAGTCATAACGGGACCGTGCCGGTGATTATGTACCAACCACAAACCGATCAGAAACGCCTCCTGCCTAAGACCCAGTGGCTTCCGGCGGATCCGCAGTTAAAGGGACCGCTGGAGCGCCTGATGGGGGTCGGCAATATCGTGTATAAAAATGGATAGACCAATTTAACTAAAAATACCTCTAGACTATTCGTATCAAGTTCTGTATTATATATACCAATGAACGAGATAAGATGACTTTGGAGGTATTTTTTAATGAAATTGAACGTAAAAGTTTATTCCGATGGGGCCCAACTCGAGGATATGAAGGCCGTCGCTGCCAAGGGACTGGTCGAAGGATTTACGACCAACCCCAGCCTGATGAAGGCTGCCGGGATTACGGATTACCTGGCCTTCGCTAAGGAAGCCGTCGCGACGTTCCCGGACCAATCGATCAGTTTTGAAGTCTTTGGCAACACGCCGGAACGTATGCTGGCCGAAGCCAAGGTTTTGGCCGGTTTAGGTCAACACGTGGCCGTGAAGGTGCCGATTATCCGGGCCAACGGGGATGACAATACGGCGGTTATCAGTGCATTGTCGGCCGCCGGTGTTCGGGTGAACGTGACGGCAATTACCACGTTGACCGAGGTTAAATTAGCGGTTGATGCCCTGAATGCCAAGACGGGCGGAATCGTTTCCGTCTTTGCCGGTCGGGTCGCCGATACCGGCGTTGACCCCTTACCGCTGATGAAGCAGTCGGCGGAGCTGTGCCACGGCAAGGCTAACGTGGAACTCCTGTGGGCCAGCACCCGAGAATCGATCAACGTGGTTCAGGCCGACGAGACCGGTTGTGACATCATCACGGTGCCGCCCAAGATCTTGAACAAGCTCGACAAGTTCGGTAAGGATGCCTTCCAAGTATCGGTGGACACCGTGAAGACGTTCGACCAAGACATTGCCGACTTGGGCTTCACCATTCCGGTACCGGCCCAAGCCTAGTGAGGAACACACTCACCGTGAAACATCCTTCTGAAAGTTACCGTCCCGTGGCACCAGACGCGGGGTGGTAATTTTTTTAGATAACAGCCGTAAAATTTGTCCAGCGGTGAATCACCAAATTATTTTTATAATAACTACCAGGTTATAAAACGAGCAGCTTTTCATGGGTTTTCAACCCCGAGCGGTAAGGGAAAACGCTTACTTTGAGAAATTGTGTACAAAGTGGCGAAAAATCGATAAACATAGCAGACATAAATTTTCAAAAGTGATAGAATAATTTTGGAATCAAATTTGAGCCGAAACTTTTGGCATGCCAATTTTTAACGAGATTGGTGACCGTTTCGGCCAATTCTAAAGGAGAGATTTTTCTAATGAAGAAAACCAAGATCGTAAGTACCCTTGGTCCTGCAAGTACTGACGTTGATACGATTGTTAAGTTAATCGAATCTGGCGCCAACATCTTCCGGTTCAACTTTTCACACGGTGACCATGAAGAACATTTAGACCGTTTGGAAAAGGTCCACAAGGCTGAAAAGATTACTGGTAAGACCGTTGGTATCATGTTAGATACTAAGGGTGCCGAAATTCGGACGACTGTTGAAAAGGGTGGCAAGCTTGACTTCCATACCGGCGACGTATTCCGGATCTCCATGGATGCATCACTCGAAGGTACCAAGGAAAAGATTGCTGTTACCTACCCTGGCTTATACGATGACGTCCACGAAGGCAGCCACGTCTTATTCGATGATGGTTTATTAGATACTGTCGTTGAAACCAAAGACGATGCAACTAAGGAATTAGTTGTTAAGGTTCAAAACGATGGTGTCTTGGGTTCCCGTAAGGGTGTTAACGCTCCCGGCGTTTCCATCAACTTACCAGGGATCACTGAAAAGGACTCCGATGATATTCGTTTTGGTTTGGACCACGAAATCAACTTCATCGCTGCTTCATTCGTTCGGAAGCCACAAGATGTCATGGACATCCGTGAACTCCTCGAAGAAAAGCACATGGAACACGTTCAAATCTTCCCTAAGATCGAATCTCAAGAAGGTATCAACAACTTTGATGACATCATCAAGGTTTCCGATGGTTTGATGGTCGCTCGTGGTGACATGGGTGTTGAAATTCCAACGGAAAACGTGCCTTTGGTACAAAAAGCTTTGATCAAGAAGTGCAACATCTTAGGCAAGCCAGTTATCACCGCTACCCAAATGTTGGACTCCATGCAAGAAAACCCACGTCCTACGCGTGCCGAAGCTTCTGACGTTGCCAACGCCGTCTTTGATGGTACCGACGCAACCATGCTTTCTGGTGAAAGTGCTAACGGTGAATACCCTGTAGAATCCGTTGCTACCATGAACCGGATCGATATCAAGGCTGAAAATGCTTTGGCAGAATTTGGCCGTGACAACTTAGACTTCGATAACGGTGACGTTACGGAATCTATCGGTGCTTCCGTTGCCCGGGTTGCTAACGAATTAGGCGTTAAGACTATCGTTGCAGCTACGGAATCCGGCTACACTGCCAAGATGATTTCTAAGTACCGGCCAAATGCTGATATCTTAGCCGTTACCTTTGACGACCGGACCCGTCGTGGTTTGATGGTTAACTGGGGTGTCTACCCAATCGTTACCGAAAAGCCAGCTAACACGGACGCTATGTTTGATTTAGCTGCTGCCAAGGCCGTTGAAACTGGTTTGGCCAAGGAAGGCGACTTGATCTTAATCACTGCCGGTGTGCCAGTTGGCGAACGCGGCACGACTAACTTGATGAAGATCCAATTGATCGGTTCAAAGTTAGTTCAAGGCCAAGGTGTCGGTGATGACACGGTAATCGGCAAGGCCGTTATCGCAAACTCCGCTGCCGATGCTAACGCTAAGGTTGTTGAAGGTGGTATCTTGATTGCCAAGAACACCGACAAGGACTACTTGCCAGCTATCGAAAAGTCTAGCGCCGTAATCGTTGAAAACGGTGGGTTGACTTCTCACGCAGCCGTTGTTGGTATCTCCATGGGGATTCCTGTTATCGTTGGTGCTACTGGTGCCAGCGAAAAGATCTCCGATGGTGAATTGATCACTGTTGACTCACGTCGCGGTATCGTTTACCACGGTGCTTCCAACGCGCTTTAATTTGAGATAAACCTGTTATTGAAAACGGACCCTCTGTCGGGGGTCCGTTTTCGTTTGGCATAAATAAATTTGTCAGATTAAAGCTCGCTAGTTGGTCGGTTTCCGTGTAAAATGAGGGTTAGACACTTTGTACGGTTGACTGGGTAACCAGTAGAATTGAGGAGATTATGGAAGAACTATTAGGCCGCATCATCGCGGGAAAAGTAACCGATGAAAACGAAAATGATTATTACGTCCAAGTCGCGGGGACGACCTTTCGGCTGGATAAATCAGAAATCAAGAAACCACTAAAGTTGGGCTCTAACTTCAAGGGTTTTGCCTACGAAAATGAAGATCATGACATGCAGATTACACGGGACGCGCCACAGGTTCAAGTCGACCACTACGGGTTTGGGACAGTGGTCCGGACGCAACGGACGCTGGGGGTCTTTGTGGATATTGGACTCCCCAACAAGGACATCGTGGTGTCTTTGGATGACCTACCCGACATGATGGAGCTCTGGCCCCAACAGGGCGACCGGTTACTGATTGCCTTGCGTGAGGACAGTAAGCACCGGCTCTGGGGTGTGCTGGCCGACGGTGACATTTACGCGGCGATTGCGCAACCAGCTAAGAAGATCATGCAGAACTCCAACGTGGTGGCCCGGGCCTATCAGTTGAAATTGGTGGGAACACGGGTCATGACCGACCACTATGAGTTAGGCTTCATTCACCCATCTGAACGGGAAACGGAACCACGTTTGGGAGAAGAACTCCATGCTCGGGTCATTGGTGTTCACGACGATGGGACGTTGAACCTGTCGTTGCGTCCCCGGACGTACGAGGCCATCGACGACGATGCCGCCATGTTACTGGCCGCACTGGAACACAGCGAAGACGGTCATCTGGACTTTAGCGATAAGAGTGCCCCAGCGGCCATCAAGGCCTACTTCGGCATTAGCAAGGGTCAGTTCAAACGGGCAATCGGGCATCTACTAAAAGTCCGTAAGATTACCCAACACGATGGTCAGCTCTGGTTGGTTTCCGCCGAGGAAGAACAGACGGACTAGGGGGGACACGGATGACGGCATTGGCTGATCAGACGGTGGACTTTGCCCACTATTTAACCGTGGAACAGGGGCTTGCCAAGAATTCGGTGACGAGTTATACGCAGGAGTTACACAACTTTGCGGCGTATTTGACTGAACACCAAGTGACCAGCTTCTTGCGTGTCGATCGACTGGCCGTGATGAACTACTTGAGTGCTTTGACGGCGAGTGGCAAGTCGCGTAATTCCGTGATCCACGCGGTCTCGGCCCTGCGAAAGTTCTATCGGTATCTGGTGCAGACCCACCAATTGACGGTTAACCCGATGGCCAATATTGCGGCCCCCAAGCACGCGGAACATTTACCCGCCGTCATGACGGTGGCTGAGGTGGATCGCCTGTTGGCCGCACCGGATACGCGTACGAAATACGGTCTGCGCGATCGCGCCATTCTGGAGGTCATGTATGCCACCGGCCTGCGGGTCAGTGAACTGGTGCACCTCAAGTTGGTGGACCTTCACCTGGAGATGGGGCTGATCCAAACGCTCGGTAAGGGTGACAAGGAGCGGATCATTCCTATTGGGGACGTGGCGACGGACTGGATTCAACGATACTTGGCCCACAGCCGGCCACTGCTACTCAAGCAGCGGACCAGTCCCTATTTGTTTTTAAATGCCCACGGCGGTGGGTTGTCACGCCAGGCCATTTGGCAAAAGATTAAGCACTATGTGGCGTTGGCCGATATTCAAAAGGATGTCACGCCCCATACACTGCGGCACTCCTTTGCCACACACATTTTGGAAAACGGCGCGGATCTGCGGGTAGTCCAGGAGTTATTGGGTCACGCGGACATTACGACCACGCAGATTTATACGCATATCTCGAAGAAACGCTTGGCCACGGTCTATGACCGGTACCACCCGCGGGCCTAGCCAGAGCGGGGGCAAGTGTGGTAGAGTATGAAGACGATTTAACGGAGGCAGCGTATGTTACTGAAATATCGGAGTGATTATCAAAAGATTGCCATGGGCCTGTTGAGCCTGATGCCGAGTTTTAAGGACTGGGATCGCCTGCAACGGGAACTGGCCTGGTATCAGAGTAGCGATGAGCGTACCCTGTATCTGTGGAAGGACGATCACGATGACTTCGCCGGAGCGGTCGGGACGCAGGTTCAGGGCGATTACCTGATCGTCCAGCTGGTGACACTCATGCCGGATAAGGATTTAACGGAAAATACGTGGCAGTTGTTGGATCAACTCGCCAAGACTTTACCGACCAAACGGCTGATGGGGACCCTCTCCACGGCTAAGATTATTGCGAAATGGGAGTATCACCATGGACAAAGCCACAGCAAGCGGCCAGCCACTGATTCAGGTCAGTGACTTTGAAGGCCCGCTTGATTTATTGCTTCACTTGATCAAAACAAACGAAATGGATATTTACGATATCCGCATTGCCACCATTACCAGTCAATACCTGGACTACCTGCATCAGATGCAGACGCTGCGGCTCGACATCGCCGGGGAATACTTCGTGATGGCGGCTAATTTGATGGCCATTAAGGCAAAATTGTTGTTGCCTAAGCCTCAGACGCTGGAGCCTAGCGACGATGATGACTTGGGCGATCCGCGAGAAGACTTGGTCAATCAATTACTGGAGTACCAACGCTATAAGCAGGCGGCACAGGTCTTAAAGGTCCGCGCCCAGGAACGGCAGCAACACTTTACGCGACCAGCCATGGCCGTGCCGGATTCGGTGGCCTTGACGGTGGCACCAGGGATTGAGACGGCGGATTTACAGGCAGCACTAGCCAAGCTCGTGCATCGGGCCATGGTGGCTAAGCCGGTCACTCAGAGCATTCAACAGGCCCACTACACCATTAAGGACCAGATGACCACAGTGCTCACTCGGCTCGAGCACAGTCACGGGCCCCTTAGCTTCGAACAGCTGATTGGCCAGACCCCGGTTTTAGCCGAGATTGTGACGACTTTTCTAGCGGTCCTTGAGTTGGCTCGCCAACGGCAGGTCGCGTTAAAACAGGTGAGTCGGCTGGTGCCGTTACAGGTGAATTTCTTACGATTGAAAGGACGGTACAGCACAGATGTCACCTCTAGCACAGATTGAAAGTTTATTATTCGTGAGTGGCGACGAGGGCATCACGGTGGCGGATCTGGCCGCGGCCACCGGGCTACTACGTCCCGCGATTCTGGCGTCGTTGGAACGGTTGGCCCAGAAGTATGCGGGTGATCCGGACTCAGCCTTGGAATTAATGGTCAACGACACTACCTATCGTCTGGTGACCAAGGAGGCGGTGGGCGACGTGATTAAGCAGTACTTCGAGAACCCGCTGAGTACGAGCCTATCGCCGGCGTCTCTCGAGGTATTGGCGATTATCGCCTATCGGCAGCCGATCACGCGCATCGAGGTCGATGAGATTCGAGGGGTGCAGAGTGCCTCGACGGTCCAAAAGCTCGTGTTGCGACGCTTGGTCGAGGATGCGGGTCGCTTGGACGAGCCCGGTCGGCCTAAGGTCTATCGGACCACGGCGTACTTCTTAGATTACTTTGGTCTAAAACAATTGACGGATTTACCCCCATTACCCGCGGCCGCCAATCCGAGCGAACAGAGCGATGGCGACGGGGGCGACTTGTTCTTACAAGCCTTTAACCAGCAACTGAACCAATCAGGAGAAACAGGAGATGAAGCATAGATGGAACGACTACAAAAAGTGTTAGCCCACGATGGCGTGGCTTCACGGCGGCAATCAGAAAAGTTAATTATGAGCGGTCGTGTGAAGGTCAACGGTAGCGTGGTCACGGAGCTCGGAACCAAGGTCGGTGTCCACGATAAGATTCTCGTTGACGGGGTGCCCATCACCAGTGAAGCGCCCGTCTACATGTTACTGTACAAGCCGCGCGGGGTCGTCTCGACGGCTAATGATGATAAGGGCCGTCAGACGGTCGTGGATCTCATCGAGGACGTGGAACAACGGATTTATCCGGTCGGGCGCTTGGACTATGACACCTCGGGCCTCCTCCTCTTAACCAACGACGGGGAACTGGCCAACCGGCTGACACACCCGAAGTATGGCGTGGAGAAGACCTACGTCGCTCGGGTCACGGGGATTCCGACCAACGACGCCATGCGCCAGCTTCGCCAGGGGATCACGGTCGACGACGTCAAGTACGCGCCAGCAAAGTTCAAGTTGCTCAGTAGCGACGATAAGAAAAAGATTGCGATTGTCTCACTGACGATTCACGAAGGAAAGAACCACCAGGTCAAGAAGATGTTGGCGGCCGTGGGGTATCCCGTGGAGAAATTGAAGCGTGAAGAGTACGGCTTCCTGACGTTGAAGGGCCTGCAACCGGGTGAATCGCGTCACCTGAAGCCCGAGGAAGTTAAGGAACTTCGGCGGCTAACTGGTCTGGCCTAAGTCAAATGGTTGACAGGCGTTGGTTCGTTTAGTACATTAAGGGTGTACTAAAAATATATGGTTCATCTTCAGGGCAGGGTGTAATTCCCGACCGGCGGTAAAGTCCGCGACCCGCGTGAGCGGTTGATTCGGTGTAACTCCGGAACCGACAGTATAGTCTGGTATGCAGAAGATGAGACGTTGCTTTTTGCGTAGCTTAATTTTGACGTAAACTCCAAGGTCTTGCTCTTCTGTGGCGAGGCCTTTTTTCGTGGGGTCGCGTCACTGGGATGGCCGCAAGGAGGAATTGGTGTCATGGAAAGTAGTCAAAAGGGGTTTAGCGTTCGCGCGATGGTCGAGATGGCGTTGTTTGCCGGCGTTTCCTATGTGTTGATGTTTATCTCGGTTCCGATCATCCCGATCGTCCCGTATATGAAGCTCGACCTTAGTGATCTGGTGGTACTGGTCGGGCTGGGCGTCTTCGGTCCGGCGGGGGCCATTACGGTGGCAGCGGTGAAGGAACTGCTGTACTTCGTCACCACGGGGCTGGATATCGTGAACTTTATCGGGGTACTGACGGCCTTTATCGCCGACCTCGCACTCGTTTTGCCCATCGCTGCAGTCTTGCACCGACACGAGGGGACCCTCAAACGTCAGGTGGTCGCGGTACTCGTCGGGACGCTGAGCCTGACGGTGGTCCTATCGCTAGCCAATTGGGGGATCATCACGCCCCTGTATCTAAAGGTGTGGGGGATGTCTCTGGGCTTACCGGTTAATCAGCTGATTCTGTTTGGGGTGATTCCCTTTAACCTAATCAAGGGAATTGTGCTGGGCGTCTTGTTCATCCTGCTGAATCGGCGGATGGCCCCCTGGTTGAAGAAGCACACGCTATCATAAGGTGATGAATAACGAATTCTGATAAATGCAAGGGCTGGCGGTCTGCCAGCCCTTTTCGTATGGTAAACTAGGTGCAGACTCAAAACGAAAGGGGGATGACCATGGAAGCGGTAGATCTACTCGTGTTACTCGACGGTCGGCAATTTCGCCGGTTACGGGTGATTGAGAACCTCCTACGGGAGAAAAAGACCGTGTCGACGCTCTACTGGGGGGAACGCTATCGCCTCCTGTACCTGGTGGGCTTGGCAAAGAAACTCCCCCGCGGAGCCCTCGATGCCCCGGCCCAGACGCTACAGCAGCGAGGACTCGTGACCACGGGAGAGACGCCGGACCAGGTGCGGTTGACACCAGCTGGGGTAACGGCCCAACGCGATGCGACTTACTATCACCCCCAGACGGCGGCCACTTGGGACCAGCTAAACTTGATGGCGGCACGTGAACGCCTCCTACTGGCCGTGCAGGTGGTCAGTCAGTACGCCCATTCGACCAAGCGGTACTATCCCTTAACCACGACATTAGAGACGCGGCAAGCCGTCCGACGCTGGTTTTATCGGGTGAAGCAACCAGACCTGGCCGAACAAATGTTCACGTCACTCAAAAGTAGCCTTGCGCAGTTGCCAGCTCCGGTCGCCGAGGTGGTTGTGACGTTATTTACCGGCTATCAGCAGCCCGGGCAAACGGCTGATCAGTTGGCTCAGGAGCGGCAGTGCCCCCCCTGGGAGATTCTGTTGATGCAGCTCGATGGTCTGATGCAGGTGGCACTGGCTGCCCGGGACACTGCCCAACCGTTGACCAGTCTTCTCCAACCCTTGTGGCAGTCGCCGGTGACGCGCAGTGCGCAGCAGACGTTAGCGGCGGTTGGTCAGGGGCGAAGTCTCGAACAGATTGCGGCGGCCAGGGGGATTAAGACCAGTACGGCTCGTGAGCACCTGTTAGAGGCGGCGATTCTCCTGCCCCTCCAGCAGTTTCCTTATGATGGGATTCTTACGCCAGCGATTCGTCAGGACTTGGCGGCGGTGTTGACGGGCCCCATTGATGACTGGCAATATACGGCCCTACCCGAGGCATTGCAGGCGCGTTATGCGTTCTTTTATTTTCGGCTATATGCCATTTGGTCCGATAAACGAGGTGAAGTAGATGCTTGAACCCTTAACCACGAGTCTGGAGAAGGTCTTCGGCTTTCATGAATTCCGCACGGGACAGCAGGCGGCGCTAACGGCGCTGGAGAATGGTCAAGATACGTTGGCGGTCTTACCGACGGGCGCGGGAAAGACGCTCATTTATCAGCTGTACGGGTACCGCCATCCGGGGTGTGTATTGATTATTTCACCGTTACTGTCGTTAATGAATGATCAGGTGAATCGCATGCATATGGCGGGTTTTCGGCGCGCGGCGGCCATTAATTCGCTGACCAGCTATGCGGAACGGCAGGAGATTCAGCGCCATTTGGGCGATTACCAGTTTCTCTTCATGTCGCCGGAAATGCTGGCCCAGCCACAAATGCTCGCTCAGATTAAGCAGTTACGATTGAGTCTATTAGTGATCGACGAGGCCCACTGTATCGTGCAGTGGGGACCGGACTTTCGCCCGGAGTACTTGCTGTTGGGGGCCATTCGTACCCAGTTGAATCAGCCGTTAACGCTGATGTTGACGGCGACGGCCGGGCGTACGACCAGACAGGAGATTGCGAAGCAGTTACGAAGTCAGCCGCAGATTGTGGCGGAATCTGTCGACCGGCCCAACATTTACCTCGATGTGGAACAGGTGGCTAACGAGCCGGCCAAGCAGGAACGGTTGACGGCGCTGGTCGGGCAGCTCCAAGGTCCGGGGGTGATTTACTTTTCCAGTAAGCAGCAGGCCACCGATACGGCACTAAGTTTGCAGCAACAAACGGGGATGCGGGTGGCGGCGTACCATGCTGGGCTAAATACCGAGGATCGCTTCAAGATTCAGCAGCAGTTCATGGCAGGCCAGTTGGATGTCATCTGTGCGACCAGCGCGTTTGGCATGGGAATCGACAAGAACGACGTGCGTTACGTTATCCACTACCATCTGCCCGCCGACTTCGAAAGCTACGCGCAAGAGATTGGTCGGGCGGGGCGTGACGGCCTGCCGAGTATCGCTATTCTACTGTATGCCAGTGGGGATGAGCAGCTCCCCTTAATGCTCGGTCAGGCCAACCGTCCGGAAGCCGATACCATTCACCGGTACTATGCGCGCCCCCAGGCCTTTAGCGAAGACGATGCGGCGATTGCGCTGTTGGCTTTCTATCGGCGACACGGGATCAGTGAAGCGGCGGTGATTCAGCTATTCAGTCGCCGTGAGCGAGAGCGTAACCGGGCGCTGGCCCAGATGCTCGCCTACGTCCGTGAACCGCACTGCTTGCGGCACAACTGGCTAGCCGCCTTTGATGAGCAGAGTCCCGAACACGATGACCACTGCTGTGCACCGGCGGGGATGCCCCTTGATTTAGCCGAGTTGGGCCTACTGGCTCCGGCCAAGGCAGCCCCCGTTGCTCCAAGGGGAGATTGGGTTGCCCGGTTACGGCGGTTATTTTAAGAAGAATTTAGAGAATTCAGGGTGCTGGTATGGTACAATTACGGTTGAAAGTTTTTCAGGGAGGTTAGATGATGAGTCAAAAGCGTGACGATCAAACGTCGAAGGAACAAGAATCTCATCCATGGGATTCTTCGTTTGCCGATGATCGCGACGATCAGGGTAACCTGTCACGAACGAAAATGCGGCGACAAAATCATAGCAACACCATGGTCACTGTTATTTTGGTGGCAATCATCATTGTGATTGCGGCGGCCTCGTTGGTCTACGGCCTGGCCCGGCAAAGTGCGGTCAATCGGCCACAAAATACGGAGAAGGTCGCGGCTAGTTCGTCCAGCTCGTCTTCTAAGAAGGCCAAGAGTTCGCATAAATCATCAAGTCAAGCATCATCGAAGAAGACCACTTCTTCGGCAAGTAGCAAAAAATCAACGACGGCGACCACAACTGCTAGTTCGGCAAAGACGACTAGCAGTTCTTCGGCTACCACGCATCACAGCAGTTCCGCTGCAACTAGCAGTAGCACCAGTAGCACGTCGACAACTAGTTCGAGTTCGACTGCCGGCCAGAAATACGCAACGGTTGAATCTGGGCAAGGTGTCTATCGGGTTGCGACCAACGCAGGTATTTCGGTCGATAAGTTGCTTCAACTCAACGGGCTTTCTTCAGGGGCTTCATTACATCCTGGACAGAAGTTACGAGTTAAGTAACGGTTAATTAATTAAATAGGGAGTTTGGTTTGCATGGAAAAACAAGGTTTGCAGGTCGCCATTGACGGCCCAGCTTCAGCCGGCAAGAGTACGGTCTCTAAGATTGTTGCCCAGCGGTTTCACTACATATATTGTGATACGGGTGCGATGTATCGGGCAATTACCTGGAAGGTGCTTCAAGCAGGCGTTGCGTTGGCTGACGAAGCAGCCGTGAAACAATTATTGGATCAGATTACGATTCGGTTCGAACCGGGGACACCCGTTCAAAAGGTGTTCGTGGATGATACCGAGGTGACCCTGGCCATTCGTCAGCCCGACGTGACCAACGCGGTGTCCCAGATTTCTGCGCAGTCTGCCGTGCGTGCAGAACTGACGGAACGGCAGCGGCAGATTGCCGAGGCCGGGGGAATCGTCATGGATGGACGCGATATTGGCTCGACCGTTTTGCCGCACGCCGAGGTCAAGATTTTCTTGGTCGCTAGTGTGGACGAACGGGCCCAACGCCGGTTAAAGGATAACGCCGCCAAGGGAATTGAGACGCCACTGGCGACGCTGAAGCACGAGATTGAAGAACGGGATCGAAAAGACTCCACCCGGAAGATCTCGCCACTGACCCAGGCGGCGGACGCTATTCGGCTGGATACGACGTCAATGTCCATCCAAGAAGTGGCCGATCGGATCGCTGAAATTATCCAAGAAAAAGAATCCCTATAGAAATGGGCATTTTACTAGCTTTTAGCAGCATAATCAGCTAAAATGGTATTTAGAGTTGTCGCAAGGAGGAAAAATTCGCATGAGTGAAAATGGCACGAGTCAAAACAATGAAAATAACGAACTATTGGATGCTTTAAACAGCATCGATAACGTTAAAGTCGGTGACGTCGTTAAGGGTGAAGTCTTAACGATCGATGACGACCAACAAGCAATCGTCGGTATTGCGGACACTGGGATTGAAGGGGTTGTTCCAAAGAAGGAACTTTCCACGAAGCCAGTTGATGATATTAATTCTGTAATTAAAGTCGGGGACGTTTTAGACCTCGTCGTAATTTCTCGTATTGGTACTGACAAGGAAGGCGGCAGTTACTTACTGTCACAACGTCGTTTGGAAGCCCGTAAGGTTTGGGACGACATCCAAAAGGAATTCGAAGCAGGTCACACGTTGACTGCCCCTGTTACCCAAGTGGTTAAGGGTGGTTTAGTTGTTGATGCCGGTGTGCGTGGATTCGTTCCTGCATCCATGGTATCTGACCACTTCGTTGAAGACTTATCTCAATTCAAGGGTCAAACTCTGGAATTCAAGATTGTCGAAATCGAACCCAGCGAAAACCGTCTGATCTTATCTCACCGTGCAATCGTTGAGAAGGAACGGGCAGCTCAAAAGGCTGAAATCATGGCTAAGTTGACCGCTGGCGACATTGTCGAAGGTAAGGTTGCACGTTTGACCAACTTCGGTGCATTCGTTGACCTTGGTGGCGTTGATGGATTAGTTCACGTCTCAGAAATCGCCTTTGAACGGGTTGAAAAGCCTAGCGATGTCTTGAAGGTGGGCCAAGAAGTTAAGGTTAAGGTCTTATCTGTTGATCCAGACCGTGACCGGATTTCCCTTTCCATCAAGCAAACCTTGCCAGAACCTTGGGATGGTATCGAAGACAAAGCCCCACAAGGTAGCGTCTTAGATGGTACTGTTAAGCGTTTGACGAGCTTTGGGGCCTTCGTTGAAGTGTTCCCTGGCGTTGAAGGCTTGGTTCACATTTCTCAAATTTCTCACCAACACATCGCAACGCCTGCTGACGTGCTGAAGGTTGGTCAAGAAATCAAGGTTAAGGTCTTAGATGTTCGTCCAAACGATCACCGTTTGGCACTGTCCATCAAGGCTTTGGAAGAAAAGCCACAATCTGGTGACGAAGCTTCCGAAAACCACAGCAACAACAACCGGAGCCGGAACAACAACGGTGGTAACAACAACCGTCGTCGTAACAACCGGAACTCTGCTGAAACTTCAACGGCTAACGCCCCAGAAGAAAGCACTGGATTCTCTTTAGGCGATCTGATTGGTGATAGCCTGAAGAAGGATATGGAAGACAACGAAAACAACTAACATGTTTGGTTGAAGAAGGGTTTGGCGCGGAACTTTGTTGGTTTCGCACCAAACCCTTTTGTTGTCAAACCACGGCCTATAAGTGATGCTGGCCCGAGGTGGCGGGCTTTGACAGACCAGCCATTGTCGTGTAGACTAAGATACTTGTTGGTGGCACGGCCACTAGGGCCGCATTCAGCGGCCAACTGAAAGATTAAATGAATGATTTAAAAAAAGGAGGGATTTGTCGTGGCTTATCCAGTAGTCGCTATCGTGGGTCGTCCCAATGTCGGGAAATCGACCCTGTTCAACCGGATCGCCGGTGAACGAATCTCAATCGTTGAAGATACGCCGGGGGTTACGCGTGATCGCATTTACACGCGGGCTGAATGGCTAGGAACCGAATTTCGAATGATTGATACTGGGGGAATTGACCTCAGTGATGAACCGTTCATCACGCAAATTACCCAACAGGCGGAGATCGCCATTGAAGAAGCCGACGTGATTGTCTTTATCACCAGCGCACCTGAAGGGGTGACCGACGCCGACGAGAATGTCGCGAAGATCTTGTATCGGGCCAATAAGCCAGTCTTATTGGCGGTCAATAAGGCGGATAACCCCGAAGTTCGGGAATCCATCTATGACTTCTACTCACTGGGCTTGGGCGACCCGTACCCCGTTTCTGGGGCCCACGGGTTAGGCTTAGGAGATCTGTTAGATGCCGTCGTCAAGGAATTTCCAGACGATACCGGTGCTCCAAAGGATGATTCGATTCGCTTTAGCCTAATTGGCCGGCCGAACGTCGGCAAATCTTCGTTGGTGAATGCCATTCTTGGTGAAGACCGGGTGATTGTTTCCGACGTTGCCGGTACCACGCGAGACGCCATCGATACTAAGTTTACGGCCGATGACACCAAGTTTACCATGGTCGACACTGCCGGGATTCGTAAGCGGGTCAAGGTCTACGAAAACACTGAGAAATACAGTGTGATGCGGGCCATGCGGGCCATTGACAATTCCGACGTCGTCTTGATGGTCATGAACGCCGAAGAAGGCATTCGGGAGCAGGATAAACGAGTTGCCGGTTACGCCCACGAGGCGGGCCGTGGGATTATTATCCTGGTCAACAAGTGGGATACCCTGAAGAAGGACAACCACACGCTGACGGACTTCCAGAACCTGATTCGCTTGGAGTTCCAATACCTGAGTTACGCGCCGATCATCTTTGTTTCGGCCAAGACGGGGCAACGCCTGGAACAGTTACCAGCCATGATCAAGCGGGTCTCCGAGAACCATAACAAGCGGGTCCAGTCTGCCACATTGAACGACGTGGTCATGGATGCCATCGCCCTGAACCCGACACCGTCTGACAACGGTAAGCGGCTACGGGTGTACTACGCGACCCAGGTTGCTGTGGCCCCACCAACCTTCGTGGTCTTCGTCAACGACCCGAAGATGATGCACTTCTCCTACGAGCGATTCTTGGAAAATCAGATCCGAGAACACTTCGATTTCGAGGGTACACCGATCCACCTGATCGAACGGGCGCGGAAGTAGGAAAAAAGTGGCGTTAGACCTACTCTAAGGCCGATTTTGACCGATTTTCGACCAAAATTCGTAAAATTCCGGGATAATTGCTAAAAAATGGCGTTATCCCTTGTCATATAAGGCTTCCTGTGCTATCTTTGATTAAGAAATGATGCGGTTGACCGTATTTGTTTCATCATTTTTGGACCACTCAAAAATGATTACTAGATGGCATTCATCTAATCTTCATTGCAGGAGGTGAATTCAAACATGGCAAACAAAGCACAATTGGTTAGCGACGTTGCAACTGCAACTGGTTTAACTAAAAAGGACGCAACTGCTGCAGTCGATGCAGTATTCGATTCTGTCCAAGCAACGTTAGCAAAAGGCGAAAAGGTTCAATTGATCGGCTTTGGTAACTTTGAAGTACGTGAACGTGCAGCTCGTAAGGGCCGTAACCCACAAACTGGACAAGAAATCCAAATCCCAGCAAGCAAAGTACCTGCATTCAAGCCAGGTAAAGCTTTAAAGGATGCTGTTAAGTAATTACAATTAATTATTTAATAGGTAAAGGGCCAGGTCGGCGACTGTCGAACTGGTTTTTTATTCGCCTAATTTTTGCGGGGCCGAGTGCTGATAGTTTCCATGTTTGATCGGATTGCGTATAATGGTAAATGTTGCTTTTTACGACTGATGATTTGAAGATTGAGCGGGCGAACTGTCCGGTAACATGGTAAAACGAGACTAATGGAGGCGGGTTATGAGTTACGCACAAACAGCACTTGATGAGTTGGAAAAAGGGCAACTCGAGGACTTTAAGAAGCAGTATGCCCTGGCGTTGCGTCACGACGATGATGACACGCTGTTTAGCCTGGGCGAGGAGCTCTATTCGTTAGGATTCCTGAATCAGTCACGCCGAATCTACGAGAAGCTCCTGAAGAAGTATCCGGACGAAGACGAGTTACGGACGAACCTGGCGGACATCGCGATCGATGAAGACAAGAACGATGAGGCCTTGGACTACCTGAATCAGGTCAGTCCGGACTCCCCGGCTTACGTTGAAGCCTTGATGGTGGCGGCGGATCTCTACCAGACCCAAGAACTCTTCGAAGTCAGTGAACAGAAGTTATTGACGGCGAAGAAATTAGCCCCTGACGAGCCCGTCATCACGTTTGCCTTGGCGGAGCTGTACTTCACCATGCGTGAGTTCAGAAAGGCCATTCCGCTGTATTTAGACCTGATTACGGCCGGTACTACGGAACTCTCCAGGGTTAATCTGGTGGAACGGCTCGGTGTGGCCTACGCCAACGCCGGTCGCTTCGAACAAGCGATTGGCTATCTGAAACAGATTCACACGGGCGATATGACGCCCGACGTGAAGTTTGAGACGGCCTTTACCTATCTACAACTCAAGGAACGGACCGAGGCCATTAAGCTCTTCAATGAGCTGAAGGACAGCGATGCGCACTACACCTCACTGTACCCGTACCTGGGTCAGGCGTTAGAGCAGGAGAATCGCCTGCCTGAGGCGTTAACGGCGCTGCAGGAAGGGCTAGGCGTGGATCAATACAATGAGAAGCTCTGGCTTCAAGCCGCGCACGTCGCCACTAAGCTTGACGACGAGGCCTTGGCCGAGAAGTATCTGAAGAAGGGCCACGAACTCGATAGCGACGACATTGCCGCCGTGATTCAGTTGAGTAATCTCTACGTCAAGCAGGAACGTTGGGACGAGAACACGGCGCTGGCTAAACCGTACGTGAAGGCCGAGGACGCCGATCCGCAGCTGTACTGGAACCTGGCAGTCACGGCCGCGCACCAAGAGGACTTTGCGGCCGCACGGAAATACTACGATGCCGCCGCACCATTCTTCATGGATCAGCCCGACTTCCTGAAGCCAGCCATCTACTTCTACCGTGAAGAAGGGGCGACCGATCAAGTGGTTAAGTTGTTAACGGCGTACTTGAAGGTCGTGCCGGACGATGAAGAAATGGCGTTGATGCTGGAAGGCTACCAAGAGTTTTAAGCAGTAATGCTGAAAGAATGGTTCGTGGGAATCATTCTTTTTTAATGAAGTTAGCACACAATAATTACTTTAACTTATGCCTCACAAAAAAAGCAACCGCAAAAACCGCGGTTGCCAACCCCGAACTAGGGCTTAAACTTGCTGAAAAAGCTCTTCTTCGGTCGCGCAAACGAAAAACCTTCCCCCAGCGCCTCGTTGACATTAATCACCGAGACAAAGGCTCTGGGATCATGTCGCGAAATAATCTGATGAAGACGGTGTAGCTCGCTAGGCGCCACGACCACGTAAATCATTTGCCGGGGCTGGTGGGAGAAGCCACCTTCACCGTTAATCAGGCTAACCCCGCGCTGAAGCTCATCCATGATACTATCCGTAATCTCTTGATAGTGATCCGAGACCACGATGATTCCCCGCGCCGCGTATGCGCCTTCCTGGGTGAAATTCACCAGTCGGGCGAAGACGTAGGAGTAGATTAACGTGTAGGCCATGTGGGGAATATCGATGTAGACCAGGGAGATCAAGAGAATGACCACGTCTAGCCACAGCAAGGTTTGCCCCATCGGTACACCATAGAACCGTTCCATGATGCGGGCCACAATGTCGGTTCCCCCAGTCGTCCCACCGTACCGGTAGAGTAACCCGGACCCTAAGCCCCCGGTCAGGCCGGCCGCCAACGAGGCTAGCAGCAGATCCTTGTGGAGATCGATGGCAAAGGGCACCCGTTGCCAGATCCACAGGAACAGGGCCAACATGGCCGTCCCATAAATCGTATAGATCAGGGACTGTCGCCCCAAGAAGCGATACCCGATTAAGAGCAAGGGGGCGTTAATCAAAATGGTTGAATAGGCCGGATCAAGATGGAAGAGGGCCCGGATAATCAGGGTAATCCCCGAGATACCACCGTCCGCTAGGTGATTGGCAATATTAAAGAAGACCAGACTAAAAGCCATGGTCGCACACCCAATCCCAATCATTAACAGGTCAATCAGCCGGATGGATTCGTCCTTTGCTTGAGACATGACGTTTCCTCCTAACCAAAATAAATTTTACTTTTCCATCATAGCACAGTGCAAGCGTTAGCAGGCGAGAAACTGCCGGAGTGAGGGCACTTTGAATTCAATTATCCGGTTGAATCTGTTAGACTGGCATATAGAGGTTCACGATGAAAAATCGTGCGGACATTTGGCTATTATAGCCGGCGAAAGGTGACATAAACCATGAAGTTGGAACACTTACCACAAGAATTTGAGCTCGCCCGGCCGGTCCTTCAGACCATTGAGCAGGCCGGTTATGAGGCGTACTTTGTCGGCGGCAGCGTGCGGGATACCATCCTTGGCAAGGCAATTCACGACGTTGATATCGCGACGAGCGCCTATCCCGATGAGATTAAGGGCCTGTTTAAACGAACGGTAGATACCGGGATTGAACACGGAACCGTTATGATTCTCGATCACGGTACGGGCTACGAGACGACAACGTTTCGGTCGGAATCCACCTATACCGATTTTCGACGGCCGGACCACGTCACATTCGTTCGGTCGCTGGCCGAGGATTTGAAACGCCGTGACTTCACTATCAACGCGCTGGCGATGCGGGAAAACGGTGAGGTCATCGACCTGTTTGATGGGTTGACCGATATGCAAAATAAGCAGATTCGGGCCGTGGGCGACGCGCAGGAACGATTCCACGAGGACGCACTGCGGATGATGCGTGCCGTTCGATTTGCCAGTCAACTCGACTTCACCATCGTTCCCGATACATTGGCTGCCATTACCGATCATGCTCAACTGCTGGACAAGATTGCCGTCGAACGCACACAGGTGGAACTCCTCAAGCTTCTGACGGGCAAGACGCCACAACGCGGGTTGACGGATATGCTGGAAACGGGGCTGTGGCAGTATTGTCCCGACTTCGCGGCTCACAAGCAAGCCTTACAGCTACTGGCTAACCGGCTCACACACGGGGTCACTACAGAAGTCGCGGCGTGGACATTACTGGTCACGGCGTTTGGTCTAAAGACGACCGCGGTTACGCCATTTATGAAGCACTGGAAGACGGCCAACCAGACCGCAGCGGCCGTCCAAGTGGCTAGTCGAACCGCCGAACTGCTCCTTCAGGGTGACCTGAATGCTTGGCAGCTCTATCAGTGCGGTCAAGACCTGATTGCGCCGGCCAACGAGGTCGCAGTGATTCTCGGCGCTCCTGACCGACAGGCAACCCTGACACAGCGGCTAGCGGCTCTACCGATTCAGCACAAGAAGGAACTCGCCGTCACGGGAAGAGACCTCATGCAGGCGGGGATTCAACCCGGACCGCAACTGGGTGCGATCTTAGGTGATCTGGAATATCAAGTCGTCACCGGTGTCGTGGTCAACGATCGCGCGGCCTTGGTGGCCCGAGCAACGGCTTAAGAATCTTAAATTAAGAGAGTGAAGAGACTATGCAAACTTTACGCGCAGAAAATTTACACCGAACTTACGGTGAAAAAACACTATTTGATAATTTAAACTTTATTATTAACGAACACGACCGAATTGGTTTAATTGGAGTTAACGGCAGTGGGAAGACATCCTTATTGGATACGCTGGCTGGTGTTAGCAACGAACAATCCGGTGAGCTGTCAACGCCCAAGGACTATACCATTGGTTATCTGACGCAGAAGCCGGATTTGGACGAAAATTTGACGGTCATGGACGCCGTTTTCTCCGGCGATCAGCCGGTCTTTGCGACGATTCGACGGTACGAAGCCGCTCTGGCGACTTACGGCGCGCATCCGGAAGACGCCAAGGCTCAGCAACGTTATCTGGACGCCGAAGCCCAGATGAACGAAGAGGAAGCCTGGACGGCCGAGAGCGATGTCAAAACCATCTTGACCCAGCTGAAGATTACGGATCTGTCCCAATCAATCAAGACGATGTCTGGGGGGCAAATCAAGCGGGTCGGGTTGGCCCAAGTGCTGATTCAATCGCCTGATCTACTTTTGCTGGACGAACCGACCAACCACTTGGATTTTGATTCCATCGCGTGGTTACAGCAATACTTGGCGTCTTACAAGGGAGCCCTACTCGTCGTTACCCATGACCGGTACTTCTTGGACCAAGTGGCCAATCAGATTTGGGAACTCGACTTCGGGAAGCTCTACCAGTATCCGGGAAACTACCAAGCCTACGTTCAGGAAAAAGCCGAACGTGTCACCCAGGAGGCTGAGGCCGATCAGAAGCAACAACAACTCTACAAGAAGGAATTGGCTTGGATGAAGGCCGGGGCCAAAGCCCGTTCCACCAAACAACAGGCCCGGATTAACCGGTTCAACGATCTGGCCAGCAACGTTGGCACGCGGCAGGTTCAAAGTAACGTGTCCATCTCGCTGGGCCAACAACGCTTGGGTAAGAAGGTGATTGAGCTTAAGGACGCCAACCTTTCACTAGGCGGACACACCATTCTCAAGGACTTTAGCGATCTGATTCAAGGCGGCGAGCGCATCGGGATTAGCGGTGAGAATGGGGCCGGTAAATCCAGCCTGCTCAACGTGATTGCCCAGCGGTTACCTTTGGATTCCGGTATCGTTACCATCGGGGAAACCGTGAAGATGGCCTACTACACCCAGCAGATCGAACCAATTCCCGACGACAAACGGATGATTAACTACCTGTCTGAAGTCGGTCAGAACGTGACTGACAAGGCCGGCAACTCCGTCAGTGTTACCGAGTTGCTCGAACAATTCCTGTTCCCACGGTTCATGCACGGGACGCTGATTCGCAAGCTCTCCGGTGGGGAGAAGCGGCGGCTCTACCTGTTGAAGCTACTGATGGAACAGCCAAACGTCTTGCTGCTGGACGAACCAACCAACGACTTGGACATTAGTACGCTGACCGTTCTGGAAGACTACATTTCCCAATTTGCCGGCACCGTCATTACGGTTTCCCATGACCGGTACTTCCTGGATAAGGTCGCCGATCGCCTGTTGATTTTCGATGGCGACGGAAAAATCGAACGGTACTCCGGTCGTTTCAGTGCTTATTTAGCCGCCGCACAGAAGCAGAGCAAGGCTAAGCCAGCCAAGGAAAAGGCAACGAAGCCGGCCGCAAGTGAACCCGCTAAGCCCAAGAAGAAGGTCAAACTGACCTATGCCGAACAGAAGGAATGGGAGGGCATCGAAGGCGTCATTGACGGCCTGGAAGACCAGAAGTCGCAGGTCCAAGACGCAATGAACGCCAACGGGGCTAACTACGACAAGCTGGCCGACTTACAGGCCCAATTGGATGACCTGGATAAGCAACTCGATGAAAAAATGACGCGCTGGGAATATCTCAGCGAATACGCTGAATAGGAGACGACCTGAATGTTAGAAGACGCTTACTTGGATTTAGCCCGAAAGGTTTTAACGGAAGGTCATCAGAAATCTGACCGGACCGGGACGGGAACGTTGAGTTTATTTGGCTATCAAATGCGCTTTAATCTCCAAGAGGGCTTCCCATTATTAACCACGAAGAAAGTCCCCTTTGGTCTGATTAAGTCGGAGCTATTGTGGTTCCTACGGGGAGACACGAATATTCGCTTTTTGCTACAACACCACAATCACATCTGGGACGAGTGGGCCTTTCAGCGATTCATCGAGAGTCCAGACTATCACGGCCCCGATATGACCGACTTTGGCCGTCGCTCCTTGGTAGACGCCGACTTCAATCAGCAGTATCAAGCCGAGAAGAAGGCCTTTGACGAGCGAATTCTAAACGATCAATCCTTTGGCGACCACTACGGCGACCTAGGCTTGGTCTACGGTAGTCAGTGGCGGGCTTGGCAAGGGAAAAACGGCGAGACGATTGACCAAATTGCCAATGTGATTGACACACTCCGAACGCATCCGGATTCACGGCGGATGATTGTTTCCGCCTGGAATCCCGCCGATGTACCGTCCATGGCGCTACCACCATGCCACACACTCTTCCAGTTCTACGTCAACGACGGGAAGCTCAGTTGTCAGCTTTATCAACGGAGCGGTGACATCTTCCTCGGTGTACCGTTTAACATTGCCAGCTACGCCCTGTTAACGTCGCTGATTGCTAAAGAAGTGGGCCTGGAGGTCGGTGACTTCGTGCATACGCTCGGCGACGCTCACATCTACAGTAACCACATTGAACAAGTGAAGACCCAGCTGGCCCGGACGCCAAACGACGCGCCGAAATTGTGGCTGAATCCAGATAAATCGAGCATCTTTGACTATAACATGACCGACATCAAAGTCACAGGTTACGACCCAGCGCCCGCCATCAAGGCGCCTGTTGCGGTTTAACTGAATTGGAGGGATTACCGTGTTAATATTTCTTTGGGCGGAAGGGCACAACGGTGTGATTGGCGAAAACGGTCAATTACCATGGCATCTCCCAGCCGATATGCACTTCTTTAAGACAATGACGACTGGCAATACGGTGATTGCGGGGGCCCGGACGTATCGATCGTTCAAGCGGCCGTTGCCGAATCGGCAAAATATCGTGGTGACCCACCAAGACGCGGCCGACTTTCCCGATAACGTCATCGTTCTCAATAGCTTGGACGCTGTGCGGCAATACGCTGCCGCACATCAGGACGAGAAGCTCTTCGTGGTTGGTGGCGCTCAGCTCTTCGTTGGTCTACAAGACGACGTGGACTTCCTGTATCGCACGGTGATTGACGCCAACTTCACCGGGGATACTTGGATGCCGGCGATTGATTACGAGAAATTCCAGTTGATTGCGACCCAACCGGGAATTCGCAATGGGCAGAACCCTTACGACTACCATTTTGAACAGTATCAACGGCGTTAAAACGTGATTGAAAAAACTACCGCCAATCATCGAAATTTTGATGATTGGCGGTAGTTTTAGACTCATTACTGAAGGTTGAAAGTTTGCAAACACGTCCCGCGCTGTAAGCTGACCCAAAGACGTCAGCTTACACCGCTGTCACGGCTACCTCCATCTCTGGTTGCCTTCAGTTACGATGGATGAAAGCCACTGAATTTGCAGTGACATCGTTGGCGTGGCAACGTTCGGCCGGCTTAATTGGATATCCTTCATGTAGCCGTGAGTGAGTCAAATTTGGTCTCAGCCGTGGGATTTTCCAAGGGGTCTGCTTGGAAAATGGCGTCTTTGAGACGTGAATTATCGGCTTAAAGCGAGGGACAAGACCGCTCTTCGGCTTGGCCCGTCCTGTACTAGTCCCTGTCAAGTTGTCATTCGAAATAATATAAAATGGATATTTACTCTAAGCGGCTTCATTCCAGTATTCTACTGGGGTGAGGCCGTTTCTTTCTGGGGAACGATCCAAGTAATTAAAGTAGTGGATGCCTTCGTTTACCAGCTCCACAAACTCTCGATACGTTTTTGGCATTGGATGACGTTCCATCCAATGCGCTTTAAATTCATTCCACCAACGCTCCATTGGCGCGTTGTCGTAAGGTGTTCCTGGTCGGGACATACTGCGCATCACTTTATGTTCTGACAGAAAGTTATTGAAAGCTTTAGCGGTGTAAGCAGCTCCACGGTCCGTATGGATCAGTGGGTGTACATCGCCAGCCTGTTCAAAAGCCTGTTTAAAAACCTGGATCTCTGCCACAGCTGTTTCTGTAGTGCTCAAAAATGAGGCGATCAGTCTCCGGCCGCATAGATCTAAAACACCACTCAGTCGGATTTTGAATTGACCCTTTGGTCCGTAAGACAACTCAGTCGAATCCGCAAGCCAAACCTGGTTGGGACCGGCGACTTTAAAGTTACGATTCAAAACATTGTCCTGAATGTATTGTTCCTGTTCCTTGATACGTTGGCGCTTCTTAACCCGAATCTGACACTTGATATTCAAGTTACGCATAATTCGTTTAACACGCTTGATTGTTACCTTAAACGTCACCTGTTCATCATGCTGTAGATTGGACAAGATCTTGCCAGCTCCGATTGCTTGATGATGTTGATTGAACCAATAAGTGATTCGCTTTTCTAGAAGCCGCTCTTGAGTCTCCCACGGCGTTTCTTGCCGATGAAAAGACTTGTTATAAGCTTGCCGACTAACTCCGATATGCGTCAATAATGTCTTAATGGCGCCTCGCTTTCCTTGACTGACCTCACTGATTGCCTGATATGCCAGTCGATGTTGCTGATTCACCCCTTGTGCTGAATTTCTTGAAATTTTTTTACGAATTCTTTCAGTAATTCCATGTCGGCGACTTGACCTTCTAGTTGCTTAATCCGCAAATTGGCCTTATCTAAGTCGGTTAATTCTCGTTGTGGCTTACGGTGTCCGCGTCGATCCTCTAAGGCGTTGTAACCACCTTTCTTAGCTCTAAGCACCCACGAACGGGCTTGTTGGTAGGAGACGCTGTAATGTTCAGCTGCTTCGTTATATGAGTGGTTCTGCTTGGTAATGTACTCAACCACTTCAATACGCTCTGCCAGAGTAGTTTTTCGGCTCATCGTTGGGACCTGCTTTCTAGACGGGGTTGCCGTCACAGTTTTGTCCCTATTATACCTGGAAACCCAGTAATTTACCTGCGTAGCTGAGCGCAAACCATACTTCATTGCTACTTCTCGTTGTGAACCTTCGCCGTTCAAAAAAGCATACACGACTCTTAGCTTAAAGACCTCACTGTATCTGCGACAACCTTTAGATTCTTTAAGCCCATCAAAGCCATCTCGTTTGTACAACGCCCGCCACCGAATGACCGCCTCCTTGTCTGCCAAACCATGTTCTCTGGCAAAGCCAATATTAGTTTGACCTGATGCTTCAAACTCATTAATCAACTCCAGCTTCTCCACGGCACTATACTTGATCTTCGACATGTCATATTCCCTCCGTTGATTGTCAGATGAATTATATTATTTCATTTGACAACCCCAAAGGGATCATAACATCCTTCCCACCGCGATCCAGACCAAATTTGGCGAACGGTAAGGCGGTCAAAACCCGACTACCCTATTATAGCGGGCGTTATCCTTGTCACACTAAGGGTTTTTGCTATTTCTAGCCTTCAACCTTCAGACTCAATATCAATCAATGTTGATGGGAAGTAAGAGGGCCAGTCCTATTAAGCGTAAAATAGAATCGAGAAGTACATCAGCGCCGTCCCCAGCATGACGAAGAGGTGCCAGATGACGTGGCCAAACGGCACACCCTTGAAGCTGTAAATGACGGCGCCCAGCGTGAAGGCCACGCCGCCAAAGAACAACAGGGTGAAGCCAATTGGACCCAATCCACGGTACAGTGGTCCAATCCCCATCAGACACATCCAGCCCATGATCACGTAAATGACCGTCGACAGGGTCTGTAGTTTGCCCAGCCAGATGGCCTTATACACGATGCCGGCTACGGCCATGGCCCAGATGATACCAAACATCCACCAGCCGAGTTTGCCACCGACGACTAACAAACTGAACGGCGTATAAGTTCCGGCAATCAACAAATAAATGGCACAGTGATCAAATATTTGAAAGACGTGGCTGGCACGGGTAAAGTACAAGCCATGGAAGAGCGTTGACGCTAAGTAGAAGAGCACCAAAATAATGCCGTAGACTAGAAAAGTTGTCATCCGTAAGGCGCCACCCTCACCGTGGGCCTGTAGAATCAAGATGACCAGCCCGGCAATGCTTAGCGCGGCCCCGATCCCATGCGTCACGGCATTCAACACCTCATTGACAATCTGGTAGGTGCGACTCCGTTCTTTTACCAAACAAATTCCTCCTTTGTGGATGATTACCGATAAATTAGGGTAATCAGCACGGTGAGTTCGCAGAATTACTGAAAAATTTCAACAATTCTGCTATACTATTACCGTATGTTTCATTACGCATATTGTAGCATAAACCAAAATCTCTGGTCAGAAAGAGTGGGATACCCATGGCTAAAATCAAAATTGTTACGGATTCGTCTGCCGGTTTAACCGATCAGCAAATCCAGGATTACAATATTACCATTATCCCGTTGACGGTCATGATCGATGACACCATTTACGTTGAACGGGAATCCATCACCAATAAAGAGTTCATTGAAAAAATGAAGGCCTCGAAGGTCCTACCTAAGACGAGCCAACCACCTTTGGGCAAGTTCGTGGAAACGTTCGACAAACTCGGTGAGGACGGTAGCAGCGTGATCTGCTTTAATATGCTGGCTGCCATTAGTGGGACGGTGCACACCGCCGAACAAGCGGCTAAGCTGTCCAAGACGGACGTCACGGTCGTCGATAGCCAATATACCGACCAAGCACTGGCCTTTCAAGTCGTCGAAGCGGCGAAATTAGCTGCGGAGGGCGCCGATAAACAGGCGATTCTCGACCGGGCCGTGGCCGTTCGGGACCACACCAAGCTGTTCATGGGGATTGTCACCCTCGAGAACATCTTGAAGGGTGGCCGTCTAAGCCGGGCTGCCGGCATGCTGACGTCACTGTTAAACATCAAGATTGTCTTGCAAGTTACCGGTGGCGAGCTGAAGATCAGGGCCAAGGGCCGGGGCATGAAGACCATCGACCGTTACTTTGACAAGGTTTACGAACAGATTAAGCAAACGCCAGACATCAAAGCCATCGGGATTTCTCACGTTGAGGCCTTTGAATCCGTCGATAAGATTCAGAGCCATTTGCACGAGATTTTACCGAATAAGGACGTCTTGGTTCGCGAAACGGTGCCCATCATTGCCACCCATGGGGGTCCTGGGGCCTTCGCGTTGATGTATTACACCGACCCAACTAAATAAATCGTGACTTGAAAAAGGGGTGGCGTGGCCACCGCTTTTTCTTTATCCCGAGGGGGGATTTTTGATGAAGAATGTGAAAGGATTCAGTAAAATTATCGGGGTGATTCTCCTCGTGGTGCTCGTGACGCTGGCCGTGCTGACGTACTGGCATCCCGGGGCCCGGACAACTCTGAGCGGCCCGCATCCCGCCGTTAATCGGCGCCAAGTCGTCCGCGTCGTGGCCCTGGGGGACTCACTGACGCAGGGCGTCGGTGACCAACAGAAAAAGGGCGGCTATACTGGGCGATTGAAGACGATGATTCACCGCCGTGATAAAGTGAAGGTCATCATGCACAACTACGGCAAGTCCGGCGACCGCAGCGACCAGATTGAGAAACGCTTGGTCGAGAGTAAAACGATGCAACAACAGGTCAAGAAGTCGCAAGCCATTGTGATGACGGTGGGGGGGAATGACCTCCTGCAGACGCTGACTAAAAACGTCATGATTAGCCAACAGTCGCAACTCAATACGCAATTGGATAGTGCGGAGACGGTCTACCAGAAGAAGCTGACGCACCTGTTAAACACCGTGCGGCAATATAACCCCAAGGCGCCGATCTTTCTCTATTCCATTTACAATCCGGTCTACGTTTACTTTGCCAACATCGATCAGGTGACTAATGCCGTCGATGACTGGAACGTCGCCACGAAGAAGACGGCCAGTCAATACCGCAATCTCCACTGGGTCGACATCAACCGGGCGCTCTCGGTTGGTCAATTCAAGTCGGCCACGCAGCAGGCCAAGTTAAAGCGCAGTTCCCAAGACATTAACAACGGGAAGATTTCCACACAGACCTTCCAAGCGACCATTCTAGCCAGCGATGCCAGCGACGAGTTGAATAACTACCTGTCACCCGCTGATCATTTCCATCCGAATGCCAAGGGCTACCGGCTCATGACGCGTTACGTCTTCAAGGAAATGCAGGCCCATCAGCAGTGGCTCCTACGGTAGATCAGTGTGAGTTGAGAAATAAGGAGGAGTTCAGCCATTATGCAACGTCATTCAGCACCCAAAGTTAAACAGCAAAATTGGTGGAAGTGGGGGTTTCTGACCCTCGTCGCGTTACTGGTCATTGCGCTCATCACCGTCGGCATCAAGGCGACCGGCACCACCAAGGTCGCTTCGACGGCCAAGCCAGCGACAGAAACGACTAATATTGACGTCACTTTGAATAAAAAGCAGGTCAATGCGTTGGCGGATTACTACGTCAACAAGTCCTTAAAGGGCCAGTCCATCAAGTATAGTTTTCAGGTTAGCGACCATGCCATCTTGACGGGCTCGACTAAGGTCTTAGGCGCCAACGTGAATTTTGTTTTACTCCTGAAGCCAACCGTGTTATCCTCGGGAGACGTGCAGTTGAAGGCGGAAAAGTTGTCGGTCGGGTCGTTACCCGTGCCGGTCAGCTTCGTCATGAGCTACGTGGCCAAGAACTATCCACTCCCAAACTGGGTATCGATGGATAGTCACAAGAAGACGGCCACCCTGCACTTAACCGCGATCGGCAACGGTAAAAAGTTGTCATACGCGGCCAAAAAGATTGATATGTCCGGTGCTGGTAAGTTCGTCTTCCAAGCCCGGATTCCGGATTAACGAAGGAGGCTCATCATGCCCAAGACGTTTTACCAGTTTCTTATGACTCAACGCAATCCCGAGAGTTACGATCCCGTGGCCAGCTTTGCTAACAATGCTTTTCTGGACAGTTCCTTCCCCAAACAGGAGACAGAATTCGATCCGTTATCCAAGTACCTTGAAGAAAACGCGGCGTACTTGCCATCCATGACCATCTTTGACGATGCTTGGCAGATGTACTTGGCCGCGTTAGCCTAATTCAAGTCAATGAAGTGTGCCAAGAGGAAGCGAAATCAGCTGCTCTTTGGCACATATTTTGGCTATCTAAATTGGGACACAAGAGTTTGGGGGATTTTACCCCAAACTCTTTTACTGTCTCTGCACACGTTAAGTCTGGCAATACCGCCCTAAACGTCCGTAGAAATGGTAAAATGAAGGGCGTTGATTGGGCAATTTTTCTAACTTAGCCCCAACTTGCCGTCCAGATTGTCTGTGACATTTGGTAAATCAGCGGCAAATTCTAACTATCTTAAACTTTTAAGCAAGCTATAAACGTTGACATATCAAAGGAGAGAGCACTATGAGCACCATAAATTGGTTCCCCGGCCATATGGCGAAGGCCATTCGACAGATGGAAGAAAATATCCACCTGGTCGATATCGTCTTCGAACTGGTCGACGCGCGGATTCCCGCGTCCTCACGTAACCCCGAGGTCGCGCGGATTGCGCAACACAAGCCGCATTTAGTTATTTTAACCAAGAAGGACCTGGCTGATCCGCAGCAAACGGCGGCTTGGCTCAATTATTACCGTGATCAGCAGCAGGCGGCCATCGCCATCGACTCACGGGCCAATGTTACCCCTAAGCAGATTACCAAGATTGCGCTGGGCATTCTGGCTGACAAGCTCGCCGCCGAACAGGCCAAGGGCTTGAAGGAACGGCCAATGCGTGCCATGACGGTCGGCGTGCCCAACGTCGGGAAATCCACGTTGCTAAATCACCTGGTCAAACGCAAGGCCGCACAGGTCGGAGATACCCCCGGTGTTACCAAGGGACAGCAGTGGTTACGGTCCAGTAATCATCTAGAACTGCTGGATACCCCCGGGATTCTCTGGCCGAAGTTCAAGGACCAAGTGACGGCGCAAAAATTGGCCCTGACCGGTGCCATCAAGGAAAAACTCTACGCCAAGGACGACGTGGCCCTATACGCGCTAAGTTTCTTCCGGCAATACCACGCACCGGCATTACTGGAACGGTATCACCTCAGTGAAGCCGACCTCGACCTGAGCGACGTCGATCTGTTGCTAAAAATTACCGAAAAAGTTGGTATGCGCGACGACTACGAACGGGCCAGTGAACGCTTGATTCTGGATGCCCGGCGGAAGAAGTTAGGCGGCTTTACACTGGACCGGGAACCATTGGCTGGTGATTCCCGTGAGCAGTAAGCAACCGAGCCTCGCCAGTTTGAAGCAAGATCTGAGTGATGTGACTGACCCTGCTGACCCGCGTCTCGTTGCGTTAGCGGCCGATTCGCGGAAAGGAGCCCAGCAGCTCCTGAAGCAGATTAAACGGCGCTTAGACAAGCAGATAGCCGCTGAGCGGGCCTTCCAGGAGCGTCTCCACTACGAACGTGATCTCTGGGCGGCTGGTAAGCTGGTCGCTGGGATTGACGAAGTCGGGCGGGGACCACTTGCCGGACCGGTGGTGACCAGTGCGGTGATTCTCCCCGAGAATTTCGATATTCCATTGGTCAACGACTCTAAACAGCTCACCCCCAAGGAACGTGAACGACTTTACCCCCTGATCCTGGCACAAGCAACGGCCGTCAGTGTGGGTATCGGTAGTAGTGATCTGATTGACCAGATTAATATTTACCAGGCAACGCGGGTCGCCATGCAGCGGGCCGTTCTCGGTCTTGGTGTGGCCCCACAACACCTGATTGTGGATGCCATGCAGATTCCCGTCGACCTCCCGCAGACTCGGCTAATCAAGGGCGATGCCAAGAGCGCCAGCGTAGCCGCTGCCAGTATCGTAGCCAAGGTCTATCGGGACCACCTGATGGACACCTACGACCGGCTCTACCCGGGGTATGGCTTCAAGCATAACGCGGGCTACGGCACGGCCGAACACCTAGCTGGCTTAGCCGATCGTGGCGTCACGCCCATTCACCGTAAAACTTTTTCGCCCGTTCAAAAAATAATCAACGCTTAATCACGGAGTTAGTCTTAAAGAGACTAGGAGGTTGTTGTGATGCAACTGACACTTCGTGATTTTTTCATGCGGATAAACTTGGTGCGGGGCGTCGGCCAACGCACGGCCAATGCGTGCTGGCGCTGGCTATTGATTCATCCCGAGATTCAGATCGTGGATTCAACCGTGGTCACCCAACTGGCGGATGATCTGGGGCTAAACGACACGGTAACGGCCGCCTTACAGCTCGACCTGTTCAGTCGCGAAACCAACGATACCGTGACGGAAAATTTGACCCACAGCGGGTGCCTCACGATTGCTGACGCAGCCTATCCTGAACAACTTCGTGAGACCTACGCGCCACCGCTAGCACTGTATTTCTTAGGCGATTTACGCCGACTAAAGGCTCCACAGCTGGCCGTCGTTGGCTCGCGACATCCCACGGACTACGCGTTACGGGCCATGCGCTTACTGTTACCAACCATCGTTGAGCAGCGGGTGTGTCTAGTTTCCGGCCTGGCGCAAGGCGTGGATACGCTGACCCATCAGGTGGCGCTGGCTCACCGCGGCACCACGATTGCCGTGATTGGTACCGGCTTGGATACCTGCTACCCGGCGGCAAACCGAGATTTAATGAAAACTTTAGCGCACCAACAATTAATTTTATCGGAGTATCCGTGGGGGACGCCGGGAGCTCGTCACCATTTTCCGGAGCGTAACCGTATTATTGCCGGCTTAGCGCAGAGTGTTCTGGTCATTGAGGCCGCTCACCGCTCTGGGAGCCTGATTACGGCCAATATTGCCCTGCAGGAAAATCGCAATGTCCTGGCCGTACCCGGAACGATCGACGGGAAAAATTCGGTAGGAACCAATGAATTAATTCTCGCTGGGGCGAAACCAATCTTGAATTCTGAACATATAATGGAAGAACTTTTAGTTGACAAGTTACCCTAACTTGAAATACGATGAGTGGGATTATAGTGAAAAATTAACGAACAACGCGTTCGTCGTAAAAACAAGTACGTAGACGTGAGGGCTCGCGCGTAACGGGTCTTTGCGGTCTACCCACCGAGGGAGTAATGTGATTTGCCGACTAAGACAAAAGCGAAAGCTAGTACGAAAAAGCGGCGGAAACCGCAAAAAAAATTAGTTATCGTGGAATCACCGGCTAAAGCCAAGACGATTGAAAAATATTTAGGCCACACCTACAAGGTTGTGCCTAGTCTCGGCCACGTCAGAGATTTACCTAAGAGTTCGATGGGGATCGACTTCGATAACAACTACGATCCACACTACATTTCCATTCGTGGTAAGGGCGATGTCATCAAGGGTTTGCGATCCGAGGCTAAAAAGGCCAAGGCCGTCTACCTGGCATCTGACCCCGACCGTGAGGGGGAATCGATTGCCTGGCACCTGGCCCACATCCTCAATTTGGACGTGAACGACAAGAACCGGGTAACGTTTAACGAAATTACCAAGGACGCGGTCAAGGAAGCCTTTAAGACACCGCGGTCCATCGACATGAATCTGGTCAACGCCCAACAAGCACGGCGGATCTTAGATCGGTTAGTCGGGTATTCCATCTCGCCACTGCTGTGGAAGAAGGTTAAGAAGGGTCTGAGTGCCGGTCGGGTACAATCGATCGCGCTGTCTTTGATCCTTCAACGGGAAAACGAAATTAAGGCGTTCCAGCCCGAAGAGTACTGGACGATCGACGCCGACTTCAAGAAGTCTCGTCATACGTTTGGTGCCAACTTCTACGGCCTTAACGGCAAGAAGGCGGGTCTAAAGGATAACGCTGCCGTGCAAGATGTCTTGGCCAAACTCGATAAGCAGGGTGACTTTGACATCACCAACGTGGTACGTAAGGAACGAAAGCGCTCGCCGCAACCGCCATTTACCACGAGTTCCATGCAACAGGACGCCAACCGTAAGCTGAACTTCCGGACTCGGAAGACCATGATGGCCGCCCAACAGCTGTATGAAGGAATTAACTTGGGCAAGGAAGGCACGCAGGGGCTCATTACCTATATGCGGACCGACTCCACCCGGATTTCTAGCATCGCCAAGCATGAGGCCTCCACCTTTATTCACGAGAAATACGGTGCTGAATACGCCGCCACCAAACCCATCAAGGGTAAGTTGCCAGAAGGCGCGCAGGATGCCCACGAAGCCATCCGACCAACCTCGGTCTTCCGGACACCGGCCAGCCTGAAAGAACGGTTAAACAAGGATCAGTTCCGGCTCTACCAGCTCATTTGGAACCGCTTCGTCGCGAGCCAAATGACCAATGCCGTCATGGATACCATGGCCGTGACGTTGGAACAAAATGGCGTGACGTTCCGAGCTAACGGATCGAAGATGAAGTTCGAAGGATTCCTGAAGATTTACAAGGACGGAAAGGAAAAGGATAATCTCTTACCCGACCTTGAGATTGGCGACCAAGTTAAGTTGGCCAAGACCGATCCGGCCCAACACTTCACGCAGCCGCCTGCACGGTATTCCGAAGCCAACCTGATTAAGGCGCTGGAAGAAAATGGTGTGGGGCGGCCATCCACCTACGCGCCAACGCTAGACACGATTCAACGGCGTTACTACGTCAAGTTGGTCGGCCGGCGCTTCGAACCCACCGAACTAGGGGAGATCGTCGACAAGATCATCAAGGACTACTTCCCCGATATCGTCGACGTTGGCTTCACGGCCGACCTTGAAGGCGAATTGGACGGCGTAGAAGAGGGTAAGCAGGATTGGGTCAAGGTCATCGATAACTTCTACAAGCCATTCTCTACCGAAGTGGCTCACGCCGAAGACGCCATCGAAAAGATTCAAATTCGAGATGAACCTGCGGGCTTTGACTGTGACATCTGCGGTGCCCCAATGGTCATCAAGATGGGCCGTTACGGTAAGTTCTACGCCTGCTCACGCTTCCCTGATTGCCGGAACACGAAACCAATCGTGAAGGAAATCGGCGTAACTTGCCCCGTTTGCCATAAGGGTCAGGTTATCGAACGGAAGTCCAAGAAGAATCGGATTTTCTACGGGTGTTCCCGTTATCCGGACTGTGACTTCGTGTCATGGGACAAGCCAGTCGGTCGTGATTGTCCAAAGGATGGTCACTACCTGGTGGCCAAGAAGATTCGCGGCGGCGTTCAGATCGTTTGTCCAAATGGCGACTACGAAGAAGCCCCGCAGAAATAAAAAATTAATCGTGATGGAGCCTGAGATCCTTGGATTTCGGGCTCTTTTTGGGACCAAGACGCGTGGTAAATACGGGCTCTTTGTCAACTGTTGTTGGTAATCGGCTGTCTGAGGTTGCCTAATCGTATTATGATTAGGCAGCCTTTTTAATTCCGAATACTAGATGAATCCTTAATCTAAAGCTACTAAAACAACCGAATCCGTAGCTGACTCGCTTGATTACTTTGATTTTATTATTGATACCTTCCATTGGTCCATTAGAATAATTGTATTTTAGCGCATTGTACACAGATTCTTGGTGTTCTCTCAACGTATTTAACGGTGTTTCAAGCTCTTCGGAGTAATCATTCTTCTTGTCTAGAATGGTTACTAGTTTGGACGTGTGACGATACTTGACGGCTCGCCGAACGGTCTGTAAAAGCTCATACGCTTGGCGTAATTCATCATTGAAGCTGAGAATGTAATCGACCGTACTATTCTCAGTATTAATTCCTGAGAGATGAGTGAAATTATGATAGGCGTTGAAGTTCAGCTTTTCATTAGGTTTTAAGAGTAGTTTCCAGTATCGTTTTAAGATCTTATGTTTGATATTTGAATTGGCATAGGACTTCATTATACGAACTCTCACACGATTGAAACCACGCATTATAGAACTCACGATGTGGAACCTATCGGTTACCACAATCGCGTTTGGAAAAACGGTTTCTGTCAATTGCGGATACGTGTAATTCATATCTGTCACAATGATTTTCACGCCTTCTCGCGCAGCCTTAGTATATCGATTGAAGTATTTTTCGAGATCATACAGGGTTCGTGATTCAAGGATATCGATAAATTCGTTTCGCATACCGTCCATAAAGACAAAGCTCATTGCACCTTTGGCATCTTTGGTAGACTTGACTTCATCCATATTAATAACTGCTGGCAACCAGCTGTAATTTGTCTTAATATCCGGTTGGTAGCTACGCATGATTCGTAAAACACTCGTACTCGAAATGTTTAATTCGTTTGCGATATGCCGCATTGAAACCGTCTCACTGAGCTTTACTAAACACGAGATCCGGCTGACGTTAGAGATGGTGTGGTTTCGCTGAACCAACGACGTTTCTGCCAGAAAGTATTGATGGCATTGCTTACACTTGAAATTACGTTTTTCAAGGTGAAGTTTAACGTCTCGTTCAACGGCTTGTGGGAGTTTAACCGTGGTCCAACGCCAACCGTATTTGATAATGCTCTTCTGGTTCAAAACGCCACATTTAGGACAAGCTTTTGGACGGTAGTCTAAAAGTGCCTGTACCTTGAGTGGTCCCTTTACTTCTAAGGGATTCATTATTTTCAGTTTTTTGATATTAGGGTCTTTTATCCCCAGAATAATTTTAGTATCATTGGACATAGGATATAGTCACTTTCTTTCTCTTGAAATGTGGTAGTGGATGGACATAGATCTGCGACTATATCCCTTTTTTGTACCCATTTTTACTCTATACAGTATACAAAAATATCCGCTGCCAGTAACCAATTAAGTTGATTACCAACAACAGATATTTTAGAACCTAAATACGATTCGAGTGGTGAGCATTGACGTTCAGAATCGTTCTTGCCCCCAACACGGTCTATGCCGGCTCATTTCGACAGGTAGTCCCACCCGAACACATTTTTGATGAGTTAGTTGAGTTTTTAGACCGCGTTTGCTAGCATTAACACGTACAGGAGGTGACCGCCGTGGCTTCAGCAGTCGAACAATTTATGACGTATCTGCAGGGGGAGCGGCAATACTCACCCGAAACCGTCAAAGCCTATCAAGAAGACCTGGCCGAATTCAGCCAGTTCCTACGCGACAACGGCGGGGAGAAGCCCTGGACGCAGATTGACCAGCTAGACGTGGAGGTCTATCTCAGTAACCTTTATGACCATCACTACGCGCGAACCAGTATCGCGCGGAAGCTCTCAACGCTGCGGTCATTCTACAGTTTCTTGATGAGTAACGGGCTGGCCACGGACGACCCATTCGCCTACGTTCAGCTCAAGCACCATCAGAGTCATTTGCCACGATTCTTCTACGAGCGGGAAATGACCGCACTGTTTACGGCCGCCGCGGGCAATCCCAACCAGCAGTTGGCGACCCGGGATTCGGCGGTGCTCGAGGTGCTCTACGGTACGGGCATTCGGGTCAGCGAGTGCGTCAACCTCACCCTGCATGACATTGACTTTGACAACCGGATCATGTTGATTCACGGGAAGGGCAATAAGGAGCGCTACGTGCCGTTTGGCCACTACGCCAGCGACGCCCTAGCCACCTATTTCACAACGGCACGAACGCCACTGATGACGCGTTATCAGCAGCACCACGACTTCGCCTTCATCAACGCCCACGGTGGTCAACTGACCCCAGCTGGCGTGACCTACTTGCTGAACCAGATCATCAAACGCAGTAGCCTCACCAGCGAGATTCATCCCCACATGCTCCGGCACACGTTTGCCACGCATCTCTTGAACAACGGGGCAGACTTACGGTCGGTCCAGGAGCTACTGGGCCACAGTAGCCTGTCGACCACGCAAATTTATACACACGTCACGCGAGAACACCTGCAACGCGACTATCGCCAGTTCTTCCCGCGGGCAACTGAAGATCAGAATCACACGACACAATCATAAGGAGAGGTTCAACTATGCCAGTAAAATTTGAAGCAACGACCATCTGTGCGGTTCGGCACAACGGTCACAACGCAATGGCCGGTGACGGACAGGTCACGATGGGCGAAAAAGTTATCATGAAGGGGACCGCCCACAAGATTCGGCGGATCTACAACAACCAAGTCGTCGTGGGTTTTGCCGGCAGTGTTGCCGACGCCTTTAACCTTGAAGAAAAATTCGAAGGACAACTCAACGAATACAGTGGGAATCTGCAACGAGCCGCCGTCGAATTAGCCAAGCAGTGGCGTTCCGACCAAGCCTTACAGAAGCTAGAAGCCCTATTGATCGTCATGGACAAGGACGAAATGCTATTGGTTTCTGGTTCCGGTGAAGTCATCGCGCCCGACGACGATATTCTCGCCATCGGTTCCGGTGGTAACTTTGCCTTAGCCGCTGCCACGGCCTTACACCACCACGCCAAGGACATGAGCGCCAAGGAAATTGCCGAGAGCGCCATTCATATTGCCGGTGGTATCGATATCTTTACCAACGAAAACGTTATTTCTGAAGAACTTTAGTACTGGAGGACTGTACAGTGGACGCCATTAATAAAACACCTAAAGAGATTGTCGGCTTACTGGACCAATACGTCATTGGCCAGGATGAAGCTAAGAAGGCCATCGCCATTGCCTTACGGAACCGTTACCGGCGGATGCAACTGGACGCTAGCATGCAGGAGGAAATCTCCCCGAAAAACATGCTGATGATTGGACCAACCGGGGTCGGGAAGACGGAAATTGCCCGCCGGTTAGCTAAGATTGTTCACGCGCCTTTCACCAAGGTCGAAGCCAGCAAGTTTACCGAAGTTGGTTACGTCGGCCGGGACGTAGAATCCATGGTCCGCGACTTAGTTGAAGTCTCCGTTGCCATGGAGAAGCAGGACCAATTTAAGAACGTTCGGACCGACGCCACCCAAGCGGCCAACAAGCGCCTGGTCAAGTTACTGGCACCGGCTAAGAAAAAGGAAAACAAGAACAACAACGACTTCGCCAACATGATGAACATGTTCTCCCAGATGCAAAACGGCCAGATGCCAAGCGCACCGAACGAACAGGAAGAAGTCACCGACGAGATTCGTAACGAACGGTTATCCTTGACGGAGCAACTCAACCAAGGGTTACTGGAGAACCACACCGTTGAAATTGAGATGGACGACCCGCAACAGGCCAACGCCACGGACAACAATATGCTGGGCCAGATGGGGATCGATCTCAACGATACGTTGGGCGCCATCATGCCGAAGAAGCGGATTAAGCGGACCGTCACGGTAGCCGAAGCTCGGGAAATCCTGGTCAGCGAAGAATCTGAAAAGCTGGTCAACAATGCCGACATCAACCACGACGCCATCAAGCGGGCCGAAAACACCGGGATTATCTTCCTCGATGAAATCGACAAGATCACCAAAGGTAGCGGCCAAAATAGCGGCGACGTTTCCCGTGAAGGGGTTCAACGCGACATCCTGCCAATTGTTGAAGGGACGCAGGTCAAGACCAAGTACGGGACGATTGATACCGACCACATTCTGTTCATCGCGGCGGGGGCCTTTGCCGAATCCAAGCCAAGCGACCTCATTGCCGAACTGCAAGGCCGGTTCCCAATCCGGGTGGAATTAAACGACCTTAGCAAGCAAGACTTCGTGCGAATCCTGACGGAACCCAACAATGCCTTAATCAAGCAATACATCGCACTGATTGGCACCGACAACGTTAAAGTGACGTTTACCATGGAAGCAATTGAACGGATTGCCGAACTGGCCTTCGAACTGAACCACGAGAACCAAAACATCGGGGCACGGCGGTTACAAACCGTCCTAGAAAAGCTCCTGGAAGACCTGCTCTACGAGGGGCCTGACATGGGGACCGGCGATGTCACGATTACCGAAAGTTACGTCAACGATAAGATCGGCGATATCGTCCAGAACAAGGACTTATCCCGGTACATCCTATAAACAGATGTGAGGGTCAGGACGGTTGTCTTGGCCCTTTTGTGGCGAATACGGTATGATGAATGATAAGACAATAACCGAAGCAACTGGCGACAGGTGTCCGGCAGTCACGGTTGGCAACATTTCCGGTGGTAACCGTACCAACCGAACAATCGCAGGTTTAAAGTGGGAGGATTTTTGTGATGATTACGTTGAAGAATGATTATCTGACGGTCCAGATTAACCCGTTGGGCGCGGAATTAACCAGCGTCAAGGATAACGAGAGTGGTCTGGAATATATGTGGCAAGCCGATAAGGCCTACTGGGGACGGCACGCACCGATTCTCTTTCCCATCGTCGGTCGGCTGCAGGACAACCAGTACCGGCTAAACGGGCAAACCTATCATCTGACGCAACACGGCTTTGCTCGTGACCGAACGTTTACCGTGATTGACCAGACGACGACTCAGGCGAGCTTCGAACTGGCGGCCGACGACCAGACCAAGGCCCTGTACCCGCAGGACTTTATCTTGACGCTGTCCTACGAGTTGGTTGACCATCAGCTCAAGGTCAGTGCGACCGTGACCAATCCGACGACCGCACCCATGGTCTTTTCGTTTGGGGCCCATCCCGGATTCAATGTACCGTTTGGTGGGGCACCGGCCGACTTTACCGACTACCACGTCACCGTTTCACCTAAGAAGACCTATCAACGCGTCCCGCTGGTGGGACCGTATAGCGATACGACCCACAGTGTGCCACTGGATCTGACACAGCCACTGGCCTTACAGCACGACCTATTCGACCACGACGCGCAGGTATTGACGCTCGACAGCCACGAGACCACGGTCATGCTAAGCACACCGGCCGACGACCACGGCATCGCTTTGACGGTGGCGGCACCGTACCTCGGCATCTGGTCACCGTACCCTAAGCAGGCACCGTTCGTCTGCTTGGAACCGTGGTGGGGACTGGCCGATGACGTTCAGGCAACGGGTGACCTGACCAGCAAGGTGGCCATCCAGACGCTGGCCGGTCAGGACACGTTTAAGGCGGCCTACGCCATCACGTATTTCTAGAATCGAGACGCACGCCATTAAAAAGGGCTCCCAGCGACAAATGTCGTTGAGAGCCTTCCGTGTCCTTATTTAGCTTGACGCTTTTGATAGCCGTGACCGAACGGCACCAGGGATTCCGTTCCATTCTTGATCCGCTTGATGTTGGTCCGATGGCGGTAAAAGACGAAGATCGTCAGAACCAACGCAATCCCGGTCAGGTACCAGTCGTGAAAGCCCAGTGAAATCACCGTAATCAGCGAGAAGGCAATCATGCTGGCCAAACTAACCATGCTGGTCCAGTAGATCAGGCTGACCCACAGCCCAGCCGCAATCACAAACATAATAGGATTGTAGGCCAGCAGCATCCCCGCCGACGTGGCGACGGCCTTGCCACCCTTGAAGTGGTCAAAGACCGATACGGTATGCCCCAGTACGGCAAACAAGCCGAACAGTAGGGGGGTCGCCGTGCCCAACACCGTGGTCACGTGACCCCAGGTTGGCAGTAAGGTTGCCACGGTTCCCTTGGCAATATCGAGGACCATTACGACCGTCCCGGCATATGGCCCCAGCACCCGGTAGGTATTGGTCGTCCCAATATTCCCGGAGCCGGATTGCCGAATGTCGGTATGGAAGAAGGTCTTCCCCACCCAGACGCCATTTGGAATAGCCCCGAGGAGGTAGGCCACAATGAGTAACCCAATTAATTTCACACGTCATTCCTCCGCTCTTTCTCCCGGCGGCCATCACTGAAGACGTGACGGCCGCCACTAATAAGCTGCTCTATATTTTAGCATGTTTTAGCCGTTCCGCCAATTATATCAGGAAACTGGTCAGTTTTTGGTTTCCTGTGGTATGATAATGTGGTTACTGAAAACCCGCCCCATGCGATTTAAACGATTCATTTGAACATATGTTCGCATTGCGGTAAACTAAAGGGTATCGTAAAGTTAATTCGAAACTAGTAAAAGTAAAGGGGACTTACGCATGGCGAAAGCACAACCTAAATATGACGATTCCTCTATTCAAGTCTTGGAGGGATTGGAAGCTGTCCGTAAACGTCCTGGGATGTATATCGGCTCCACTGACGGCCGGGGGCTTCACCACCTGGTCTATGAAATTGTCGATAATGCCGTTGATGAAGCACTGGCCGGGTACGGTAAGGAAATCAACGTTACCATCCACCAGGACAACAGTATTACGGTCGTCGACCACGGCCGGGGTATGCCAGTGGGTATGCACGCTTCTGGGCTACCGACACCCGAAGTCATTTTGACGGTGCTACACGCCGGGGGTAAATTTGGCCAAGGCGGCTACAAGACTTCCGGTGGGCTGCACGGTGTGGGGGCCTCCGTGGTCAACGCACTGTCGAGTTCTTTGACCGTCACCATCGTCCGCGATGGCGTGCGTTATCAAGAAAAATTTGCCAAGGGGGGCCATCCCCAGGGCACGCTGGAAAAGAAGGGCAAGACGCGGGCTCATAACGGGACCACGATCACCTTCAAACCGGACAGTCAAATCTTCACCACGACCGTCTACAACTTTGGCACGTTGTCGGAACGCCTGCGTGAATCCGCCTTCCTGTTGAAAGGCGTCAAGATTACGCTGACTGACGAACGCGAGGGTCAGGAGAAGGCCGAAGAGTACCATTTTGAAGACGGTATCAAGGAATTTGTGAGTTATCTGAACGAAGACAAGGATACCCTCGGTGACGTCATGTACTTTGACGGCAAGAAGGATGGCATCGAGGTCGAAGTGGCCGCCCAATACAACGACGGATACACGGAAAACCTGCTTTCCTTCGTCAACAACGTACGCACCAAGGACGGTGGGACCCACGAGGTCGGCATGCGGAGTGGCTGGACCAAGGCCTTCAATGAATATGCCCGTAAGGTGGGTCTGCTGAAGGATCGCGATAAGAATCTGGAAGGGACCGACGTGCGAGAAGGCTTATCTGCCGTGATTTCCTTACGGATTCCGGAAAACCTGCTGCAATTCGAAGGCCAGACCAAGGAAAAGTTGGGGACGCCAGAAGCTCGGGCCACCGTGGATAGTATTATCAGCGAACAACTTGGTTACTACCTCATGGAAAACGGGGACTTCGGGAAGATGTTGATTCGCAAGTCGACTCAGGCCCGTCAAGCCCGTGAAGCTGCGCGCAAGGCCCGCGATGAGAGCCGTAATGGTAAGCGCCACAAGAAGCACGAGCGTCTATTGTCCGGTAAATTGACTCCCGCGCAATCCAAGAATTCGGCGAAGAACGAACTGTTCCTGGTCGAAGGGGATTCCGCCGGCGGGTCCGCTAAGCAAGGCCGTAACCGGAAGTTTCAAGCCATCCTGCCGTTACGGGGGAAGGTCTTGAACACCGAGAAGGCCAAGCTGCCCGATATTATGAAGAACGAAGAAATCAGCACCATGATCTACACCATTGGTGCGGGGGTTGGCGCCGAGTTTAACATTGAAGATGCCAACTACGATAAGATTATTATCATGACCGATGCCGATGATGATGGTGCGCACATCCAGATTCTGTTGCTCACCTTCTTCTACAAGTACATGCGGCCAATGATTGATGCCGGGCGCGTCTACATCGCCCTGCCACCGTTGTACCGGATCAAGACGACCGGCAAGAAGTCGACCATCGAATACGCCTGGACCAACGACGAACTCGACCAGAAGACCAAGAAGATTGCCAAACACGGCTACAATCTCCAACGGTTCAAGGGGTTGGGTGAAATGGACGCCGAACAGCTGTGGGATACCACCATGGACCCTGACAAGCGAACGCTGATTCGGGTTCAAATCGATGATGCCGCTTTGGCCGAACGTCGGGTCACCACACTCATGGGTGATAAGGTCGAACCGCGCCGGAAGTGGATTGAAAACAATGTCCAATTCACACTGGAAGACGATAACACCAGTCTGCTGGAAGCTTCGGAACCGGCAGAACCAACGGATAACTAACCGGTGAAAGGAGCACATATTTCGTGAGTGAAGGACAAAATATTCAAGAATTAACTCTGGAAGAAGTCATGGGCGACCGGTTCGGCCGGTATTCCAAGTCCATCATCCAGGAGCGGGCCCTGCCCGATATTCGCGACGGGCTCAAACCCGTTCAGCGCCGGATTTTATTTGCCATGAACAAGGACGGCAACACCTACGACAAGGGCTTCCGCAAGTCGGCGAAGTCCGTCGGTAACGTCATGGGGAACTTTCACCCCCACGGTGACAGCTCCATTTACGAGGCCTTAACCCGGATGAGTCAGGACTGGAAGGTTCGCGAACCCTTAGTCGAGATGCACGGGAACAACGGGTCAATGGACGGTGATCCGGCGGCCGCCATGCGGTACACGGAAGCCCGACTCAGTAAGCTTGCGGGGGAAATGCTACGAGACATCGACAAGGACACGGTTGAAATGGTTCTGAACTTCGATGACACCGAGTACGAACCCACCGTTTTACCAGCGCGTTTTCCCAACCTCTTAGTCAACGGGTCCACCGGGATCTCCGCCGGTTACGCCACGGAGATTCCGCCACACAACTTGGGCGAGGTCGTGGACGCGCTGGTCTACCTGCTCAGCCATCCCAAGGCTACCTTGGAAGAACTGATGTCCTTTGTTCAGGGGCCTGACTTTCCAACGGGCGGCATCATTCAAGGAAAAGACGGCATCGTTAAGGCCTACGAGACGGGCCGTGGTCGGGTAGTCGTCCGTTCGAAGACGGCCATCGAGCCGCTCCGGGGCAGCAAGAGCCAGATTATCGTGACCGAGATTCCCTATGAAGTCAACAAGGCCCAACTGGTCAAGAAGATTGACGAAATTCGTCTGAACAAGAAGGTTGAAGGCCTCGCCGAAGTCCGAGACGAAACGGATAGAGACGGCCTGCGGATCGCCATCGAATTGAAACGCGATGCCGATGCTCAGGGAGTCTTGAACTACCTGTTTAAGAATACCGAACTACAGATTACTTATAACTTCAACATGGTCGCCATCAATCACATGCGTCCCGAACACGTGGGCTTGAAGACCATTTTGACGGCCTACCTTGAACATCAACGAGACGTCATTACCAAACGGACCAAGTACGAGCTACAGAAGGCCTTGGACCGACAACACATCGTCGTTGGGTTAATCAAGGCACTGTCCATCTTGGACCAAGTGATTGCCACCATTCGCGCCAGTAAAGATCGCCGCGATGCCCGCGACAACCTGGTCAAAGATTATGACTTCTCGGAAAAGCAAGCAGACGCCATCGTGGCCCTGCAGCTCTACCGGTTGACCAATACCGATGTGACTCAGTTGCAGGCCGAATCCGACAAGCTGTCGGCGGCCATCGAACAGGACCACAAGATTTTGGCCGAACCCAAGACGTTAAATGCGGTTCTCCGCAAAGAACTCAAGGAAGTTGCCAAGACTTACCGGAACCCGCGGCGAACCGAGATTCAGGACCAAATCGAGGACTTGAAGATCAAGACGACGGTCACGGTTGCCGACGAAGAAGTCGTGGTACTGGTCAGTCATGACGGATATCTGAAGCGTTCTGGCGTCCGGTCGTACACGGCCTCCGATCCCGAAGACAACGGTTTGAAAGACGAGGATTATCCCATCTTCATGGAGAAACTCAGCACCCTTGACCACCTGATGATGTTTACCAGCAAGGGGAATCTGATTTACCGGCCAGTCCATGAGATCAGTGATGTGAAGTGGAAGGAAACCGGGGAACACATTTCCCAAACGATTGGCTTAGCCAGCGATGAAGAAATCGTCGCGACCTTTGCCTTTAAGTCGTTGAAGGAACCGGGTCGCTTCCTGATCGCCACCAGTGATGGCTACGTCAAGCAGACCGCCTTTAGCGATCTGACACCTGGTCGGACGTACAAGAGCCGGGCAGCCGTCTACGAAAAGCTCAAGCATGACGATGCCCGCGTCGTTCACGTGGCCTACCTGACCGAACCCGTTGACCAAGGCATCCTGCTGATTTCTAAGAACGGGTACGCGCTACGCTATCCGGTCGATGAGGTCTCCGTCAACGGTGCCCGGACGACTGGGGTGCGGTCGATGGATCTGCGCGACGATGACGAGGTGGTCAACCTCGCACTGGTCACCGACACCGATACCATTGCCATGATTACCCAGCGTGGGGGCTTCAAGCGCTTGGCGATGAAGGAACTTTCCGTTACCAGTCGGGCTCGACGGGGCGTGCTGGTCCTGCGTGAATTAAAACGTGATCCGCACCGCGTCGTTGACTTCATGACTATTCCGGCCGGCAATCCGCCGCTGGAAATCATGACCAGCCGCGAACGGACGCACGACGTCTTGCCAACGGAACACCCGCTGAGTGGACGTTACTCCAACGGCTCGTTTGTCGTCGATACGGACGTGGAAGGCACACCGGTCTCCCTGCGCGTCAAACCAACCGAACTGGTTCTCGACTAGATTAGTCGGTGATCGGCGAGCGGATTTGCGAGCGGTAATCGTTGCGCTTTCATTCAAAACAGCCTATTATAGAGATTAATAGTTACTATTAGGCTGACGTCATGTCGGCTAGACGGTTCGTCACGCCAGTCATAAGGAGTAAATTGCGGATGAAGACGAAACAAGAAAGTATTTTTTCTTCAAAAACCCTGACATATTTCCTGCAGCTTGCAGAAACCATGAATTACACGCAAGCTGCTCAAATTTTGGGAATCACTCAACCAGCTTTGACCCAACAGATCAAGAAGCTAGAACGAACGGTGGGGGCACCGCTCTTCTACTCAGTGGGGAAGAAACTGCGCTTATCGGACGCGGGCTACACCATGTTGGACGCCACGCATAAAATTTATGCGATTTTGAATCAGGCAACCGATGAGATTCAGCAGTCCACGAGTGCCACCCAGGGTGAAATTAACATTGGGCTGTTGGCCTCGATGGAGGACGCGGTCTTTGAGGACTTCGCCATCTTGTCCTACCAAAACAACCCAGAACTCAAGATTTCCTTCCACATGCTCACGCGGAAAGAAATTTGGGAACGGTTGGAAAACAACAAGATTGACTTGGCCATCATGTATCTCCCGGATGATTCTATTAAGAATTGGAAACCGTACGAGTCCAAGAAGATTATCTCGGACGACCTGTTGTTCATTCACCACGATGAAAAACTGGCCAAGAAACACCGGATCAAGTTCAAGGACACCACGGAAAACGTGTGGGCGATGTATCCGGACGGGTACTATCTGAACCAGACCATTCACGAGGCCTACAAAAACCAATTGGCTGATTTTCCTAAGGGCGTCGCTAACTTCACGACACCGACACAGCTCCTGCATTTCTCCATGCAAACGGGAGCATCGACGGCGTTACCGAACTCGTTTATGGTGGGTCAAGACGACTTGCCCCAAACGTGGACGGCCCACTTCGAGCCCAATATTCGCTTTGATTTAGCCTTTGTTTTCCGCAAGGGCAAGGCGGAGATTCCGCGAATCAGTCACTTCCTTGCGCAGTTTGATCACTATCTCCACACCGACGATTACATCTCGCGCCTCAAACAATTGCGTAACAAATAAACTTAAAATTATTGATTAAAGGAGTTTTTTACTCATGAGTAAAGCGTTAATTTTCGGTCACCAAAATCCTGATACGGATGCCATCGTGGCAGCTAAGGCCTTTGCCTACCTCCAAACCCAAAAGGGCTACGACGTTGAAGCCGTTGCCTTGGGTGAACCCAACATGGAAACCAACTACGTGTTGAACCACTTTGACGAACCCGCTCCTCGGGTCATCAAGACGGCTTCAAACGAAGTTGACCAAGTCATGTTGGTGGACCACAACGAAGCCCAACAAAGTGTTAGTGACCTCGACAAGGTGCAGGTCACTTTCGTGGTGGACCATCACCGGATTGCGAACTTCCACACGGATTCACCGCTGTACTACCGGGCCGAACCAGTGGGCTGTGTCAGCACCGTCCTGACGGAAATGTTTGACGAAGCTAAGATTGAAATCCCAGCTAAGTTAGCGGGCTTGATGTTATCCGCTATCATTTCCGATACGTTGTTGCTGAAGTCCCCAACCACGACCGATAAGGACCGCGAAGCCGTACGGGCCTTGGCCGAAATCGCCGATATTGACGTTCAAAGCTACGGCATTGCCATGCTGAAGGCCGGCACGAACTTGGCCGCTAAGAGCGACAAGGAATTGATCGACGGCGACGCTAAGTCCTTCGACATGAGTGGTCACAGTGTCCGGATTGGCCAAATCAACACGGTTGACCTAGATGACGTGATCTCTCGGCAAGCCGGGTTGGAAAAGGAAATGAACGCCGAAATCGCCGCTGACGGTTACGATCTGTTCATTACCTTGGCAACCAACGTCTTAAACAGCGACTCTGAAATGATCGTTGCCGGCGAACCTAAGGACGTGGTCGAAAAGGCCTTTAACACGAAGCTGGCCGCTAACCGCGCAAGCCTGCCTGGTGTCGTTTCCCGGAAGAAGCAAGTTGTGCCACCATTGACTGACGCTTTTAACGCTTAATTCGGTTAATTTACAATAATTTTGACGCTCCGCGAAGAAACCTTAACTTCGCGGGGCGTTTTTATCGCAACTTTTTTGCGCTCCGGATATAATACGGGTCGATGGTAGCCGTCAGGCATTTTCCTCTGATAAGAGAGAGGGAATTTGCATGACAAGAAGAAATGCTTGGTATCGAAGAATCGTAATTGCGCTGATTGCGATCGGTCTTTTTGTCAGCCAAGTTGGTGGTGCCGTGGCATTGGCAGCCGCCACTACACCGTTTGGACCTGAAAGATTTGCACAGGATCACGCCACTTACGCGATCACGACCAAGTCCGCTTACTATCAACGGATTTGGCGATCAGCGGTCAAAGCCTGGAACAAGACCGGGGCCTTTGACTTTAAGTTAGCCCCCGCCAAGTCGGCGCAGATTAAGCTGTCGACGGCTTCGGCTAGTCAGGCGAAGCAATTGGGTAAAGACGTCGGGTTAACGGAGTATTGGGCACGCCGGGATTATTTCGTCAAGATTAGTTCCGAACTCAACCCATCCTTGCTCCACAGCTACGGCTACTCTCGCTCATACGATTTACACGTGGCAGAACATGAATTAGGACATGCTATGGGTCTCGCTCACAACCCATCCAAGCATAGCGTGATGTACTACGAGAACCGTTCGGTCGGCATTCAACAGGTCGACATTAACGGGGTCAAGGCGCGTTACCAAACACCAGCTGGGCAAGCCAGCTAGCCAGCTAATCAGCTCAATAGAAGACAAGCGTCGATCCAGTGTGGGTCGGCGCTTTTTGAATGAGTGACCAAAACAGTTGGTAACCGTCAAGTTGAGGCGGTACGTGACTGGTCCGGTCAAAGGCTGAGACCTTCATGTACTGAGTCAGTTAGGCAAATTAGTTGCCTTTTGGCGTAAGAGTCTTAAACTAGAGAGTGTTAAAGATTGTGTGCAATCGATTGGAGGAATTCGAATGAAACAAGAAGATTCAGCAGATTTAAAGGCGCGACTCACCGCCGAAGAATACGCAGTTACCCAGAAGGCCGCGACGGAACCGGCCTTTACCGGTAAGTACGATGCCTTCTATGAACCCGGTATTTACGTGGACGTGGTGAGTGGTCAACCACTCTTCAGTTCAACAGATAAATACGACGCGGGTTGTGGGTGGCCGTCCTTCACCAAGCCAATCGATGCCGCTAATGTTAAGGAGAACACGGACCATTCGTTTGGTATGGTGCGTCAAGAAGTCCGGAGTTCGGACGCCCATTCCCATCTGGGTCACGTCTTTAACGATGGCCCGAAAGAAGCGGGGGGCTTACGCTACTGCATTAACTCGGCCGCACTGAAGTTTATTCCGGCCAACGAGTTAGAAGCACAGGGCTACCATGACTTTGGACAGCTCTTTCCTGAACAGAAATAAAAGGGGGACTTCGTAAAATGGAGACAGCAATTTTTGCCGGCGGGTGTTTCTGGTGCATGGTTCAGCCGTTCGACACGCAACCGGGCATCGAATCGGTGGTTTCCGGTTACACCGGTGGGCACACCGTCAATCCCACGTACGCCGAAGTCGCTAGTCATACGACGGGCCACACCGAGGCCGTGAAGATTACCTTTGACCCGGCCATCATTAGCTATGCTCAGCTCGTTGAGATCTACTGGCGGCAAACCGATCCAACCGATGCCAGCGGCCAATTTCAGGATCGTGGTGACAGCTACCGGCCGGTCATTTACGTGAATAGTCCGGAACAGCGGCAGATTGCAACGGCATCGAAGACTAAACTCGCGGCTAGTGGCCAGTTTGACGCGCCGATCGTCACTACGATTGCGGACGCCCAGCCATTCTATCCCGCCGAAGAGGAACATCAAGACTTTTACCGTAAGAATCCATTTCGCTACCAGGTTGAGGAAATGGGCGGTCGGCAGGACTTCATTCAAAGAAATTGGCAAGCCTAACTGTCTTATCGTGCGTTACAATTAACCATAAAGGATGGTGACGCAGTATGGGCTACGTTTTAGAGTTACGGCAAAAGATTGGATCACAACCGTTGATTGTGGTTGGTGCGGCAGCCGTGGTGATTACGGCGCAGCAACTCTTATTGGTTAAGCGCACGGATAACCAGCTCTGGGGCTTGCCGGCCGGTTCCAAGGAACTTGCGGAAGATCTTGCGACGACCGCCAGTCGTGAGCTCCATGAGGAAACGGGATTGATCGGCCAGCAACCAAAATTGCTGACGGTGGTCAGCGGTACGGGTATGCAGTACACATATCCCAACGGCGACCAGATTGATTCCGTGACCGTCGTATATCAGCTCACGGCGACTGGCAACTTACGCGCCGATCAAACGGAAACCAGTGTGGCTAAATATTTTTCGTTAAATGCGTTGCCAGAACAGCTGACGCCAATCACGCGGCAAATTTTAACACAGTTGCAACGAATAACAGTTAGCGACTAAATTTTACAGAAATTAGGTCTAGCGTACCAGTGACTGAAAAGTTGTGATTGCCCGATTTAAAATTGAAGTGCAACACCCCTTAAGACATTAAGGGTAAACAAATAGGCCATGGAGACCTATACTTTTAAGCGACCAAACCAAAAAGAAAGAGGTATCTCCATGACCCAGTCAAATCATACCACTACCATTACTTACCAACAACTCTCTGCCGAAGAGCGTGGCCAAATTGAAGCGTTCTTGAAGGACCACCAATCTGTTCGCCAAATTGCTCGTAATCTTCATCGAAATCCCAGTACTATCTCACGCGAAATCAAGCGTGGCACGGTTCGCCAGCTTAACTCCGACTATCTGCCATACTATCAATATTTTGCTGAAGCAGGACAGGCTGTCTATGAAAAAGACCGCCTTAAATGCCATTCTAAGGGTTTACTAAAGCGTTGCTGGCTCTTCTTCAAGCTGTTAGTCCAAGCACTCAAAACCAAGATTAGAGTCGATAGTGTCGATAGCTTCGTCCACCGATTCCATCAACTTTATCCGGACAAGCCGTGTCCATCGACCCCACGGTTTATCGGTACATTGATTTAGGTTATCTCGACCTCTGTAACGCTGATTTACCAGTCAAGCTTCGTCGCCGAGTAAAGAGCACTCGTCGAACTCGCTCCCGAAAGAATAAGAAGATATTGGGTAGCTCAATCGATGAGCGACAAGCTATCGTCGACCAACGCATCTTGGTGGGTGACTGGGAAGGAGACCTAGTTAAGGGCAAGCGGGTTGCTAGCGAGCCCGCACTGATGACATTAACCGAGCGTGTCAGTCGTTTTGAAATCATCGTTAAGATTCCTGACTACCACGCTGACACTTGCCGCCAGGCACTTCAAGGGGTCATTACGGCCTATGGTCCTAAGAACTTCCAGTCAATCACATTTGACAATGGCAGTGAATTTGCCGAGCTAGATCAGGTCCAAGGAACCAAAGTTTACTTCGCTCATCCTTATACGCCCTCTGAACGAGGGTCTAATGAGAATCTCAACGGTCTCATCCGTGAGTACATTCCGAAGGGCATCTCTCTCAAGAACTTTGATCTACCAACGATCCAAGCCATTCAAAACGCACTTAACCATCGCTTACGTAAATCCCTGGGCTATGCTAGCGCCGCCCAGGTCTTCAAAACACAGGTCTTCAAGAACATGCATCCGGTTATGCTTACGCCTTACTGTCCTGTGTTGCACTTGATTTGACAATTGGGGAAAAGTTGTGATTGGCGTTTAGACCTAATTTTTTTGGTTTAAACTCTACTTTCGATAATATATATTATGTAAAGTAGAGAATGAAATAACTTTCTTCCCGTATTTGGTGGTGCCCCCATTCCGCTTTGACTTGTTGCAACATTTATTCGCGACGTTTGGTCAGCAGACGCTAACTTCGTCGACTGCCTGATTCGTTGAAAGTAAAACGACGATGACCATCTAAGAGTTGCAGCGAGATTTTTTGTCAGGCGTTCTCGGCGCAGCAACTAGTGAGCTCACCGCTTCGCCAGTTACCGTCGCCATACACAAGATTAGATGAATTTAGCTTAATTTTGAGGCGCATTCTACGTTAATCTCGTGGTCAGGTCTCCATCTAATCGCTGAACGTGTGCTTAGAATCAACGTCTAAAATGACCGTTTAGGACTGGTTACTCAGTGGCTAACCGGTAACCGTTGCTATTTTAGCTGCTAGCAAATCGACTGCTTGATGGGACCGATCATTACTTTATTTGGCGTGGGCTCGTGTGCACAGTAGCTAGCGGTGCTGCTTAGAAGTTGCTCACGCGATTGGACCATCCTAAGTAATTCAGATGAGGCTCGTAACTAAAAAATGGCGCAGATTGGGCCTTGCAACGCGGATTTCAAGTTCAGGTTTAGATACGCTATAAACATTGCTGTACCGGCGTTTGCTACCAGTAGCCAATCGATACGATGAATCTAAAGAAGATAACGTTAAACGCCGCTAGACCAGTGTTTCCACTACCTAATAACGGTCAAATGGCCTGTCAGTATTTAAGTAGCTAGACCTCTAGGCAAATCATTTAAGCAACTATTTTCATTAAAACAAATATTTTAAAGATAATAGTATCTAAAATTTAGGCGGGGGACTTGCTAATTTTTCGTTTCCCCGGTATCATAGTTGATGAGAACATACGTTTGGAGGCCACTTCTATGGAAAAGCAGCACTACTTAAAATTAATCGACGAAGAATTGGCCATTGCGCCCTGGTACGTCCAAGAATACTATCAGGCCAAGGCCACGATTCCCTTGTCACCGGCCACCCTATACCAATACCTGACGGAGTTTCGCCGCTTCTTCAATTGGCTAATCAGCGAAGGCTTGACCCCCGCTACGCGCCCTGCCGATATTGACATTCAGGTCCTAGCAACGTTAAAGAAAGAAACCGTGGAGTTGTATAAGTCGGCCCTACTGAACCAGACCAAATTAACGGGCGCTCCTGGTAGTCGCACGCACCCCACAATCAATCGGTCGCTCAACGCCCTCTCCTCGCTCTTCAAATACCTAACTGAAGATACCGAAGACGACAACGGTGAAGCCTACTTCGACCGCAACGTCATGCATAAGATCGCTCTGGTCCGCACCAGCGAGACCTACGCCACGCGCGCAGCCAATCTCAAGACCAAGTTGATGCTGGGCAACACCGATCACGAGTATCTGGACTTCATTGATCAGAAGTACGAGGCACTCCTGTCGCCGGCTAAGAAACGTTACTTCCATCGCGATAAACGCCGGGACCTGGCGATCAACGCCTTGCTACTCGGTAGTGGTTTGCGGGTCTCTGAAGCGGCCAACGCCGACCTGCGGCATCTGAATCTCAAGACCGGGACAATTGGCGTGATTCGTAAGGGTGGTCAGCGTGACACCGTCCCAATTGCCCCGTGGACGCTGCCATACATTCAGGACTACGTCGACCATCGCGAAGCTACTTACCACGCGCTCAGTAGCGACCGCGCCCTATTTCTCAGCAGTTATCGTGGTCAGGCTTCACGGCTACAGGCCAATTCCATGGAAAAGATGGTGGCCAAGTACTCGGCGGCCTTTAAGGTCCGGATAACGCCCCATAAGCTCCGACATACCCTGGCGTCCAAACTCTACCTGGCCACCAAGAACGAGCAACTCGTGGCCACCCAGCTCGGCCAGAACTCGACCAGCGCCACGGGACTGTACACGCACATCATTGATGAGGAACAGCGGCAGGGCTTGGAAAAAATGTAATAATTAGTGTAAAAGCTCCCAAGGCATTCCATCCTTGAGAGCTTTTCATTTATACAATTACTTTGCCTTGCGATCCCCATTGACTATTTATTGTCTAAAATCCAGGCTTCACGAGTGACCTAAATAAACTGATCCATTGTCGCAATGACTTTAGCCCACGTCACCGGGTCACAGCGTTCGATGAAGTCTAAATTTCTACGTTCGAAATCCACTGATCTAAGCTGATGTGTCACTACTTCTTCCAAAATTTCACGGGGATTTGCGATGGTAACGTAGGTGCCAAATGCCCGATGAGTACTGGTAATTGGACAAATCAAACAGAAGCCAGTTAACTTATTAAATGCATTTTTACTGACAACTAAACCCGGCCGCCGTTTTCGAATTTCAGGCCCGATCGATGGATCAAAATTAATATAGACCCAATCCCCCTGCGCTGGAATATACATTAGTTCTGACCCGCGTCCCACTCTCGATCTTCTTTAGAAATACTATCCCGAAAGCCAACTCAGTCAGCTTCCTTAGCGAATAAGTGATTCCGCAATGGTGTCAGTACAAAGGTATCATCTATCTTGACAATCTTGTACTTGTCTCCAGCCTCAGCGTTAAGTTCACTAGGAATAATTGCGCCCACTGAATTACCAATCTTTCGAATAGTCGTTTCCATATTCCACCACTCCTAATCATTATCTTCAACCTAAAGCCCGTATAACTAAGTTGACCATGTGCTTGTCGTTTTCGTTTATCCCAGCAAATGCGGCGCGGTACCGTCATAGAGCTGTCCTTCAATCACCCAATTCATGGCAACCACTTCGCCGGTCTCGGTCAACGTCAGGGCAAAGATGCCACCGTTAGCCGCGCCCGATCGGCTACCCGCATCAATCAGGTAGCGCGGCGTGTCTTGCACATCCGCCTGCATCTTCACGAAGCCGTAGCCCGTCGTCGTTAGCGCCTGAACTGGCGTGTGGCCGGTCACAATCACCTTATTCGTCAGGTTGCGATGCCACTTGTGATGGTGGTCAAAGTAATAGTCATCACGAATCCACATCAGATCGTCACGCACCTGCTGAGCGAGCGGATAATCCCAATTCAAGCCGGCATGCACCGCCAACAGGTGTGGCCGCTCCCAAGTCAGTGGCAGATGCGCTAAAAATTCCGTGTAGCGCCGTAACGGCTCCGCATTGAGTGCCGTCGCCACGACAGCTGGATTACTGGAGCGAATCCCCAACTTACGCCAAGTTTTCGCCCCACCATTTAACCGCCAAATCTGATAACTCAGATCATCACCGCGGGCCGTCTGAACCCAAAAATCATCGTGATTGCCGAGAAGCGCAACGTCCCCGTGGTGGTTAACGCGCTCCATAATCAGCTCTAACGCGGCCAGCGGCGCGATGGGACTCGGCTGATCCGTTCCTGTTCGAAATGCCAGACCATCCGCATAATCGCCGAGAAAGATGAGGCGACTGTTCTGCAGGTCGCTGGCGTGGAGGAGTACGTCCAAATCATCCGCTGCCGAGTGAATATCCCCAATAAATGTATACGTCATGCGCACGCTTCCTTTACGCTAATCCTTCGTTCTCTTCATTCAGCCGGTCACAATCCTTGATTAGTTGGCAAACTTCCTTCTCCGGCGTCAGCTTCATCGAGTATTTTCGACCAAATTCAATCATCGTGTGGTGCGCTTGATGGAGTTCTGCCGGCTTTAACACACTGACAATCTTTTTTTCCACCTGCAGTGGGGATGCGGTCTGATCGACGAAGTGCAACCGCTTGGAAATGGCGGAAACGTGGGTATCCACCGCAAACGTCGGCTGGGCAAAGACGTCGCTCAACACCACGTTAGCTGTCTTCCGCCCGGCACCCGGCAAGGCCATGATGCCTTTACGGTCGGTCGGCACGACGTCGTTGAGCTCCTCGTGGACGATCCGGGCCGTCTTAATGATATTACGGGCCTTATTGTGAAAGAGGCCGACACTCTTGATGATTCCCTCCACGTCGGTCACATCCGCATCCATTAAGTCTTGCGGGTTGGGATACTTCGCAAACAGCACCGGCGTCACCTTATTGACGGAAACATCCGTCGCCTGCGCGCTCAGAATCACCGAGATTAAGTATTGAAATGGTGTCCGCGAATCCAACGACGGCCCCACCGGCCCCATCTCCGCTTCCATCTGATGAATCGCCCAAACAATCTGATCATCTTTTAACATGGTACACCCCCACTTTCTTTTACCTCTATACTACCCGACTTTGCGGTCCAGGTGGGAGCCAAATCCAAGATTCTTTCACGTCGTCATCGAAAAGGGCCCTGATTACCGCCGCAATCTGGCCCCCACCATCAAGCGAAGACCTAACGCGACCGAAAATGGCAGGCGGTCGTATCTGTCGGGTAACCATCGTCGGAATTTGATGGTTCGGGGGCAAATCACTGGTAATCTCCGTCACGAATCGGTACATTTAAGCCAACCTAATTCGTTTAGGAGGACAATGTCATGTCACTTGGCACCACACTCAAGCAGGTTCGCAAACGTCAAGGCCTGTCCCGAGCTACAGTAGCGACCGGCATCTGCGCCCAATGCCAAGTTACTCGTGGCCCTGTGTCGCCGGTTAGACATCTCCCTAGCCGAGATTAGCCTCGCCAATGACTTTGCCATCAGTGGGGATGACGCGTTAAACGCCCACCTGCAAACCCTCTGTAACCAGCACCGCTACCAAGAGCTGCGCGATTTTCTTCTGGCCCCCACAACGCTAGCCGCCGTCACCACGGATGCGCAAACCCAGGCCTACTACTATTACCTCGGGGTGGCGCAGCTGCATAGTGAGACCGACATCAGCGTTGCCCAACAAAACCTGCAGTTTGCTGCCGATATGGCCCCGTCCCGGCAACTCACGACCCTCACGCGGCTGGCACTCGCTTCGCTGGCCACGGTTAAGGCCAAGCGACACTTAACCCGTAGCGCCCAACAACTCACGGAACAGGCCCTGACCCAACTTGATCAGGTGCCCTACGAAGAAAATCAAAACATCCTCTTTTACTTAGCGGCGCTGACCGCCTACTGGTCGCAAGATCCCGCACGCGCCACCGACCGGTTACTGACCGGCATTCGGTTCATTACTGACCATAATTCCCCTTACATGCTGGCAAACTGTTACCGGCTGATCGCCGAGATTGCGGAACAGGCCGGTCGGGAGAATGAAGCGGCTGAGGCCCGGCAGAAGCAGCACTTTCTCTCTACTCTTTTTCACGAGGCCGTTCCGGAAAAATTTTAAATTATCAGAATCCTGATTATCACCGTCCGCGATAATCAGGTACAGTAAGGCCATCCAAATTAAGGAGGCCTTTTTTCATGAACACACTTTTTCAAAACACCATCACTGCTTCTATCTCTGCCGATCGGTTACGCACCGTCCTGACCCAACCGGAGAAACTACCTTTGTGGAATCCCGCAATTACCCGGGTAACGCCGGACAATGCCGACTTCCTCATCACCCGCCGTCCGCCGGCCCTCAACGTCCACGAACGGGTCACCCTCACGACGACGGCCGACCAGGTGATCTACCAGAGTAGCGAAGGCCAACTCGCCTACCACCTCCGCTTTACGCTACATCAGGGAGCAGATCAGACCACGCTGACGGAGATTCTCCAAGTGGAAGAAGCAATTAAACGCCACGTGCCCCTCGGCCTATTGGCGCCCATTGCCAAACAGGCCTTCGCCCGGAACCTCCAGCGTTTAGTCACCATTGCGGCGGCATTCACACCCGCGGATTAAGATGAGACGATCATAGAAAGGAAGTCCGACCATTGCTAGTCGTCACGCTCGCAACTAACTGGGATCACATTCTCACCCTAGTCACGATTCTCTGGCTGATTGGCTGGGGAATTCGGGCCCTATTAGTCGGCCTTCTACTGGGTGGTCTCTACTGGATTTATCGGCATAATCGGTGAGCGACTAACCTAAATTTCATTCCAGATGAAGCGACCGTGACGGCAAGTCAGGGCCGCTTTTGTCGTATAGGACGCAGTGTGATTAGCTTCCCCGCACAACAAATGCCCCACATCGCTAGTGGTGACGATTAGCCATCAATGTCAAAATCAACATCTCACTATTAGCGGTTAGTATACAGACATCGCAAAACAAGCTAATTGGTCATGACTACTTAGTGGACCCTGCTACTATAGAGTTGCAGAGAGGGAAATGGTCACTTAAGCAAGCAACTAAAAATGTTGTTCAAGGCTAACCGCGTGGAGCTTACGACATCCAGTTAGCCAATCTTAGCGTGGCACAATTAGATTGGAGGAATTATTATGCGGATCAAGAAGTTTATTAATCGTGCCGGCAGTAGTCTTGCTGTTGTTGCTTTAGTATTGGGCTTATCCCCACTAGTGGTTAAGGCGGCTGGTCCTGGGACCGCGACCAGTAACTTAACGACGGTTTCTACGGGATATGTCGCTGATGGTACCAGTAACGCCGAGGCGATGTCTAACGCCGAATTCTCAGTGACACCAGGGATGTTAACGTTGAATGCGGTACCTAACGTTTTCCTGGGGAGCACGACTGTTAAGGACGTTGCCACGGACGGTGCTAAGTTGCCAATCGCGACTGGCTCCACTACTGGTGGGACCGGCTATGATGGGAATAACACCGGTGCTTTGAACGTTACGGACTATCGTGGTGATCATGCCGGCTGGTCATTAACCGTTGGGATGGGTCCCTTCACTTCTGGAACGTCAACCGTTGATAGCGCAACGTTAGCTCTGGACTTTACGCCAGAGGCCATGGATAACACGGCTACTGCCGCACCAACCAGCGTCGCCCTCACTCAAGGGACGGTCACGAATGGCTGGATCACGAGTCCTTCTACGTTGTGGACAGCCGCTGCTAAGTCCGGTGAAGGCAGTAACAGTGCCACTACCAATGCTCAGACTAATCTGACTATTGGTAAACAAAACACGATTTCTGCCGGGACTTATGATGCGACGCTCTACTGGGCATTACAAGATGCGCCGACCGCAACGCCTGCTTCATAACTTTTTGATGACTAGATGATTGACTAAAGGTGGTGCTGACAATGAATTTGAACAGGTTTAAGTGGTGGCTCGTTGCGTTTCTGGCTCTCGTCAGTTTACTGGGAGGTGGTTCGCCGATTACGGCGAAGGCCGCTCAGTCCGATCAGCCTGGAAGCACGAACTTTGCGTCCATTCCGTTGCTCCCCAAGAATCAGGTATCGGCTAAAGCCGATTACTTTGATCTAAAGGTCCAACCCGGTGGTACACAGGTTCTCAAACTGGCCGTCGAAAACCCAACCAAGTCGGCACGGACGCTCAAAGTCATTCCGGTGAACGCGACAACTGCGGATACCGGACACGCCGTTTATGTTCCTTCGAATCGCACGGATCCGTCCGCTCAGACCACGTTTACTGACATGACGTCGGGCCCTGTAACGTTGCATCTGGCGGCTCATCAAGGTAAAACGGTCACGTTTACGACGCGGATTCCCGCGGGTGGCTTCACGGGGCAAGTGCTCGGTGGACTCTTCGTCACTGACCCTAACGCCAGTCCGTCATCCTCTAACAGTAACTTTACCCTGCAGAATCGTTACGCGGAGGTCACCGCGGTGTCCTTGTGGTGTCAACCCAACCAGATACTGCCGATCAATCTCAAGCTAGCCGATGTTGCGGTTAAAACGCAAAATGGCCAACCCAAAGTCTTGGCTAAGTTGCGTAATCTCACACCAGCCCTCTTCGGCAACATGCAGATTCAGGCACGTATCCTGCGTACCCACACAGGTAAGCAAGTCTTAACACAGTCGTGGAAGAACGGGTCAATGGCGCCAAATAGTTGGTTCAATCTCCCCGTTGGCCTGGGAAAGTCCCGAATTGCCGCTGGTCAATATACGTTGAAGTTACACATCACCAGTGACAAACGAGTCTGGAACTTTAGTCGTCCATTTACATTGACGTCCAAGGCTTCCGAAACTCACAATGCGTTAATTCACTCGGATAAGACGCCGAATAACTGGTGGATCTGGTTACTCTTAGCACTCCTGCTGGTCTTGTTGTTGATCGGCTTGGCTTACTGGTTAGGCAAGCGCCGTTCACGCGACGAGGACACGCCGGAATCGGAGTTGAACGATACCGTAACGCTGACTAAGCCGACAGACGAGGCACAATCTCATTCGAAGTCGTAACAGGGGGAATTCATTATGCGAAATTGGGAACGAATCTTACGGGGATTACTCGTTGGGGTCGCCGTGCTAGTAGGCTGGCTAGCTGTCAGCCCGACGGCACAAGCGGCCAGTACGGCCCCGCAAACACCAACATCGCCTCCGACGTCGATCTTAGGCATTAACCTTGCGGGTGGTTTTACGCAACAACCTATTGATTCAAATGTCGTTGCCGGCCACAGTGTGACGCTGTCTGCCAAAGGGACGCGGAACATTCTGGAAGCGGCTACCAACCCCCTCGGTAGTCGGAAGTACGTCTGGTGGGAGTCTACCGATGGTGGCAGTACCTACCAGACGGTCGGCACCAATAGCACAACGTATACCTTTACCGCCCCGGAAGTAACCAAGGCCACGCCGCTCATGTTTCAATGTGAATATGACTTCACCGGGATTGGCCTCTTCTACAACGAATGGTCGCGAATCGCCACGGTTACCGTGACGCCTGACCGGGTTCCGACTACGGATATTCAGGTCTCTGCCGACAGTAACGCCCTGTATAATGGTGAGGAAACTACCGTTCATGCAACGTTAACCCCAGATACCGCGACTGACCCCATCACGTGGACCAGCAGTAATCCCGGGTTAGCCTCGGTGGACGCCTACGGGGATGTCACCGCAACCAGCGCCTCCAGTAATCTCGACGGAACGGCTGATGATCATGGCACCGTCACCATCACCGGGACGAGTAATGGTCACAGCGATTCCACTAAGATTGTCGTCGGCGCCTTGCAAAACGTTACCGTCAACGAAGGTAGTGACGCCACGTTCACCCTGAAGAATCTGCCCGAGGGGATGACCGTTGCGAACTGGTACAAGGTCGACGATGGCACAACCACCGCGCTGAATTCGACTTCGACCAGTTACACCGTCAGCAAAACCACTGTCGGTGGTGACAACGGCACGTCGTACTACGCCACGTTGAACTACACGGTTAACGGGAGTACCAAATCGGTCAATACCAACGCGGCACTCCTGACCGTCAACAAGAGTGGTCTGTTAGCCCTGACGGCGGTTCCTAACTTCAACTTCGGTAGCACCGATGTCGCCTCGGTCATTCGTAGCGATACCACGCTGGAGAACTTGGATGAAGTCACCAGCGGCAGTAACTACGACGGCAATAACAACGGTGAATTGTCTGTTATGGATAGTCGAGAAACCGGTGGCGACTGGACCTTGACCGCTAGCTTAGCGCCCTTCACGCTCAGTGATGGCGACAATGGCCAGCTTAGCGCCGTGATTCTTGACCTCTCTGACCCAACATCACGGCTGGATCAGAACATTCCAGCTACCAACACCGCAACCAAGATCTACACGTCCAGCGACTACGATGGTCAGGACTTCGACGTTACCGATAGCCAATTGACGTTTGCTGCCGACCCCGAGATAACGGCTGGCGACTACCAGAGCACCGTCACTTGGACACTGTCAGTAGCACCTAGTTAATCAACATAGGATTTAAAACGATCGCGTAAGTTGACCTCAGCTTGCACGATCGTTTTTTTTGACTATTTTTAAACGAAAAGTTGAGAGCTTGCAAACACGCTCCAGCCCCAGCTGGTAAGACTTATCGCCATTAAATGAGTTATCAAAATCACACCAGCGGCTGCCAGAGATTCCGACGCTGTCTGGCCACTTCACCGGTCTAAAACCAAGCACCCGCTACAAAAAGCACCGGGTATGCGATGAAGAAGAGCGACGCACTCTTGACCGTGGTCATAAAAGTTTTCTGCTTGTCCTGCACCTTAAAGAAGGGCCGCATACCCCACCACATTGCTGGCAACAGGAGGGCCACGTAACCGGTGCTCCAGGGCGCAATCCGTAAGACCACATTGACCAGGGGCCATAGACTGCCAATAATCAGTAAGGCTTGAATTAATTTAACGGCGCCGGCCTGGCCCAAGTAATAAGCCAACGTATAGCGTCGGTTGCGAATATCTTCTTCCCGGTCCGCCGTGTTATTAGCCAACTGGAGCGTAAAGAAGATCAGCGTGAGCGGCAAACACAACAAGAAGGTAATCCCCACCGTCTGCCAAGTCAATGGGCGTTGACCGTACGTTGAGACCACCACGCAGGTCAACTGAATCAGAAAGGCAATCGACAGTGCCACCACCGTTTCACAGAATGGCGTGGCATTAATCGGCCGAGGACCCGCCGTGTAGAAGATGCCAATGGCGTACCCCAATGCGCCCAGTAGAAGAACCAACCAGCCGGTTCGCCAGACCAACCAGATTCCCGGCAAAAGCGCTACGGTGTACAGACTAATGGCGAGGTAGCCAACACCGGCCACCGGCAACTGTAGACGTCCCACTGGATTGGTCTTCTGCGCGTAATCTATCCGATCATGCGCATGACGGTAATCATAATAGTTGTCTGAGACATTGACGGCCAGATCGAAGATAAAGACCGTGACGAGACACAATCCAACATTGCCCCAATTCACCACGCCCAAATGAAACTGGGCGATTGCAACGCCCAACACGAACCACATGATATTTAAGGGCGCCGTGTAAATCTCCGTTAGTTCATAGAATACCGGCCACGTTAACCATCGTTGCATCGAATTCCCCCTCGTTTAATCTCTGTCTTTAACTTTAGCAGATTCAATCACGTTCACCAAAGCGGCCGTCTTACAAATTTATTTATACGGCGATACGATGTTTCTAAAATGCTCAACGACAGGCTTTGTCGCGAAATCGCTATGCTTTCCCTCCTGGTAGACTGGTCAAACACGTCAGTGATAGCTTGTCGCCCTTTAATCTCGGCAACGCGTTGAAAATGTGACCTTTCTTGGGCGAAGACCTTATGAATTTGCTAAAGCCCCAAAGAAACCTTAAAACCCAGGCCAGAATCTCCCTAGTTGCCCAATTATGCGTTAGTCTAGAAGCATGTTGAACGACCGTTTAAGTACTTCGCATCTCACGGAGGTGATTCGATGCGCTGGGAACCCCTATTAATTATCTTCCTTATGGCCTGCTTAAGTGGCCTGTTGATTGTCACCACCATGCGTAAACACCGGTGGTTCGCCCTGCTCACTCTAGCCTATCTAACCGGATTAGGCGCAATTCTCTTTACACCGATTTCAATTTCTGGTATCAGCATCTACGTCATGCCTGCCGGTTTTGGCCGCGTGAACCTCACGCAACTCGACCTCTTTAATCTCGGCTTCGCAGAAAATATTCTACTAACTCTGCCATTGGGTCTACTTTTAAAATGGCTAGCGCCCAAACTTCCCCTGTTGGGGGTTGGCCTGTTCGGCCTCTTCGCCGGCAGTAGTATTGAAACCATGCAGTACATCCTTTCGCAACATTGGCTGATTAACCGTAGCAGTGATATCAACGATGTGCTGGCTAACGCACTGGGAATCCTCATCGGTGGTGCCGCCGTAGCCGTCTTTTATCGTCTTCGCGGTCACCATCGGCAACAACGCCAGCAGCGCGCCGTGGCTTGAGCTTCGCTGTAACCAACCGCCCTACTTATTACTAATGTAATTTACGGCGATTTTGTTGCAGGATTTGGCTAAAAACTACCGAAAAATCGGATTAATCACGAAAGCATTTCCCACCTGAATTATCAACTAAAGGTTGCAAGTTAAAAAACAGCTAAAATCCTTAGTGTGACAAGGATACCACCCATTATAATATGCTAGTCGCGTGCTGGCCGCCTTACCGTTCGCCAAATTTGGTCTGGATCGCGGTGGGCAGGACGGGAAAAGCCAAAGAACGGTCTTTTTCCTCGCTTTGAGCCGTCAGCCCGCGTCTCAAAGACGCCATTTTCCAAGTAGGACACTTGGAAAATCCCACGGCTGAGACCAAATTTAGCTCACTCACGGCTTCCTGAGGTGTACCCAATTAAACTGGCCAAACACGGTCACACCAGCGATGTCCCGCGCGTTTAGTGGTTTTCAACCATCGTAACCGGAGACAGCCAGAGATGGAGGTAGCCGTGACAGCGGTGTTAGCTGACGTTCTGAGTTAGCTTACAGCGCGGGACGTGTTTGGAGACTGCGATTCTTGTCAGGCTTCAAACCGAGCCGGAGGACCGCTTCTCAGGCCGCAGGCGGTCCCCACAGCGCCGGAATCTCTGGTAGCCGTAGGTGGTATTGATGTCTAGTTTAATGGTGACAACCCTTACCAGCTGGGGTCTAGAGCGCGTTCGCGACCTTTCAACCTTTAGTTATCAAAATAAGCGCACAAAAAATCACGCCCTCCCGAGAGATAGCGTGATTTTTATGGCTCTACAATATTTGGTGTTGATGGCATTCCATCGACGCCAATTTTTTTGTAAAATAAAAGGACACATCCTCAAATGCACCACCAGTACCGACCAAAGTAAAAGTAAAGGCAAGTGAGAATTATGTCCCAAGAACATTCTATCGAAAATATCCTACAAATCCAAGACCCAAATATCACGTGTACTCATATTGATAACTCAGATCCCGAAAAGCAGCTTATCTATGCTAAATTGACCTATCCATTGGGTACTTGCCCACTTTGTGGTCAAGCGCCAGTAGTCCGTTTTGGTACTAATCTAATCAACGTTCATATTCCTCCCGTTAAGGAACGTCCAGTCATCCTAAGACTGGCTAAACAGCGTTACCGTTGTAAAACCTGTATGCATACTTTTAGCGCTCAAACGACACTGGTTAAACCGCACTGTCAAATTTCCGAAGATACAAATAGGATGATTATTCTTCGCTTAAATAAAGACCGCAGTATCACTGATATCGCAGAGGAATTGAATATTTCACCTGTGGCGGTCAATCGAATTATTGAAAAACTGGCAATCCAAACTAAGACTGCTTTAACAACCTTACCAACCGTCCTTTGTTTTGATGAATTTCGGTCAACTGGGGTCCAAATGAGTTTCATCGCAGTTGATGGTCAATCACATCGCTTGGTTTCTGTCTTACCAGATCGCCTCAATAAAAGTATTAAGAAACATTTCACTGGAAACTACTCAAAACAAGAACGTAACCGCGTTAAAGAAGTCGTTATGGACTTTAATGCTCAATATCAATCCGTCATTCATGAACTGTTTCCCAATGCTAAAATTGTCGCCGATAACTTTCATTTAGTTTAGATGGGCCTAAATGCACTTAATCAAACTCGGGTCCAATTAATGCATCGCTTCGCTAAGGATACGAGTGAATATCGCATTTTAAAGCCTAACTGGCGATTGTTTTTAAAGTCATACCATGACTTAGAAAAACGCAAACCACAATGGTTTGCGCATTTAAAAGATTGGTTCACTCAGGAACGATTCGTTACTAAGGGATTAGAAATTGATCCAGTTTTCCAACACACTTATTTTATTGCCCATGGTCTTGTAGATGCCTTACGTCAACGAGACTATGGCCGATTCATCAAGTTTTTAAACAATCCGGGAACAGTCAGTCCTCAACTTGAAGAAACCATTAAAACTTACCGCAAGCATTTAACACTTATCAAAAATATGATGGCAAGTAAACACTCGAATGGCCCAGTAGAGGGCGTTAATCGCAAGATCAAGCAAATAAAACGGACCGCATATGGTTATCGGAACTGGTCGCATTTTTACACAAGGATTCGAATTGAATTTACAATCAAAGTCGAAAAAAAGAAACCAATTCGTAAGTGAATTGATTTCTCATAAAGCTATTCATCAACAGCCGTTGACAAAGAGCCTTTGTTTGTCTGTCTTTACAACATTGCGTGGTGTTAGGTGACGCGTTACCAGCATCACCCAACACTAAGCCGTGGCGTTAACGGCCGCGGCCCCACTGCGTCAGCTGGGCGACGACGTTTTTCAAAATCTTAATGCCCAGCTGGTAGTCGGGTTCTGACCCCAACATGCGAAAGGCCAGCGTCCACGCGTCGTGGTACACGCTAACGGTCAGCTGGAAATGCGGCATCGTCCGGTAGGCGCCGTACCAACTGCGGTGGCAACGCGCGACTCATTCGGTTGAGCTCGACTAGTGGTGGCAAATAGGCCAGTTCATCGCGCAACTGACTAATGGTCGCTTGCGTCCGCTGGACCACGTCGGCCAGTTGGTCACCGGCCTGGACAGTGATGGGAATCGGCATCTCGCTAGTCAGATTGGCGACCTGGACCACGTTGGTGGCTACGACCGGCCCGTGCAACCGCAGATCCACTTGATACGGGATGATTAATCGACTTTCACCGGTCAAGGCAAACAGCGCCAACGCGTAGGCCGACAACAGCACGGCGTTCATGGTCACGTTTTCCGCTTGGGTCCGCTGGCGTAAGCGGCGACTGACGACCCGCGGAATCGTGGCCTCGCCGCGGTGGTGGTGGACATCCCCTTGTAAACGCGGGAAGGTCTCATCGGAATTGCCATTCAACGTGGGCAACGCCCGATGGGGATGGCGGAGGTGGGCCAAGATTTTGCGCACGCTCCGCTCATTGGTAAAGTTCGCCAAGTCCTGGCCATCATAGGCCGCGGCGAGCAGGTACAGGTAGTGTTTGAACCCCTCACCATCCGTCAATAGCCGACTCATCGACAAGCGCAAGGCGTCGTAGTCGGGATGGTGGAGAACTTGAATCTTGAGTTGGGAACCGGCCAAGACGTCTAACGCCGCGCGACCTGGGTCGTGGGCGGCTGTAAACTCTTCGATGACCTGGTCCAAAGCGTTGGCCTCGACTTAAAATCGATTCCAACGTAAATTGTAGCGACCCAACACCTGTGGGACCACCGTTTGTGTCGTGGCAATCGCGGTCTTCAACCGAGCCACGTCAATGGGGTGCGTCAAACTCAGTGTACACTCGAGTAACGGATACGTTTCCGCCAAATCTAGCGTTGGCATCAAGTCCAACGGTTCGCCATGATAGATCATGCTAACACCCCTACTTGCTAATTTACCCACAGTATAGCAAAGCTCGTCGCGTTGACCGCAGCATTTTACTCAGATATTGCGAAAAATTAATAAACCCGTAACTTACTATTTATGTCGCCGTTTTTTCAGGGACTCTGTTAGAATGGGATCAGAAAAAATGAATGAGGTGACCTTTTTGACAAATCAACTAGCGCCCGTTTCCTGCAATGCCACGCTTATCGTGACCAGCCACCGGGTGTTTCAGCCAGACTTAAACGAACATGACTCGGTCTTTGGTGGTAAGATTCTCTCGCTGGTCGACGACAGTGCCTACGTGGTGGCCGTTCGTTTGACCCACAAGACCGTGGTGACGGCTTCCTTCGACCACGTCAGCTTTCTGCGGCCGTTTCACTTGGACGACTCCATGTTCTTAGAAGCCTACGTGACCGGTACGGGGACGCGGTCACTGGAGGTCTTCGTCAAAATCATTGGCGAGAACCTCACGACCGGCGAGCGCTTTGTCGGCTACACCTGCTTCATTACCTACGTGATCGAAGACCCCACGGCCAGCGACCCATTGCCTGATATGGTGCCCGTCACCGCCGAGCAGCGCTACATCTGTGCCGGCTATGCCAAACGAACGGCCCAACGCAAGGAGCGCCGGGTGGAGCAACGCGGGTTAAATGCCCACGTTACGGTCTCCTCACCGTGGCCGATGTAATTGTTTCACGTGAAAACAACCCTATCCTGTGATTGACACAAGAATTGCGATTTAACGGTATTATTGTACCAACAGAGAAGACCTAAAAACACTGAATTTGCTATGGAGTGTGCCAGCTCTGTGCCAGCAAATCATCCAAGAAAACTAACCAAGCGATTACCGACAGCCACGGCAATCGCTATTTGTGTCCCCGCGTTTGCCGCGCGCGCCGTGCAGCACGAAAGGCGCAAGCGCGAGCAAACGGCGGCCGGCGTCAGCCGGCCGCCAAATACCCCCAGTATCTAACAGGGGGGTAGTAAAGTAAAAAAATCATGTCCGAACACCGGGTAGATCCTTGATACGACGCGGCTTGTAGCAACCGGAAATATAATGTGGATTCCCGGTTAATCCATCATTTCAGCTAATTTCGGTGGCACAAGGTAGCATGACTGTCACTGTGCCGGTAGATAAATCCGGTTAAAAGCAACGCACTATCGCAATGGACGTTGTGTCTGCCATTTGATACTGTACGCTATATTTCCGTGATTACTATTCTGCCGCTGATGACGAACCCGGCGGGCCACCCCGATGAGGCAAGTACGTCGTAAGACGATTAGGTAAATCTAGCTTATATCAGTCGATAGGTTGCATAGGGAACTCGGAATCGCCGCTGGTGGTCAGCGTGTTTCAGTCCTTCGCTTTCAATCAGATATTCAGGTAAAAGGGCAACACCTTTCCCGTTTTTTACCAGGCTAATGATACTGTCCCAAGAATTGATTTCTTCGACCCTAGCCAGATCGTGGTGAGCGTACCGCAGCGTTCTCATTCGGAATGGACAATGATGGTCACTATTTACCAGCAGTGGCAGCGTTCGGCTGTCATTGTTTGCGTCGATCAGGAAGGCTGCGTTCAAGTAGTTCCGGGCAATTTCCTGATACGCCGGATTTTTAAAGTTGGCATAGGTGACAACTAGGTTCGCCCTCGTATCCGAGATTTCAAGCATGTCTGTGGAGCTTAGAAGCTCGAAGGTATTATCGGTCAGCGAATAACGCTCCTGTTGGGCTGTCAACAGCGGAAAGAGTAGCTCGGACATGATGATGTGCTGCTTCTGTACCTTGGTTGCAATCATGCGCGTTCTAACCGCGTCAGTCGCATTCAAGACTGACTGGGCATAATCATAGAACAGCGCACCGCTATTCGTCGGTGTGAGTCCTTGATAACTGCGTGTAAACAACGCGACACCAAATTCTTTCTCGATAGCTTTGAGCCTCGCGGTGATGTTTGATTGGGCAAAACCCATCAGTCGTGCGACGCCGTTGATTGAGCGTTGTTGGTAGAGGTTCACGTAGATCTCTAAGTCTTGTAGTTGCATGGACATAGCCACCTATCACTTTTTATGATTACCATATCACAATCTGATAATAGGCGCTACGTGAGATTCTCGATATACTAACCCCGTAAGCAACTAAGTTAGACAGGAGGAATTGTCAGATGCCATATTTACGCGTTCGAATCGCCAGTGCTACGCAAGACGTCACTTCACAGCAGGTGGCTACGATGTTAACGAAGCTAGCCGTTGAGAAGCTTGGCAAGAATGCCAGCGCCGCAGCAGTCGATGTTCATTTTACAAAGCCCGAAGATTGGTTTATCGGTGGTCACGCACTATGTGAGATTGGCGAAACGAGCTTCTTTGTCGAGATCAAGATTACGGAAGCAACTAACTCCAGAGATGATAAGGCCGCATTCGTGAAAGCAACATTTGAAGAAATGGTTAAGCTGTTCCCTAAAGTCGCGACGACCAGCTATGTTGTATTACAAGATGTCGCTTCCGAGAGTTGGGGTTATGGCGGGAAGACACAAGAGTATCGTTACGTGACGGGTGACGCTGACTAGATAGAAGCATGGTTTGTACAAAAATATGCCTAATTCAACAGTGAGGTTGAGTTAGGCATATTTGCGTTACTTGGTCTGATCGAGTATTTGATTTCGTAGTGTCATCTCGATTTGCTTAAATTTGCTTGTGCTGTAATCCGTATTAAGCCATTCGGCGACTCGCCATAAATCACTGTTTCTTGTCACGTAGGTGTCGATAATTTGTTTGAGGATCACTGCTTCTTGATCATCATCGCCAGCGGTTCTATGATATTTGGTGTTGATAGAGAAATCTGTCGACATCATTTTTTGTATAATAAAAGGGACACACTGCCCCACAGCAAAATAGTCGACTAAAACCAATTGAAAGTGAGAATGACAACATGTCCCAAGAACAGTTTACAAGAAATCTTCTACAAATTAAAGACCAAAATGTTAAGAACTTTAGGGTCCTAGATGAGTCACGCGATGCTCTGCGCATTTACGCGGACCTTTCATACACCCTTAGCGTTTGCCCACGATGTGGCAAACATGAAGTCGTTAAGAATGGCTTTAAGACCGTCAATATTAGGATTCCCAATATTAGCGAACGGACGGCCCTATTAATCTTACGGAAACAACGCTTTCTCTGTAAACACTGCGGTCATACTCAGATGGCACAAACCACCGTCGTAGAAGGCCAACATCAGATTTCGCGGAACGTCCTACATGGCATTACCAGAAGTCTAACCGAAGATCGGACAATGGCTAGCATTGCCTCGCAATATAACGTCTCAACCAACACTGTAAGCCGCCAGTTAGCTGCATTGGGTAAGCAGACTCAACCTGCCTACAATGGTCTACCAGTCTCCCTATGCATTGATGAATTTCGATCTACAGGTAATCAAATGAGCTTTATCGCCATTGACGCTCAAAAACATGATCTCGTCGCTATTTTACCAGGACGAAAGAACAAAGAAATCAAAGAATTTTTCTTGAATCACTATGACTTGAAGAACCGGGAAATGGTCACCCAAATCGTCATGGACTTCAACTCTCAATACCAATCAATCATTCATGCCATCTTCCCAAACGCTATCATCATCGCCGATAATTTTCACTTGGTTCAGATGACTTTAAGGTCATTGAACCAGACTCGCGTACAGGTGATGAAACGCTTCCCCAAAGATACCCCTGAGTACCGTATTTTCAAGTATTACTGGCGGCTATATCTGATGAGCGAGGACCTTGAGAAGAGTAAAACCCAGTGGTTTTCGCACCTCAAAGACCATTACACACAAGAACAACTTGTTTCGAAAGGTCTAAGCCTAAGTGAAGTTCTCACACGTACTTACTTCTCAGCCCATGGCCTCGTAGAAGCTATTCGTAACCGTGACTATACAGCTTTTATTAAGGCCTTAGGAGAAGTCTAGAACGTTAGTCCTCAACTTCTAACAACCATCAAAACCTTTATTCATAAAAAGCAATTCATCAAGAACATGACAACCTGTTCACTCTCCAACGGTCCAATTGAGGGTGTGAACCGTAAAATTAAACAGATCAAACGCACCGCTTACGGCTACCGCAACTGGACCAACTTCCACTATAGAATACAGATTGAATTTAATATCCGGGTCCAAAAAAGAGGCCCAATTCGTAAGTGAATTGAACCTCTCAAATTCTCCCCATCAACACCGGTTGACAAAGAGCCATTTTTATTTCATCATTTTCAAGAACTGCGAACAATTCCAATTAAGCTTTAGTCATTCATTGACGAAGCGGCTTTAGTCTTGCGAAAGACGAACCATTTACTGAAGAAGTAATTGGCCAGAACCACGACAACCTGGTCAACCAATTTGGTCAACATCTCGTTTTGCGATAATAACGAGACCCCAATCCACATGATGCCTTCATCCATAATCAATGTGACGGCCCGTACCGAGAAGAACGTCACAATCTCGCGGCCCAGAGCGCCAAACGTCGTGAAATGGGAATGGAAGACCCACACCCGGTTGGTCAGATAGGCGAACAGCACCGACACGAACCACGCCACGGCCGTCCCAATTTGGTAGTTCCAGTGCCACATGCTAGCGGTCACAAAGAACACGACCAGGTTAACTAACGTCGTCAATCCCCCGAAGAACAGGTAGGCAATGACACTCTTGTATTTATCATAAAGCTGTAGTAGCTGTTTCATAGAAATCCTCCCCGAAATGGCACCTCGTCAATTCTTGTTATAACTGAAATTTCAACGGGACACAAGCAAAATCCCCGATTCAATAGAAAAAGTTAAGGGTTCAGGTAGTAAACAAACTCTCCCTAGTGACGAGTTGATGTTTAAGTTGTTGGTTGGTCGTTGTGGCGGTCGAGGGTGTTTGGTGAATGTCACAAGTTAAAGTAATTTATTTAATCTCGCCTAATTGACCCCAAGGAAAAGCACCACCCCGACGCTACCGCCGAAATGGTGCTTGCTTTTAATTTAAAGTTTTAACCGTTGCTGAATCAGGGCAACAACGTGACTCTTGAAGAGCAGATAGAGTAAGACCACCTGAATCGGGGTCATAATTCCCTGTTTTAAGAGCCGTATCGGCAACAATCCCCAGAATGGGGTCTTGTACATGATCGCCACCCACAACGTGTTCAGCAGCGCGTTAACCACCACTGAGATGATCACCTGAGCGATGATCAACCGCGACCAACTCGCCGGCTGCCGATACAGGAACAAGGCGTAAATCAGTGAGCCGAGTACCGCCGACAACGTGAATCCCAGAAAGAACGGACCACCCGACATCAGAGTCCCAATCACGTCAACGACCGCGGCCGTCATCATCCCCCACCAGGGACCAAACAACCGGGCAATCAACGCGGCGACCAGGAACGTGAAGCTAAACTTCAGGAAGGCTGGTCCCACCGAAAAACTCTTGATCACCAATTGTAACGCCATCAACAGGCCCATGGTGACCAAACTCAACGTACTCAGCTTAGGCAGCCGAGAATCTACCGTCATCTTCAATTCAGACATCTCCTAAGGGAGTTGCCACATCGCTGCGGCCAATGCGGAAATAAAATCGCGGGCCAATTGCCCTTCGTCCGGCGTTCACATTGCGTTCCACTGGCACTTGACGCTTTATTTCCTACTCCGTAAATTTTAATTACAGCAACTAGCTTACCATAACCCGATTGGAGATGCACGCGTTACGCGCGATCAAAATCTTTTAGCCAGGCCAAAGCCAAGGCCTTTTCTCCCAAGTGTGTCCCGATAACCGGCCCAAAGTAGGACCGTTCCACCGGAATCTCGGGATACTGGGTTGCAATCTTATTGGCCCAGGTCTGACCACCCTCGGGATCGTTGGCGTCGATGACCAGCGCACGTAGCGGATAGTCCACCTTGGCTTGGGCCTCAACAAAGAGGTCTTCCACCCGGGCTAGCGCCTTCTTACGTGACCGCACCTTTTCAAAGGCCACAATTTCATGGGTCTCATCGTCGAATGTCAATAATGGCTTAATGCGTAAGACGCTGCCGATGAATCCGGAAGCGTTGGACAATCGACCGCCCCGTACCAAGTTTTGTAAGTCATCGACCACGAAATACTCCCCAATCGTCGACCGCAAGTCGTCTAACCGAGCAATAATCTCATCGGGATCGGCACCCTTCGCCGCCATCCGTGACGCTTCAATGGCCAGATACCCCATTAATTTAACGGTGATCTGCGAATCGTAAGGAATCACCTTGATGTTTTCAATCGTCGGCGCTAACGCCTTTAGCTGGTTGACAAAACCCGAGATCGTGCTAGCCAGATGAATACTAATCACCGCGTCATAGCCCTCTTCGGCCAAATGATCGTAAAGATTGATCATCTCGCCCAAGGGTGGCTGTGACGTGCTGGGAAAGGACTTAGAGTTGCGTAACCGTTCGTAAAATTCGCTCGTGGTAATATCAACATCTTCATCATAGGAGCGACCATCAATGATCACCGGAATTGGTACAACGTGAATTTGATACCGCTCGACCTCTTCTGCGGACAAATAGCTGGTACTATCGGTGACCACAGCAATCTTCATGTTTATACCCCCACTTTTAATTATCTTTTATTTACTGCGTGACTGAGGCTAGTGGCGAGCATCCCCACCACGTCCCGCACACGTCCAGACTGGTCCGTGCGCACAACGCCTCTAACTTCTAAAAAACGTCTGCCATCCAGACACAAATTAAGTTTCAGAAACTAGAATACCATAAATCACGCAACACGACTAGGATTTGTCCACGGCTGCTCGGGGAATTGTTAGGAAAATAATTAACCCAATGACAAACAGAATCGACAATGAAGCCGCGCCAATCCGCGATTGTCCGGTCATTTGCGTAACCACGCCGACCAGAATTGGCCCGAGCACGGCGGAAAATTTCCCTAAAATGTTGTAAAAACCGAAGAACTCACTCGACCGTTCCTTGGGGACTAACCGCCCGAAGTAGGACCGAGACAACGCCTGAATCCCTCCTTGGCTGGTCCCGACCAGCACGGCCAGAATCCAGAAATCGGTGGTCGTCTTTAGGTTCAGGGCATCCAGACAGATTAGCAGGTAGACCACGATGGCGATTAGAATCCCCGTTCGCGTGCTAGTCTTGCCCGCCAACCACCCGTAGAAGATGGAGAACGGAAAGGCCACCAGTTGAACCACCAGTAGCACCATAATCAATGTGGTACTGTTAATCCCAATGTCCAACCCGATCGAGGTGGCCATGGTAAAGATGGTGTCGACCCCGTCAATGTAACAGAAGTAGGCAATTAAAAACCAAGCTAAGTATTTGTGTTGCCGCAGATGGCGAATCGTTTGCCAGACCCGGTGCCAGCTCTGCCGTAGCGGGGCCTGTGTCTTGTCCAAGGCGTGGCGCTGATGAACATTACGCTGGAAGGGAACGTAGAACACGATCCACCAGACCGCGGCTAGGGCAAAGCCCCACCGCGCGACGCCCAGACTGGAGAGCTGACCAAAGCCGTGCGTGAATTGCAAGACCATGAAGAGGACAAAGGCAATCACACCCCCCAGGTAGCCGAAGCCGTACCCGACACTCGAGAGCCGATCCATCTGCCGGTCGTCACTGACGTCGGTCAGAAAACTATCATAGAACAGGTTCCCACCTGAATAGCCGAGAATCGATAGAATATAAATAAATAGCAGCCACTGCCACTGTGAGGACGGCAGAAGCGCTAACCCCAGCGTCATGACCATCCCCAGGCTGGCAAACCCCGTCAGCAGGCGTTTCTTATACCCCTGATAATCCGCCAGTGCCCCGAGAAATGGTGCCAGAAGCGCAACGAGTAACGTCCCAAAACTATTGGCATACCCCCAGTAGGCCGTGGCGTTGGCCGCCGTGACTCCACTACTCTGGGCCACGCCCTTGAAGTAAATGGGGAGCACCGCCGTGGTGACAATGATGCCGTAACCGGAATTGGCCCAATCATAGAAGACCCAACTCCACTGTTCCTTATTTAGCTTCATCATAACCCTCCTTAAACGCTGCCGTCAGGGCATGTCCAGGAAGAGCCTCTGGAAACTGAACATTCAATAACTTGGCAAAGGTCGGCGCCTCATCAATCAGTCGCGCCTCGGCAATCGTTTCGTTGGGCTTAATGGCCGGACCATTCAGCACCAGCGTGGTAAAGTAATCGGGCTTGTCTGGATCGTAGCCGTGGACCCCGTGATAGCGGTCCGGTTGCCCCAGACTGTTGGGATCGACCGCTTCAACGACAGCTGGACGCTGGGTCTCGTCGGTAAAGTAATACCCGGCCTGGGCCTCGACCATGAATTGACAGTGCGGATCGGCGCCGCGCTTGGCCGCAGCCGCACCCGAGATGACCTTGGCCACGCCCGGTGTCTCCGTCAACAAGCGTTCCAAGTTCTTGGTATCCGCAAAATTACGCGTATAAACGTAGGTACTGCCGTCGCAAGACTTGGCCCAGACGTGCCAGTCGTGTTTGACCGTGCCCTGTTCCGTGGCCGTTAACCAGCCACGTTTAGCAAAGGCCTGGTTCAAATGAATCATGTGGTCCACGTTAATCTGATAGTGGTCGCCCAAAACGGCAAAGTTGGTCGCCGCAAAGGTACCGGCCGCAATGGTCGCGTCAATGAGCTTACCGACCCGCGCGTCTAGGCGCTTCAGGGCCGCCATGGCCTCCGGGGACCGAACCCCGTAACGGTGCCGCATGCTGTCCATGTCGACCAGATGAATCAGCGTCAGCGTCGGCTTCTTGTGGACAATGGTGTCTACCGCGCAGGCCGTAATGAAGTCATCGAGCTCTGGCTGTTGAATGCCGCGCCGCAGATGCCCATACTTTTGATTCATCCGTAAGAGAAAGGCCGGACTGCTAGCCTTTAATGAGACCAATACTTGATTGGTCCAGATCCGATTGGGAAAGATCTCCGCTAAATTATAGGTAATCTTACTCCCAGCCGTGACGGGCCACAGGAACGCCGCTGTCTTCTGGTGTTGTTGCCGCACCAAATCATAGAGCGTTGGCACCTTAACGTCGCGCTGGTACCAATACCAATCGGGTGACTGGCGCTGTGGTTGTAACTTCGTGTTGTTGACAATCCCATGAACCGCCGGATACTGTCCGGTGATGATCGTGGTGTGGGATGGGTACGTGAGCGTGGGATAAATGCCCCGTACGCGACGCACTCGGGTCCCCGTGACCACTAACCGCCGCAAGTTCGGCAGCTCTTCTAAGTGTTCATCCAGGTCACGACTACCCATTGCATCTAACGAAATGACGACTAATCTCTGCTGAATAATGACTCACTCCTTATGCTTAAACGCCCTTATGGTTCCTTAACGGTGCGTTGCCGGTCCATACTTTTATCGAGCCGGTTCAATAATATCTGTAATAAATTGCGTTCATCGGTTGACCAGTGTTCAAAGACATCATCGGATAACGCCTCAAAAGCCGAATTGATCGTTGCGGCCGTTTCCGTGCCATTATCAGTTATTGTATAGACTAACTGACGTTTATCCCGCCCAATTGCTTTCTTGGTCACCATTTCTTTGGCCACGAGGCCCTTGAGTTGGCGACTCAGTGTCGAGGTGTCCAACTTGGTTTTCTGGGCAAGAATTTCTTGGGTGTTCTCACCGCCCCCGATATGGTCGAGTAGCTGCCACTCGGATACGGTCAGATGATGTTGCTTGGTCATCCGTTGCAGCAACGTTTGTTGTACTTTATTGATGGCCATTAACGCCGCTAAACTGGATTTCATTTGCCCTCACTCCTTTTGGTTGTATTGTACAACGATTTGGTTGCTAATCACAAGTCAATTTGATGACAAGTTTTACGCCCGAATTCCTCCGATTCCAAGGAAACTTCTTTGCACTTCCGCCACTGGGCCGGTATACTTTAAGTTGTGTCGTTTTTAACGGTGAAATCAGCTGCGTGTTGCCGGATCCCCAACCATGAGGTGTTCGGGTCCCCACGCTAGCACTGAACATGATCGCGTCTTCTTATAAAAAATAATGTGTTAGAAAGGTGTTGTTTTTATGTCATTTGACGGATCCTTTACCCATGCAATGGTTCAGGAACTCAGTCGTCATCTAACGACTGGCCGGGTTAGCAAGATTAACCAGCCCTACGACAATGAAGTCGTCCTGACGATTCGGGCCAACAGCCATAATTATCCAATTCTCCTATCGGCCAACCCGACCTACGCGCGGATTCAAGTGACGCAGATTCCTTACGTCAATCCGCCCGTTCCCACCAACTTTACCATGATTCTGCGGAAATACCTCCAAGGCGCCATTCTCAAGGGAATCACCCAGGTCGCTAACGACCGGGTCGTTCACCTCCACTTTACCTCCCGCAACGAACTGGGGGACCAACAAGAGCTCCTCTTGATTATTGAAATCATGGCACGCCACAGTAACGTCATTCTAGTGGACAGCGCCAGTCAGAAAATTCTAGACGCCATCAAGCACGTCGGTTCCGATCAGAACCGGTATCGGCTCTTACTCCCGGGTGCCCAGTACATCAATCCACCGAAGCAGGACCTCGCCGATCCCTTTGCCGGACCCCAGGCGGACCTCACGCAGACGTTACGCGACTTCCCTAACCGTGAAGTGCTGGCCCAGACGCTTCAGCACCAGTACCAGGGTCTCGGCAAGGACACCGCGGCGGCCCTGGCCAGTGCCCTTCACGAACCCGGCGATGCGCCAAAACACTTCACGGAATTTTTCGCTGGCTTCGATGATCCCCAACCCACGCTGACCATCTCTCCTAAGGGCAAGACCAGCTTTACCGCCTTTCCTTACCCGACCGATGGCCAGCAGCAGGCCGCAGCCACGCTTAGCGAACTGCTCGACACCTACTACCAGGACAAGGCCGAACGCGACCGTGTTCAGCAGCAAGGAAGCGTCCTGATTCGCGTCGTGCGTAATGAACTGAAGAAGAACCGCAACAAGCTCAAGAAGCTCCAGCGGACCCTCGCCGAGACGGAGAACGCCGACGAGTACCGTATCAAGGGTGAAATCTTGACGACCTACCTGAATCAGGTGGAACGCGGGCAAACGTCGGTGTCTCTGCCGAACTTCTACGACGAGAATAAACCACTTAAGATCCAGCTCAGTAACCAGCTTTCACCGAATCAAAACGCACAGAAGTACTTCAAGTGGTACCAAAAGGCCAAGAACGCCGTCACCTACGTGAACGAGCAGTTGAAGATCACGCAGGCCGACGTCGATTACTTCACCAACATCATGGCCCAGATCGAACTGGCTGCGCCTAAGGACCTGGTCGACATTCGACTCGAACTCCAACAAGGCGGTTACCTCCGTGATCACGACCATCAGAAAAAGAATAAGAAGCAACGTCGGCAAAAGGTCAGCAAGCCCGATCGGTTCACCGCTAGCGATGGCACCAAGATTTCCGTGGGGAAGAACAACCTGCAAAATGACCAGTTGAGTCTCCACACCGCCAAGCGCACCGATATTTGGCTCCACGTCAAGGACATGCCGGGATCACACGTGATCATTCACGCCGACCATCCCAGCGAGGCCACGATTCTGGAGGCCGCCAACCTGGCCGCCTACTTCTCCAAGGGCCGTGAGTCCAGCAACGTGCCCGTGGACTACCTGCCCGTTAAACGGCTGCACAAGCCCAACGGCGCCAAGCCTGGCTACGTTATTTTCACTGGCCAACGCACGGTTTACGTGACGCCGGAAAGCGCGCTGGTCGAAAAAATGGCCGATAACTAGCTTAATTGCTAGTTACAACTAATGGCTAAACTAAAAAGCATCCCCTCATTTCACATTGAGGAGATGCTTTTTGTTAGATACAATTTTAAATTAAGCCGCCAACCGACTAAATCGTCCGGTTGATAATCTTATCCAGCTGTTCGGTATCACTCAGATTGCTGAGAGTCAACGCCTCACTCGATCCAAAGGCAATCGTGGCGCCCATTTCCTGATCCGTGGTCCCCGGTCGGTTCAGGACGTGGAGTTGGCGGAACGGGAAGACCGCGTTCATCAATGCTACCCGCTGGCTATTCAAGTCAATCTTGACCGCACTTAGCTCGGCATCATCCAAGGTCCCGATGTGTTGCCGCGTCAGCATGCGCACCCAGTTGATGCCGGTGACCTTGCTTAAGAAGGCCATCTCGGTCAACCGGGTTGGCCGTACACCGACCACTTCCAGCTGCTTACCGGTCGTGGTCTTCGGGGCAAAGAGAATCTGGACCATCCCCGTCAGTTGATGCTCGCTAACGGCCTGCTTGGCCTGTTCGACCAGGCGCAACCGATCGGCCTTCGGAAGTTCCGCGGGCATCCGAAAGGCCGTGACCTGGGCGATGTCTTGATTCATCCCCGGGGCAATCATGTCCATGACCCCCACCGCAATCTTATGTTGTTCGTGCACGAATAGGCTGACGCCGATGGTCGCACGCTTGGGTTGGGGTTGGCCGATCTCTTGGTCCGGTGGCAAGACGTGCAAGTTCAGATTCAGCTTGCTTAGCTCCCGCGTTAAATAATGACGATTCCCTGGCACGATCACGATGTCCGGGTGCTCCACCTTAATCACGTTGAGCACGTCACCCAGTTGAATGGGGTCCACATACTGTTTATCCGTGAACTCCGGTGCTATGCCAATTGCGTTCGGATTGGTGTTCATCAGGATGGTGTGGAAACCGGCACGTTTTAACTGCTTGAGCATCTCGGTGGTGAAATACTCCGCCGCCGTGTTCGGCCCCAGTTGGTTGCCTCCGCGGCCCAGAACTAACGCCGTCCGGTCGCCCAGGGGTTCGCTTTCGTTCTCGTACTCGAAGGTGCTGTAATAACCGCTGGCGTGTTCATCGAATTCCCCGGCCGTGGGTTCAATCATCTTGTAGGTCGGCTGAATGGCCGCCTCGGCCGACAATTGTCGAATGGCGGCCGTATCCGTCTGCCAGATGCGGGCAATCATGCCGTCCCCGAAACCGTAGTACCGGGCAACCCGCAACGTCTCCACGTCCAAGGGATTTTCCTTGATGCGTTTTTCAATCTTCAACAGATGCTGGAGCTTAACGAAGTAGAAATTATCAATCTTGGTCAATTCGCTCAGTTCGTCGGGATCGTATCCCCGCCGCAGGGCTTCAATCAAGACGAGAATGCGGTTGGCCAGTGGGTGAATCAGCTGGCTAATCATTTCCCCATCGGTGAGATTGCTGACACTGGGTAGGACGTCTCGGGGCGAGAACTGCGAGCTCCGGACCGACTTTAACATGGCCTCTTCGACCGACCGGCCAATGCCGATGGTCGACCCCACGGCCTTCATGACCGTGTCCAAATGCTGGTCGGCATCCGGAATCTCCTGGAAGGGCCAGATGGGAATCCGCACGCTCACGTGGTCAATACTGGGCTCCATGATGGCCGTCTGCTTGATAAAGCGACTCGGCAACTTGATGTCGACCAGTCGCTGCCCCAGCAGTAAACCGCCGACCACGAAGGCCAGCGGATACCCGGTGGTCCGGGCAGCCAGGGCCACGCCACGCGTGAAGTACGGCGCAATCTTGGTCACGTAGAAGTGTTGGTTATCGGGATTAAGGGCAAAGTGAATGTGAATGACCCCGACTACGTCCAGCTCAGTGGCCACCCGAAAAGTAGCATCCCGTAGGTCCTGATACTCCCGATCGTTGAGGGTCTGTGGGGGCGTCACGACGATGGAATCCCCGGAATGAATCCCAATTGGATCGACGTTCTCGAGGCCGGCAATCAGAATCCGGGTATCCGCCACGTCGCGGACCGCAATCATCTCGATTTCCTTATACCCCACGACACTACGTTCCAACGTGCACTGGTCAAATCGCGACTGGGAGAAGCCCTGTCCCAACGCGTCCAACATGTCGTCCACATTTTCACAAATCGTGCGGTTCGTATCCAGCCGTGGGGCTACCGGCTTGACGATCAGCGGAAAACCAATCGATTCGACCAGCCCCAATGCTTCGTCTTCCGTCGCGACGACCTTGGCCTCAATCACCGGTTCGTGAATCTCTTTAAGTGTACTGTTCAGGGCCGCTGGATTATTAATCTGGCGCACCGTGGTCGCGGGCATCCCCAGAATAGTAATGCCAAACCGGCCAATGTCGCCGCTTTCAATTAACTCTTGGGTAATCCGCACGCCCAGTAATCCACCAAGTGTTGGCAGAATGGCGTCTGGCTGGTCCCGCTCAATGATGTGTCGGACGTTGGCGGTGGTGACCGCCTGAATGTACATATTGGTGGGTTGAATCTCTTCTAAGGCCACGGAGAAGGGATTGTTGTCAATCACGAGCGTCCGCACCCCGTGTTTTTTAAAGTTCGTGATGATCTGTACCGTGGCGCTGTCCAGCTCGGTCTCGTGGCCAATCTCCGTCGGACCACTCCCAATGATCAAAACTTTTTGTAAGTCATCCAAGTTCTGCAAGCCTTATCCCTCCCGTGCTGTCATAGCTTCCATGAATTCATCGAATAGGTCGCGACTCTCGTGAGGACCTGGGGCACCGTCCGCAAAGAACTGCACGGAAAATGCCGGGTAGTCCCGGTGGCGCAATCCCTGAACGGTCCCGTTGATCAGGTCCACGTAGGTCGTAATCAGGCGGTCCCGGTCAATCGACTTAGCGATCACCGCGTACCCCTGACCCTGCGTCGCGTAAATGATATCGTTGGTGATGATCCGGCGAATGGGATGGCTACTGCCGTGATACTCCACCGGCAAGGCCTCCAGTTGTGCCCCATTGGCCAGGGCAAACAATTCGTGTCCTAGGCCAATCGCAAACAGCGGAATCTCCGCTTGAACCGTGCGAATCATCTCTAGAACGTCCTCGCCTAAATCGAGCGGCGAGCCCGGTCCCGTCGACAATAAAACGCCGTCCGGGTCGAGGTTCAAGACATCCTGGGCGCTAGCCGTCCACGGCAGGACCGTGACGTTACACCGGCGCTCCGACAATTGCCGTAAGATCCCGTGCTTCAGACCAAAGTCAATCACCACCACGTTCTTCCCGGTATCCGGGTTGGGATACGGCTTGGGCGTGGCGACCTGATCGACCTGGCGATTCGTCAGCACCGTGGCATTCAACTGGTCAAAGGCGTGAGCGTCTGCGACATCCACGATACTCCCCTTGACCGGTCCCGCCATCTTGCGCAATTTGCGAACCAAGTGCCGCGTGTCGATCCCACTGATACCGGGGATGTTGTGCTGCTGGAGAAACTCGTCCAGCGACAGCCGCGACAAACGATTGGTCGAGATGTTGGTGACGTCGCGCACCACCATCCCCTTGGCCGTTGGCAGAATGGATTCATAACTATCGTGGTTAATCCCCACATTGCCAATGGCCGGTTGGGCAAAGATAATGATTTGGTTGTGATAAATTTGATCGGTAATCGTTTCCTGATAGCCTAAAAGATTTAAGTTGGAAATGACTTCTCCGCTCGTAGTGGCGCCAGCACCAAATCCCTCACCGGCGTAGGCCGAGCCGTCTTCTAAAATCAAATAGCGTTTTGCCATGCTAAATCGGCCCCTTTATCAAGTCTATGCCTGTTGGATTTCTACGGCGTCTCGGTCGTCAATCTCACTGACGGAGACCTTGATCCGTTCGCGTTGGGAACTGGGGATATTCTTACCCACAAAGTCCGCGCGAATCGGCAACTCACGGTGGCCCCGATCGACCAAGACGGCGAGATTGATGGACTTGGGCCGTCCCAGATCCATCACGGCACTCATGGCCGCGCGAATGGTGCGTCCCGTGTAGAGGACGTCATCGACTAAAATAACCTTCTTGCCGGCAACCGAAAAGTTAATGTTGGCAGCGGACACCTTGGGATCGCGGTCGGCATCGTGTTCGATGTCGTCTCTGTAAGACGTAATGTCCAGATCCCCCACGGGAACCGTCACGTTTTCGAGTTGTTGTAAGCGGCTGGCAATTCGACGTGCCAAATACACGCCGCGTGTCTTGATACCTAGAATAACCAGGTCATCCACGCCCTTGTTTCTTTCGATAATTTCATATGTGATCCGGGTCAGGGCCCGTTGCATTGCCATTGCGTCCACAACTACCTTTGCCATCTTAAATTCCTCCTTAAAGTTTCACGGCGTTCATGTGCAGGAAACGGGCCGGTTTCTTCGGCAAAATCTGGTGAAGAAACCCGCCCGTCTAGCTACCGGCAAACCCGCTTATCTCGTACGTTTAGCATAAAAAACCTAAATTGCTTTGTCAACTGGTAATCCGGCCTCACGGCGTAGTTTCTTCACAACCGCCATAAAATGCGCGGGAACCGGCGCCGTGAAGTCCAATTGCTTCCCCGTCGTGGGCTGAACAAAGCCCAACTCGCGGGCGTGTAAAAACTGGCCCTCACCCTTGAGCGTCTTCTTGGGCCCGTATAAGGGGTCACCGGCGACCGGATGATTGATGTAGGCCATGTGCACCCGAATCTGGTGGGTCCGCCCGGTCTCTAACCGGCAGGCAATCAGGGTATAGGTGCCATAGCGCTCCAACACCCGGAAATGGGTGACGGCCGGCCGACCATCGGCCACGACCGCCTGCTTCTTGCGGTCCTTGGGCGACCGACCAAGTGGCGCGCGAATCACGCCCTCTTCTTCCTTAAAATTGCCGTGGACGATCGCCACGTATTCGCGGAGGTTGGTCTTGGCCTGCAACTGGGCCGACAAGCTCTGGTGGGCGTGGTCGTTCTTGGCGACCATCAGGAGGCCCGAGGTGTCCTTATCGATTCGGTGAACAATTCCGGGCCGCAACGTCCCGTTAATGCTCGACAGCGGGCTGTGGTACAACAGGGCATTCACCAGCGTATGGTTGGGATGGCCCGGTGCGGGATGGACGACCATCCCCTGAGGCTTGTTCACCACGATGACGTCATCGTCCTCGTAGACGATGTCTAAGGGAATGTTCTCCGGCGTCAGGTCAATCGGCTGCGGGTCGGGCAACTCAATATGAATCTGAGCGCCCACGGCCGGCTTATCCTTGGGTTTGGCCACTTGGCCGTCGATCGTAATCTGACCGGCCTCGATGGCCCCCTTGGCCTGTGACCGCGAAATGGTAGGGACCGTTTCGGCGACCAGCTTGTCTAAGCGTGCCGTCTTCTGAACGGTAAAATCTTCTATCTGCATTACTGTGCCTCCCGACGATCGGCGAGAAAGACCCCGATCGCAATAAATATCACACCGACCGTTAAACAACTGTCGGCAAAGTTAAAAATCGGAAAATTAATAAAGTCCAGTTGGAACATATCAACCACGTAACCTTGCGTCAGACGATCGATAAAGTTCCCGATGGTGCCGGCCATCATGAGCGCTAAGCCCAATTCTTCCGGCCAGTGTTCCCCTTGATTCCGGTACCGCCAGAAGAAGACTCCCATGATGCCTAGGGCCACCACCGCGATGATGGCGAAGAACCACATTTGGCCCTGCAGGATGCTCCAGGCGGCCCCGTTATTACGCAGATGGGTCAGCGACACCAATCCGGGGATAAAGCTCTGTTCACCGCCGAGGGGGATGTTGGCCACCACGGCGTATTTGATCCACTGGTCAATCCCGACCAGACAAATGATTAAGATGGTATCAGCTATCAGCATAACTTCTGGAACACCTTTCCTATAAGTCGTTGTTGAAAATTATACCAGAAAAACCGGGCGTTTGACGGTTTGGACGAAATAAAAGTTCGAGAACCCGACCTAACCGCTTAGTTATCACGGGGCACAACGGTCATCCCCCGACGGATTAGGCGTGGCTACCGGCGATAAAGCCCCACGAAATAAGGATTCCGTCCATTGATCAGTGACTGAACCAATTCGCCCTGAAAACGAAAATGATTTTTTATTGGCTCCCGACTGCAACAAATTGGCCGAAAAAAACATTAGTAGTTAGTAGAGGGACTTGCGTTCAGCTAACAAAGCTTATCGCCATTAAACGAGTCATTGACACCACCTGCGGCTGCCAGAGATTCCGGTGCTGTGGGGACCGCCTGCGGCCTGAGAAGCGGTCCTCCGGCTCGGTTTGAAGCCTGGCAAAATTCGCCAGGCTCCAAACACGTCCCGCGCTGTAAGCTGACCTAAGACGCCAGCTAACACCGCTGTCACGGCTACCTCCATCTCTGGCTGTCTCCGGTTACGATGGCTGAAAACCACTAAACACGCGGTGGCATCGCTGGCGTGGCCACGTTCGACCGGCATAATTGGCTACCTCACATGTAGCCGTGAGTGAGCTAAATTTGGTCTCAGCCGTGGGGGTTTCCAAGTGTTCCTCTTGGAAACCGGCGTCTTTGAGACGCGGGCTTTCGGCTCAAAGCGAGGGACAAGACCGCGCTTTGGCTTGTCCCGTCCCTACCCACCGCGTTCCAGACCAAATTTGGCGAACGGTAAGGCGACCAGCACGAGATTACCCTATCATAATGGCTATTATCCTTGTCACACGACTGATTCTAGCCGTTTTCTAGCTTTCAATCCTCAGCTACGACCGGTAACAAAAAAGGAGACCGCCTTAACTCCCGGTCTCCTCAAACTTTGCTATCAGTAGCTGTCAACACCTAAGCTTCACCTAGAACAGTCCCGTGATTTTGCCATCGGCATCGATGTCCATGTCTAGGGCCGCCGGATGCTTCGGCAGGCCGGGCATGGTCAAGACGTTCCCGGTCAGGGCTACGACGAAGCCGGCCCCCAACCGTGGTGCAAACTCGCGGACGTGAATCGTAAAGTCCGTGGGAGCCCCCAACTGATGCGCATCATCGGTCAACGAATACTGGGTCTTAGCCATGCAGACGGGCAGTTTATCCCAACCCTGCTTGGCGAAGGTCTTCAGTTGCCGGGCCGCCTTGGTCGACAATTCAACCTTGGCCCCACCGTAAATCTTCTGAGTAATCGCCGTCATTTGCGTCAATAGATCCGCGTGTTCCGGCACGAGGCGCTTGAAGTGACTCGTCCGTTGGGTCGCAGCTACGACCTTTTCGGCCAGGTCCATGGCCCCCGCACCGCCATCGGCCCAGACGGTCGTGGTGGCAACGGGAACGTTTAACGCCGTAATCTCGGCCGTCAACGCCGCAATCTCGGCATCGGTATCGCTCGTGAAGCGGTTGATGGCCACGACCACGGGCACGCCGTACTGCTGCATGCTGGCAATGTGGCGTTTCAGGTTCGCACTGCCGGCCCGTAAGGCGGACACGTCTTCTTGTTCCAGATCAGCGCGTTTCACACCACCGTTATACTTGAGGGCGCGCACCGTAGCGACAATGACCACGGCGTCCGGCGTCTTGCCCAGTACCGGTGTCTTAATGTCCATGAACTTTTCGCCACCGAGATCGGCCCCGAAGCCAGCTTCGGTCACGGCAAAGTCGCCCAATTGTAGCGCCGTTTGCGTCGCCAGCACGGAATTACACCCGTGGGCGATGTTGGCAAAAGGACCGCCGTGAATGATGGCGGGGTTGTGTTCCAACGTTTGGACCAGGTTCGGCTTAATAGCGTCCTTCAGGAGCAACGTAATCGCGCCGCCCACCTTCAAGTCACCCACCGTAACGGGTTCCTTATCAACGTTGTAGCCAATCAAAATGCGATTGACCCGGCGCTTCAGGTCGGCGAGATCCTCACTCAGGCACAACACGGCCATTAATTCACTGGCCACCGTGATGTCAAAACCGTCCTGCCGCGGCACACCGGACGTTCGGCCACCCAAGCCGATGACCGTCTGCCGCAGTTCCCGGTCGTTGATGTCCAGCACGCGCTTCCACACAATGCGCCGCGGGTCGAGCCGCAATTCATTGCCCTGCTGAATGTGATTGTCAATCAGCGCCGCTAAGGTATCGTGGGCCTCGGTCAGCGCGTGGAAGTCCCCGGTAAAGTGTAAATTAATGTCTTCCATGGGAACAACTTGCGCGTAGCCACCACCGGTTGCGCCACCCTTGAGTCCCATGACGGGTCCCATCGAGGGTTCTCGCAAGGCCAGCACCGTCTTGTGTCCGGCACGGTTCATGGCATCCCCCAGACCGACCACGACCGTAGACTTGCCTTCACCGGCCGGCGTCGGGTTGATCGACGTGACCAGCACTAATTTTCCCGACTCATGATGTCCGGCCAGCGGCAGGTTAATCTTGGCCTTAGTGTGGCCGTAAGGTTCAATCTGATCGGGGGTTAATCCGACCTTCGCCGCAATCTTTTCGATGGGCTCCAGCGGCGTCGCCTGTGAAATTTCAATATCGCTCAATGCAGTTCCTCCTTTGCCACGTTTGGTTTGGCAGCCTGAATCAACCCGGCCAGTTCAATCGCCGAGTTCCGTGGCAACAAAAATTGATAAATCTTTCCCTGGGCAACGATCCCCATGCGATACCGTGACACGTGAACACTGCTGACGTGGGCCAGCGGAATCACCAAGTGCCGATGGTTCAGCACGGTGCTGACCGTCAAGACACCGTTAGCCATGGTGATGTTGCGGTAGTGAACCTCTCCCCAGCACAGCACGGCAAAGACCGCGAAGAAGCCCAGCGTCCACCAATTAAAGTGGGTGACTTCCAGCCAGAAGATGGCCCCGACCATCAGGACCATCAGCGTCCAGCTCCAGCAAATAATGCTGCTGACGGGATTCGGTTGATACAAAAATCGTCGTTCTTGGGTTATCATAACTTCATACACCTCACGCAAAAGATTGGAGTGATTCTTTGTTTTCCTTATATACCGATGCCGCCACACAGCCACAAAGCGGGCTCAGCGCCGGGGGCATCCTGATCGTTCACGATCACGAACAGACCCAGCTCAAGCACGTGCTCACCGCCACCAATAATCACGCGGCCGAGTTCGAGATTGCCCGGTTGGGATTTCTCGAATTAGCCAAATTGGTTGGCGCCGACTGTGCCACGACGACCGTTCTATTTTATACCGATAGCCAGATTGTCAACGATAGTTTAAGCAAACATTATGCAAAACATTACCAATCTGCGGTTGACGCGCTACTGGCCGCTCAGGCACCCTTTCAATTGGTGCTCACGCAATGGGTGCCCGAAAAGCAGAACCAAGGCGCCCACACGCTGGCCAATCAGGCGCTTCATTCGGCCGAAGACGCCAAATAGGTGGTCAAGGGCTTCTCGTATTGACTCCAGTCGGGGGTTCCCCCGTACAGTGCGGAGCCGGCCAAGAACTTTCCGATTTGAGGCCCGGTAGTTAAGCCGGATGAGCCTAGTCCGGAAGCCACGAGAAAGTCTTCGTGCTCCGGAACCAGACCGAAGAATGGGGCGAAGTCGTCGGTATAGGCACGCGTCCCCACTCGAACACCGGTCAGGCTATCGGCCGTGACGTCTTTGACCAATCGTTGCGCACTCGCCAACAGGTCAGCCGTCACCTCGGGATTGACGCTAAGATCGAACTTGCCGTCATTTTCATGGGTAGCCCCCACGATTAATTTACCGTGACCAAACGGCACAAAGTCGCGTTCACCCTCCGGCATGACGACCGGCATGTGTTCTTGCAGGGGGTAATCTTTGACCGCTAGTTCGATGAGTTGCCCCTTCTGTGGTCGCACATCCGCCACAACACCGAGCGGCGCGATGAGTTCCTTGAGCCAGGCCCCAGCCGCGATGATGACCCGATCGAATTGCCGGGCACCCAGCGACGTCAAAACTTGACCCTGAGCATTGAGCTTCACGCGCTCATGACTGACCTTGAGGTTGCGTTGACTGGCCAGATCAAGCAAGCCGTTAACCAATGCGGCGCCATCGACACGTGCACCCCCGGTAATCAAGACCCCGGGCTGTGGCGCCGTCAACAGGGGCACTTGGTCTTGAACCTCCTGCGCGGTTAACGTCCGGACATCCCCCATCGTAGCAGCTGTCTTACGGCGATCCTGGGCCAAGGCAAATAAGGTCTCCAAATCGGCCTCATCTTCACGCGTCACGATGGTTCCGGTCTGCTGATAGACCGCCGTGCCGAGACGGGCATCGTGAATCAATTCGGGATAGAGGTCGGCCCCGGCCTTGGCGAGCCGGTACCATTGCTGGTTCCGTCGCTTGGAGAGCCACGGTGAAATAATCCCCGCGGCGGCCTTGGAAGCCTGGCCCACACCGTCGTCAAACAGGGTGACCTTGACCTTCTCACTACCTGGTAATTTACTCAAATAATAAGCTGCAGTGGCTCCAACGATCCCGCCACCGATAATGGCAATTCTCTTTTGCATGCAACTTGACCTCCTAATCAAAACAGTTTTAACTAGCTTTCATTTTAGCATACCTTGCTGGGGATAACGCTTAGTTAATCCGTGGCACACGTATTTTTCACCAATGCGGCCTAACTTCAGGTAAGTCGTCGTGCTGAGGTATTAATGGGTTACGGCGCGAATACACCAAAAGTACTAAAAAAACTCAGCGTGGGCAATTCGCCTAACGCTGAGCTTTTTCACTAACTCGTTTTAAAACTTCACAGCCTACTTGAACACCCGGAACCGTTCGCTATCATCCAGGTAGTCCTTGTCACCGGCTGGCGCTTCGATGGAGCCGAAGTCCATTTCGGCCCGTAACCGCCAGCTAGCTGGCACATCAAAGGCCTCGCGAACGGCGTCATCGATCAGTGGGTTGTAGTGTTGGAGGTTCGCCCCCAGGCCATTTTCAGCCAACGAGGTCCAGACCGCGTACTGGGCATTTCCTTGGGACTGTTCGGACCAGTCTTGGAAGTTGTCCGCATATAATGGGAAGTTTTCCTCGAATTCCTTCACCGTCTTGGTCTCGGTGAAGAACAGGACCGTCCCAAAGGCCGCCTTGAACCCGTTAATCTTGGCTTGGGTCTTGGCAAAAGCACCGTCGTCTTTAACGACCTTACGCAAGGCAGCGGCAACGATGTTCCAGAGCTTTTCGTGGGAATCCCCGAATAAGATGATGGCCCGCGTCGTCTGGTTGTTGAAGGAAGACGGCCCCTGCTTAATGTTGTCCTTGATCAGATCGACCAATTCATCCTGCGAGAAGGACACGTTACGCCCTAGGGCATAGATACTACGACGTTGCTTGGCGAGTTTAAGAAATTCTGTTTTCATGTTAAACAGCCTCATTTCATTGATTATCATTGACGGGTTGACTGGTAACGTTGCTTATTAGTTTATCACTTACTTTTAGGAAGTAAAGTATTTTTTCAAATTCAGACTTGACTTATCCACTGATTAGTGACTAATCAGCGCAAGATCCAAGCGCTACTTGACCGCTTTTTTCAATTACTAAAAGCCATGGTAAAGCATTTAACTAAATTTTTACTCAGCACATTTTATTTTACTAAAATCACATCTATTTCCAGCCACTCACGCCGCCAGTAACTTCATCAACTGGTCGGTTACCCATTTGGCATCCATTTTTGAGGCAGGTGCTTGTAGCAGTACCCCCAGTAGGAAGGTCCACAGTGCCGGGACGATCTGCGCCACCGCTACCGTTAATTGCCGTTGTGCCACCAACAAGGTTACGACCGTCTGCAGGCTCTGGGGCACTGGTAACGGTGCCGCCAGGATGAAGGCAATCGCTTGGGGATGAGCCGTCGCATAATCTAAGAGATTGGTCACCGTCTGCCGTAGCATGGCCGTCGTGTCGGCCGAGTCCAAGACGCCGGTGCGCAGCGCTGCCGTAAGTTCGTCCTGAATATCCCCTCGTAGTTGATTCAGCAAGGCCGCCTTGTCGGGGTAATGCCGATAGACAGCCGCTGGGGTCACGGCGAGAAAACGGGCGATTTGCCGTAGGGACAGCTGATCTGCGCCGTGCTCTTCTAATTGTTGACGGGCCTGTTGCGCGATGGCTGCGGCTAAATTTTGACGATGATAGGGGCGTTCTGTCATGATAATCTTCCTTTCCACGTCCACATTCGATGTTACTGCTGATTACATTTATATGTTATCACTGTTAACTTGATATGTAAACAGTAGTAACATCAATTAATCTCGTTGAATCCTTACAGAAGTTTTACATTCACTCTCCGACAAGAGTTTTATAATAGGGATAAACTTTACTTTAGAAAAGAGTGCCGTCTATGTCACGAACTATTTCCACCCGTCGTTTCACGCTACAAGTCCTGATCTTTTGGGTTATCTGGTTGCTTGTCCAACTAACGCTCAATTCCCCCATCGAACATCATCTCACTGGGTGGTCGGAAGAACTAGCCCTCGATGCCGTCAAGCTCATCATCTGGGTTGGCGGTGCCCTCTGGTTCTTACACCGTGCCCATCCCGAGGAGCTGGCCATCAGTCCTCGCGAGCAGTGGCGGCCCAACTGGCACTTCACGGCCGGCTACGTCATCTGGGCCGTGATTGTCGTTTACCTGTTAGCCGAATTTGCGCTGATCCACCACGGCCTGCGCATCAGTCCCAGCTTTACACCCGAGTACTGGGGACGCTACTTCCTCGTCGTCGGAGTCGCCGAGGAATTCCTCTTCCGGGGATATTTCTTCAATGTTTTACTAAAAAAGTTCAGCCTCACACGGGCCAATACCATTCAAGCACTGGCCTTCGCCTGCCTCCATATCCCCCGTTACCTCACCACTGTTCCGGCGATGAGCCCAGCCACTTGGATTGGCAACCTCGTTACCGTTGCCGCACTTGGTGCCCTCTTCGGGTGGCTGTACGCCAAGAGCCGCTCATTATGGCCCGGCATCATCGTCCACATGACATGGGATATTCTGGTTACGCTATTTGGCTAAAAAAAACGCGCCGCTAAATTTTTAGCAGCGCGTTTTTTAACTTAACGAATAATATCGCGGCGAAGATACCCTAGCAAAATAGCCAGGAAGATCAGTGGCAACAAGAAACTCAGTAATGGCGTCAAAAGACTAGCCGACGTCGCTAGCGTGATGCCCACGTCTAACACGAAGACAACGCCACTAACGGCCAACAGGCTCCGCCACCAGTTACGGGTGATCTTGGCTTCGTAGGTAAGGCCATAGACCAGTAACGTCAGGGCCGTTGTCAGTAACAGCGCGCGTTGATACGGCGCAACCCCCATGATCAGGGTGACCAGTAGAGCCAGGACACTCAGGCCCATGAAGAAATACCCGTACCAGCGTTGTGTTTCCTTAATTGCTTTCACGTTCATCGCTTCCCTCTTAAGTCTAATTCCAGTATAATCACCTGACAACTTTTTTCAAATCAGCTCCATTATTCAGCCTGATCGGGCCGCAGCGGACCATTCCATTCATCGCTCACCACCGCGGTCGTCTCGTGCCGAAAGACTTTGAGCAGGGTCAACAAGCTCTCCGCACTATTGTCAACGGTCAGCTCGCTCGGATCAAGCCAGTAGATGGGGCCCTCGGCGCTCGGCTTGATGGTCCCCGTAAACTGGTCGCTCCGGTAGAGCAAGCCCAGTTTCCGCTGCTGACGATCGGTTGCGAACCACTCGCAGGTGCCGCAAAAGTCGACGTTGGCTAACGTCAGCCCCGTTTCCTCGAAGACCTCCCGTATCGCCGCGGTCGCACAACTCTCGCCCACTTCGACGTGACCACCGGGGAAACTGTGTCCCGCCTTCCAGGGTACATTCACTTTGTCTTCCACTAGGACCCGGCCGGTCGCGGGGTCCGTCACCATAATCATCGTGACCAATTCTACCGGTTGCGCTCTTGTCATCGTTTTTTCCTCCTATTTAAGACGGCTGTCAGCCCGGCCGTAAAGCTAAACGACCAGATCCACGTGACTAGATAGCACGTGATAATCCCCAGTACAGGGTGTATTCCGGTCAGTGTTGCACCGCCCAGCCGCCAGATCACCTGTAGCCAAAACACGTTGGCCAGGTAAGACGGATAGGCATAACCCGCTAATCGATGAATCACTGGTAGCGAACGAGCCTGTCGAGTCTGTTGACTACCGGCCAGCGCCAAAACCAAGCCAATCACGGCCAGATCATAGACGACCGTCGCCGGTAAATAGTAGCTGGTGTGGCCTAGATCAATCGGTAGCTGCCACGCGAGTAGGACTCGCCATTGACTCAGTAAGGCCACCACGGCTAAGAGCAGGCCCACCAACCACCACCGACGCAAATATCGCTGAATGACCGGCCATCCGTACCACACCAAAATGCCGAGAATCGCGTACGGTATAAAACCCAGAAACACCCGGTCTAGGAGATACCAGCCGGCAAGCCGCGCTGTGGGGTAAACTGCCAGACTATACCAGCCCATCCACAGCAGGTAGCCCACCGTGGTCACACTGAGAATCCCCCAGGCGGCACGTCTGCCACGCAACCGCCGCCGAATCGCCCAAAACATGGGCATCAGCAGGATCATTTGCAGCATCATTGTGTTATACCACAGATGGGGTGCGGCATTGCCGTTGACAAATTGCCAGCCGAATTGCAACCAATTTCGATACGGGTGGTGCTGCTGCAAGCCCGGAAAAATCAACAGGTAGGCCGCTGTCCAGCAGATGGTCGGTAAAAACAAGGCCGACCACTGCTGCTTCAAGTAGTGACCGTACCGTGGTTGTCGCTCGGCCGTCGTCCGCATCGTTGTGAGTAAGATACCGCAGATAAAGGCGGGTGCCGTAAATTTCACGGCCAGATACACGCCCGACAGCAGCGGTCGCAGCGCCACCACCCGGGGCAAGTCCCAGGCGAGGCCCAGGACGGATTGGAGCATGACCGCCGTACAGGCAACGATTTTGAGATAATCGCCGCCATCGGCCACTCGATTCAATTCTTTTGTTTTCACGTACAGTCATCGCCTTTACAGTTTCCATTTTAGCAAGGGTCGTCCGACGCTGTAAAGGCGCAAAAAAAAGAGGCCTGCCAGCCTCTTTTTAAAAATCATTATGCTTCGCGTTCTTCGTGACCGCGATTTTTAAATTTTACAATCAAGTCATCAATCCCGTAGCAGACCAGACCCAATCCGCCAAAGATGGCTGGAAAGGCGATCCACATCGGTGACTTCATTAAGACCAGCACCAGACTCAAGAAGCCCACTGCCAAGATCACTAATACCGTCAAAGCAATCGTGTCTTTTTTCATATTGCTCCCCCCTAAGCTATTCAAATCTACGTGGCCCCTAACCACATCCATAGTTTAGCAGGTTCTCTGGTGGACGACAACGACTTTGACCAAGCTTAATAAAGTCACTAACTTTTGCGAACGCCCGCACTCAGTGGCTATTGCCATGGTTAGGGAGCGGATGGTCCAGATGTTGGAGTTGCCCACGGAATTCCGAGGCGTACCGCTCCTGGTCCGGTTGTTCATCCATCAACCGTTCGCTCAAGCCCACGGCGTAATCGGCTTGTTCGCCGTGTTCGCCTTGATCCAAGCCTAATTCCTCTTCACCGGCCGTGACCCGCATTGGCATGAAACGCCGTAGAACCACGACGAGGACGCAGCCCACGACCGCCACAAAGGCAATCGTGAAGGCCGTGGCCAGCAGTTGAATGCCAAAGAGGTGCCAGCCGCCACCGTACGCCAACCCATTTTCCGTAATGGTCGGGTTAACGGCCTTGGTCGCGAAGATTCCCGTGAGGATACTCCCAACAATCCCACTGACACCATGACAACCGAAGGCATCCAGCGCATCGTCTACCCCCAACCGCGGCTTCAGCAAGTGAATGAACGCGTAGCTGGTACACGTCGCGACGAGACCAATGGCGACGGAGCCCATGACCGTCACATAACCGGCGGCCGGTGTAATCGCCACGAGACCACACAAGGTTCCCGTGCAGACGCCGACCAGCGTGGGTTTCCCCGCGGTCCAGATATCCAGAAACATCCAGGTCACCATCGCCATGGCCGTGGCCACGGTACTGGTAATCGCCGCCTGCATCGCCACACCGTTAACGGCTAAGGCACTGCCGGCATTGAAACCGTACCAGCCAATCCATAAGATGGCCGTCCCCAGCAAGACCCAAGGCAAGTTGTAGTGGGGATTGTCGCGATTACCCGTCAACCGTGGTCCTAACCAAGCGGATAAAACCAGAGCCGTTACCCCGGCATTGATGTGGACGACCGTGCCACCCGCGAAGTCCAAAACCCCCAGCTTAGCCAGCCAGCCGAGCGGACTCCAAACCAAGTGCACCATCGGGTAGTAGATGAAGATGGACCAAACAATCAGAAAGACCAGTAAAAACTTGAACCGAATCCGACCAACGACCGCGCCAACGAACAGCGCTGGCGTAATGATGGCAAACATCATTTGAAACAGGGAGTAAGACCCCACTGGAATGTGGCTCGCCGTGAGACTCGCGAGGTTGACTCCCGCCATGAAGACGTGGTGTAGGTTCCCCACGATCCCCGCGATGTTTCCGGAAAAGGCCATGCTGTAACCCAGAAAGATCCACAATAGAATGGCCACGCCGGTCATGATAAAGACCGATAGCATGGTGTTGACAACGTTCTTCTCGGACACCAGCCCCCCGTAGAAAAAGGCCAACCCCGGAGTCATAAACAAGACCAGGATACTAGCAACTAAAACAAATGCGGTGTTAGCAAGATTCATCTGCGACGCCCTCTTTATCTCTTAATGTCACAAATTCTAACATTGAAAATGGTCCACGTCTACTTTGGGGGTTAGAATAGCCTATTGTTTGCCGTTTTGACTTACTAACACCGCCCCATAAACGATTTGGTCTAGCATGGACCCGGCTAAGCCGGATTACTATGTTATCTTTCCTTACATGCTTTTTGAAAAAAAAACAAAAAAGCCAGCCCCGCGTAACCGCGGTGACTGACCTGCTGGGTGGTCAGTTGTCGCTGACCACCTTTTATTTTTTACCATTTACTTTTAAGTCTCAGCGTTCCAGCCTAGCTGATGCGAACAGTAAGGCGACCAGCTAAAGCCAAACTAAGCCACGACGTTTTACCGGCGCCAGTTTTTGACCGCGTGGGGAATCATCTTGCGAATACCGCCCCGCGGGTCCTTTACATCCCCCGTATACCGGGGAATGAGATGGATGTGCGCGTGCATGACGGTTTGCCCGCCGGCCGGATTAACATTGATGCCAATGTTATAGCCGGCCGGTTGGTAGCGCTCATCGAGCAAGTGTTTTCCAGCCATCATCAACTCATCGAGTGCCTGCTTAGTCGCTACCGGCACATCGAAATACGTGGCATAGTGCTGCTTGGGCACAATTAACAGATGACCCTTCCGGACCGGATGGATATCCCAGAAAGCCTTGGCCAAGTCATTTTCGAGGACGATCTCAGATTTTTGACAAAAGATACAATCCGCTTTAATCACCAAACATTACCCCTTGTGTTGTCGTGGTTGCCGTTGCGCCCAGAACTGGAAGTAATCCGTCCGCAGCGCCCCGTTGTAAAGTTTCCGGGTCTTCGTGGCCTTTTGACCGTAGAAGTGTTCGAATTCCAAGTCAGCCGTCAAGATGTACTTGGACCAATCGGTGTACGGCTTAAAGACCTGGCCCATCTGCTTGTAGAGTTCCCGCACGCTGGCCTGATCGCTCAACCGTTCCCCGTAAGGTGGGTTGGCGACGATGACCCCGTGCTTCAGATCCGTTTGAAAATCCTGTACGGCCAATTGGCGGAACGTGACGTCCTGAGACAAGCCAGCTTCCTCGGCGTTCTTCTTGGCAATCGCAACCATGTTCTCGTCGATATCGGTCCCAAAAATTTGGAGCGGCGTGTCATAGTCCGCCTTGGCATCGGCCTCGTCCCGGACCTTATCGCTCAACTCTTGTGGCACCCATTCCCAACTTTCGCAGGTGAAGTCGCGGTTAAAGCCGGGGGCGAGGTTCCGCCCGATCAATGCGGCTTCGATCGGAATCGTCCCGGACCCGCAGACGGGATCCCAGAACGGCATGTCCTTGTGCCAGCTGGTCAGTGCAATCAGGGCCGCCGCCATGTTTTCCTTAATCGGCGCGCCCCCCTTGCCAACCCGGTAGCCCCGCTTGAAGAGGCTGGGACCGGTGGTATCTAGTGTCAGCATGACGTGATCCTTATCGATCATGACTTCCAACGGATAAGTTGCGCCCGTTTCCGGCATCCGCGTCCGCCGGTGATAGACGGCCGCCAGCTTGGTGGCCACGGCCTTCTTCACGATGGCCTGTGCGTCCGGCACACTATGTAACTGCGACTTCTTAGACCGCCCTTCAACGGGGAAGGCCGCATCCATCGGCAATAACTCGTCCCAGGCGACCGCCTTGGTGGCTTCAAACAGCTCATCGAAGGTCACCGCGTCAAACTCGGCCACGATGATCCGCACCCGATCGGCCGTCCGCAACCACAGATTTGTCCGCAAGATATCCTCGACCGTCCCGTCAAACCGGACCCGGCCGTTTTCAACCTGCGTCTCGTAACCCAAATCACGTAATTCCCGACCAGCCAACGCTTCAATGCCGCTAGCCGTTGCGGCGTATAAATGAAATTTCTTCATAACATCCTCCTCATATCACTGTTGATTCCACGATTCTGAACGCCTGACGAGTTGGGACAGAACTGCCCAAACTCTGGTGTCGCCAATTTAAATAGCCAAAACGTACGCCAAAGGGCAGGTGGTTTCGCTTAAGACTGATCCAAGCCTGGGATTATTCGGTGATCTATCTTAATGCTCACCGACTATTCGCCTCTTGTCCCACTCTCCATCTGCGACCAGTTTACCACCAAACACGGTGGTCTTGGGATTAACCCCTTTAAAATGTCTAAAAAAAGGGTGGGAGCAAGCTCCCACCCACCTGACATGGTGTAAATCCCTGTAAGCCATGTTTTGTACCACCCAACCGTTTCAGGCAAACGGCTGACTGGCAGTAATCATCTATCTCGAGAGTTTCCTCTCCCCCCACATTTCGTTCATTTCCATATGTGAAGCGCCCCTACCAAAAGTTTGGGTTGCCCGCTCGAGGGGTTTACCGCGTTCCACCGCCTAGATTTCCCTAGACGTATCGTCACTGTGGCACTTTTCAGGGATACTCGGGCATAGCCGAAGCCGTAGCCGTTTTTTCCCGCCGTAACGTTATTGCTAACGTCCCCCGGCTTATTTTTTCACCGAGCACGAACACTACAGACATCGCAGTCTGTGCGAGCATGGACTTTCCTCAGCCGACAAAAGCCGACCGCGATTACTCAGGATTTACACCAGTCTTTATAATTCTACAAACGATGTGACTCGTTTGGATCATTATCTAATTGTGAGCCGAAAACGTGCCGTTCCAGATTGGAGAGCCGTTTCAAAATGTCCATATTCGTGGCACTTGAAACCGGTTGGCTAGTCGTCGATGCTTGGCGTTGACCGCCACCCACTTGCACTTGCTTCGTGAGTTCGTCGACCTTCGCTAACAACCGTTCGTTTTCTTCTTGAAGCCGTTGATTTTCCTTAACAAAGGTGTCGTAGTCCTTGATGACGTTGTCTAAGAAACTATCAACATCGTCTGGATCGTAACCGCGCATCTTTTGTCGAAATTGCTTTTGCAAAATTTCCTTGGGAGTGAAATTAACGTTTTCCATTGATTTTTACACCTCGTTGTCTTATCAAACCGGCAATTAATATAATACCAGTTTTCATTCGATTTGGGAACCATTATTTAAATTTTCTTGATATTCGTTGGCACTTTCTTGCAACCAATCCATATCGATAAGTGTTAAGGGATAAGTATGCTGCTCCTGAAACTGCGTCACGGCGCGGTAATCATACTTAGGTTTGCCTTCGACTTCTAAATCATATACCATGACTGCCTCATCCGTATGGGTCAGCATAAATTCTTGATAGTTTCTTAACTGTTGGGGGCCATGATAGGGTTGTGCACTAACCGACTGGTGAAAGTCCACCTGGCTGGCCAGCGTTGCATACTGCGCCTGATTGCCCTCGTTCCAGTTGTTGCCAAATTCGGCAAACGGCGTCATCATAGCAATCTTGAGCTCCGGATAATCCCGTTTGAGCTTCAGGCCCACCTCGGCGGCCCACTGCTCGACGCCCAGTTGACCACCCGTAATCAGCCAATCGGTTCCAACTTCCACCTTATTAATGAGTAATTTACGCAACGTATCCTTAATCACCAACAACTTGGGATCTTGATTACCAAAGACGCCCAATTCATAGCTTCGATAACCCGTTAACCACAGACGACTCACCGCATTACCCCCTTATTAACACGCTACCAGTCTAGTGTAGCGAAATTTTAGGGTCACGGCAAGTCAATTGCGTCGTCAGTCGACCGCATCAATCACGAAGACCCGCGCACTGAAATCAGCGGAAGATTCTACGCCCTGGGTCGTCGCCAACAGGTGTGGCACGAAGAGACCCGCGTGCATCAGCTCATCGCCAAAGTAAATGTGGTCATCCCCGGCAACTCGGTAGCGCTGATCGGCTTGCAGTCCCTGCAGATACAACCGATTGTAGCCGGGATTGGGCCGATTTAGGATTTGATAACGGGCCGCAATCGACCGGCGTCCGTCGGCACTCACAACTTGCCAGCTGCCCACGTTTTTAGACCCCGTAAAGGGACTGTCCAACCGGTAGAACGTCCCCTGCTGGAACAGGTCACGGTGGGCCTTGTAGAAGGCTATCTGGGCCTTAATCGCGGCTTTTTCGCTATCTGAACATTGCGTCACGTCAAGCTCGTAACCCAAGTCACCGAAGTAGGCCACCGCCGCTCGTGTCGCCAGTGGCGTGATGCGTCCCGTCTGATCGTTGGGAACCGCGGACACGTGGGCCCCCATCATGGCTAATGGGTAGCCGTAAGACGTCCCGAACTGGATACGTAGGCGCTCCACGGCATCGGTGTCATCGCTGGTCCAGGCTTGCGGCGCATAGGCCATCATCCCCAGGTCGAACCGGCCACCACCGGACGCACAGGATTCAAATAACACGTCAGGATAGGCCGTTGTCAGCCGTGCATACAGCTGATAGACCCCTAGCATGTACCGGTGGGCGAATTCCACCTGTCGATCGGCCGGTAAGGTTGGGCTGAAGGATTCCGTGATATTGCGGTTCATGTCCCACTTGATGTAGTCCAGCTGTGCCGCTTCAATTAAACGACTAATCTTTCCATATAAGTAATCCACCACTACTGGATTCGCCATATCGAGAACGAATTGGTTTCGTCCCGGAGTCATCTCCCGGTGGGGCGCGCTGACCGTCCAATCAGGATGCGTGCGGTATAGGTCACTGTCGAGTGAAATCATTTCCGGCTCGAACCACAGCCCAAACTGCAACCCCAAGCCGTGAATCTGGTCGGCCAGATGGGCAATCCCGTGCGGTAGTTTGGCCGCATAAACGTCCCAGTCTCCCAGTGAAGTCGTATCGTCATCTCGATGACCGAACCAGCCATCGTCCAAGACAAACATTTCGATACCGAGTCGCTGTGCTTCCCGGGCAATCGCCAATAGCTTTTCTTCATCAAAGTCGAAGTACGTGCCCTCCCAGTTATTGATCAGCACGGGCCGCGCCTGCTGCGCAAACCGGGGATTGACCAGATGGTGTTGATAGAACGTCCCCAGTTGCTGGCTTAGTTGATTCAACCCTTGATTGGTGTAACTCAACACGGCTTCCGGCGTCTGAAAACTTTGGTTGGGAGCGAGTTGCCAGCCAAATTCTGTCGGATTAATGCCGGCTAGGAGTCGCGTCGTATCGAAGGCATCGACTTCTACCTGATCCAAGAAATTTCCAGAATACACCAGGTTAACCCCCATGGCTCCCCCCTGATCCTCGTTGGTCTCGGGCCGAGCTAGGATGATGAAGGGATTCTGCTGATGGCTAGAAGCCCCGCGCAGACTGCCCACGCTCTGAATGCCGCTGCGCAGCGGCTGACGAATCAGGTGGCGTTCCCGTGCCCAACTTCCAGAGAACTGTAGCAGATCGTAGTTGGCGTCCGGCAAGTCCAGCTGTAGGCTCAGCGCCCGATCGACTATGACCGTGGCCCGCCCATGATTGGTGAATTTCGCGCTACGAACAATGACGTCTTGGTGGGGAAAGACCGCATAACTCAGTGTCAACGTCAGATTGGTGACGACATCCTCTAAGGTCACCACCAACGTCTGCGCACCGTCATCACAATCGTCAAACGTGGACGGCAAATCCGGTAGCCGTTGTTTTCCCGGTAAAACTTGCGCATCCCGATAGCGAAATTCGCTGATGCGACTGCCATCCGGCCCGGTAATTTGAAAGGCTGGGTCCCGGTAATCCCCCTTACCCAAGCCGGCAAACTCCTGCTTCAACGTTTCCGGTTGGAAATCGGGGTGATCCAGCCGCCAAGCGGGCATGTCACTGTGCTCCTCGCGAACCGTCAGCTCGGGAAAGTCTGGTTGGTCATGCAGTCGTGGGCCGTAGTATAGCTGACCCAACGCCCCATTTTCCATCACGTGAAAAATGTAGCTGGTGTGGTCCGTCTGCAGGTGAAAATGATGTGTGTTGACTAAGATTGGCATAGGTGTTCTCCCTTCATGATGAATGATCCTTAAAATTATCGTAGCACAGTTTGTAAGCGCTGACACCTCGGCTGAAACGTATTTTTCAACAGTTGCGGTATCCAAAGCAGTGAGCCAGCCACCGTAGATCCGCGACTAAATACGCTGGGACGCTAACTTTACCAACTCAGCGTTTCGTCTTAAAGTGGGCGGTTAAGGTTGAAAGTTTGCGAACACGCCCCAGTCCCCAGGTGGCAGGACTTATCGCCATTAAACGCGTCATCACCCCCCACAAGGTGGACGACCTAACCTTCTAGTCTCTCCAGCCGTGATTGGACGAACGACCGCAGCTGAAAAGTTATTTTAAAAAAGAAAACATTTCTTTAGAATTTGTTTGGGAGTTTTTATTTCTGGGTCAGCTTGGTATAATATCAATAACTGGGCCACAAATGAAAGCCAGCTTTCAACAAGGAGTGAGGAGTCAATGACTATTCGGTATCCCAATGGGCATGCCTACCAAGCGCCAGCGAATTCTACGGGGCCCAAGTTTGCCAGCCACTACACCAACTATGGTAAACGGGGTATGACGCTGGAAGAGGAACTGAACCAAAGCAACACCTATTATCAAACACACGGTCTGGCGGTCGTTCACAAGAAGCCGACCCCCATTCGGATCGTCAAGGTCGACTATCCGAAGCGTAGTGCCGCCGTCATCAAGGAAGCTTACTTCAGCACTGCGTCGACGACCGATTACAACGGTGTCTACCAAGGACACTATCTGGATTTCGACGCCAAAGAAACCAAGAATCAGGCGTCGTTTCCACTCAAGAACTTCCATCAACATCAGATCGATCACATGCGGGCCTGCACGGTTCAAGGCGGTATCTGTTTTGCCATTATCAAATTCGTTAGCCGCCAAGAGACCTACCTGTACCCCGCGACTGATTTATTTACCTTCTGGGACGATCAGGCGACTGGTGGGCGTAAGTCCATTCCCTACACCGAGATCGCCACTAAAGGCTTCAAGATTACCGCACAGCTCCAACTGCCGGTACCCTATCTTAACGCCGTGGACCAACTACTAAAGCGGTAGCTGACACGTTTAAACGCAAAGGAGATTACCATGTCTAGTAACAATTCAAGCAGAGAGACCCGGATGAGTCGCAATGCCGAACGCAATGTCAGACCGACCGGCAAGTCCGGCGGCCCCCAGCGACCACACAACGGTTGGCGGACCTTCCGTCGCGTGCTCTTCGTGATCGTGGCCATCGGGGTTCTCGGAATCCTGTTTGGGGCCGGCCTGTTCTTTTTCTACGCGCAGAGTGCACCGAAGATTTCCCAGTCGGCCCTCTCCAGTGACGCCTCGACGCGGGTCTACGATGCCAACGGGACCGTGATTTCCCGACTGGGTGCGCAGAACCGTAGCTACGTCAAAACCAAGAACATCCCCGACGCCCTGAAGAAGGCCGTTGTTTCAACCGAAGATCGCCGATTCTACAAGAACAATGGGGTTGACCCCATCCGGATCGTCGGTGCGGCCTTAGCCAACGTCACCGGCTCCTCTCTGGGGATGCAAGGGGGGAGTACCCTAACTCAGCAATTGGTCAAGCTATCGGTCTTCTCGACCGCTGCCTCGGACCGGACGCTTAAGCGTAAGGCCCAGGAAGCCTGGTTAGCCTTGAAGGTCGACCACAACTACTCCAAGGACCAGATCCTCGAGTACTACATCAACAAGGTTTACATGGGTAACGGGGTCTACGGGATGCAGACCGCGGCGCAATACTATTATGGGACAAATCTTAAAAACTTAGACTTAGCCCAACTGGCCATGCTGGCCGGGATGCCGCAATCCCCAACGAACTATGACCCGACGACCTACCCGGATCTAGCCAAGAAACGGCGGGATCTCGTCCTGGACGCCATGGCTAAGAATAACGTCATCACCACCGCTCAGGCAGCCCAGGCCAAGGCCACCAGCATCAAGGCCGGTCTCGCCACGACGCATAAGTCGACGGCCACGGCCAGTGCCAAGACCACCAAGGTAATTGACGCCTACCTGAAGCAGGTCTATGCCGAACTGAAGACCAAGGGATACAACACCACTACCGGTGGCCTGAAGGTCTACACCAACCTCGACATGGGCGCCCAGAAGAAACTTTACAACATTGTTAACGGCAGTAGCTACGTGAGCTTCCCGTCTAGCAAGTTCCAAGTCGGGTCAACCATCGTCGATCCGAACAACGGGAAGGTTGTCGCCATGATCGGTGGCCGGAAGACCGGTAACGTCACGTTCGGCCTGAACCGGGCCGTCCAGACTGACCGGTCCAGTGCCTCGACGGCTAAGCCTTTGATGGATTACGGGCCAGCCATTGAGTACCTGAACTACCCGACCTACGAACCCGTTAAGGATACGGCGTTTACCTACCCGGGGACGACCAAGAGCCTCTACGATTGGGATCGCAAGTACCAAGGAACCATTACCATGCGTAAGGCCCTCTACGAATCCCGGAACATTCCGGCCATTCGGACCCTGCAGAACGTCGGCATCAAGAAAGCCACCACGTTCCTGAACGGTTTGGGCATGTCCTTTGATAAGACGTTGACCCTGCAAAACGGGATCGGACTGTACATCTCGACCGAACAGGAGGCCGCGGCCTACGCCGCCTTCGCGAACGGCGGGACCTACTACAAGCCTTACCTGGTCTCCAAGGTCGTTACCCAAGACGGCAAGGCGCACAACTACGCTTCTGTTGGGAAAAAGGCCATGAGTGCCGCGACCGCCTTCATGTTGACCGACATGATGAAAGATGTCATGACCAACGAGAATGGGTCCGGTCGTTCCGCTGCCATTTCCGGACTGTACCAAGCCGGAAAGACCGGGACGGACTCCTACCCTGATGACTACGCGGATAAAGTGCCAGACGGTGCCACCATGGATTCCTGGTTCACCGGCTACACCAAGAACTACTCGGTCTCCGTATGGACGGGTTACGACAAGCAGTTCCAGACGGGCCACTACGTCAGTGAGACGCAGACGACCATCGCCCAAGAGATTTACAAGTATACGATGAGCTATCTGGCAACCAAGAGTACCAACACCGACTGGACGAAACCAAGTACGGTAACCGAAACCAGCCAAAATGGAAAGACCGAGTATTACGTAACCGGTCATCCGGGCACGGTCTCCGATACCACGTCAACCAGTCAGTATGGCTCAACCAATACCACGAGCTCCTCGGCCTATAGTAGTAACGGTCAGGTCACGACGAACTCCAGTAGCAGTTACCGGACGGAGTCGTCCACGACTAGTCAATCCAGCGCCAGCAAAGAATCCTCCAGCACGGAGCAGACCACTGGTGGAAACAATGGAAACGACGACAATGATACGACGAATTCTAGTTCTACCAACACCTCTTCCGCTGCCGACACGCAGAATAAGGATGACGATGATTAAATTAATCGCAAAAAAGCAAGCGATGCATGGCCCAACAGGTCGTGCACCGCTTGCTTTTTGTATATGGTGGCGTACTGGCCGCCTTGCCGTTCGCCAGCCATTCACGCCCGACACTTACAATTAAAGAGATAGTCTTAAATCTCGCTAGTTATCCGTCAGCTTAAAAATTGGGACGTCTGGGATGTCATTACCCGGCGTGGCCGTTGGGTTCGCACTCGGACGAGGATTCTGGCGTTCCTTTTCCCGCTGCACCTGAGCGGCCGTCTTGAGATTCTTCTTCTCCCAGTTCAGCAGGATGCGGTCCATGTATTTCAGACTGTAGGCCTGGCTGAGGACCGCCTCCTTTAGGGCCAGCTGAATCAACTCGGGCCGGTAGTGGTCGTTGTCTAGCCACTGATTGATGCTCTCCATCTCTAGTGGCGAGAGCGGCCGACCGAATTCCGTTTCAATCTGGTTGAAAACGGTGGCCCGATCGGTCGTGGCCGTCGTCTGAACTTCCTTTTTGGTCGTCTGGACGGCCAATTGGCTGAGCTTCTCCATCAGCAATCTGAAGTCATAGGCGTCTTGCTTCTGCCCCTGACCGTCCGGAACGCTGGTAATCGTCATCAATTTATTGGCGATGAGCTCGTGTAAAATCTGATAGACCCGCTGCTTATCCCAACCGAGATGGTCGGCAATGTCTTCGGCCGCGGGCATCTTCTGGCCGCGATCCATGTAGCGCCGCAACTGCAAGAAGACCAATAACTGGTCGGTGGTCATCCCCACCTCGCGGAAATGGTCCAGCAGGTAATTGGCGATACTGGTCTGCCCGGCCTGAATATAACGCTGTGTGAAATCTTCCATTCTCAAAATCCCCCTGTTTTTCCACTGACCGAACGCTTAAACGTCATCAGTGGCAAGAAACGACCGAACGCCCACGGGCAGTCCGATCGTTTTTAGTCTAACATTTCAAAAAGTAAACGTTGTGTGGCTTAAGCAGTCATGAAGGCGTGGAGCCGATCCACGGCGGCCTGTAGCGTGCCCAGATCCGTGGCGTAACTCAACCGAATGTGGCCGGGCAGCCCGAATGCTTCACCGGTGACCGTGGCCACGTGGGCCTCATTGAGTATGCGGTCCACAAATGCCGCCGTAGTGGTCACATGCTTCAACGCCATCGCGGCCGTCACGTCCGGAAAGAAGTAGAAGGCACCGGCCGGCTTAGTCAGCTCAAAGCCCGGTAAGGCCGCCAACTGCGGATAAATGACATCCCGGCGGTGCTTGAAGCCCGCCTTCATCTCAGCTACCGAGTCCTGACTGCCGGTCAGCGCGGCCGTCGCAGCCGCCTGACTCACAGCCGCCGGATTCCCCGTCATATGCGACAGTACCGTCTTTAAGGCGGCCGTAATCTCTGCGTTAGCGACGGCATAACCGATCCGCCACCCCGTCATGGCATAGGTCTTCGACACCCCATTGATCAGCACCGTGTGGTCGTCAATGGCTGGTGAAATTCCCAGCATCGACGGCGCCGGTTGGTCATCATCATAGAGGAGTTCACCGTAAATTTCATCTGCGACGATGGCCAAGTCGTGAGCCACCGCAAAATCGCCAATCGCCTGCAACTCGGCACGCGTATAGGTCGTCCCACTAGGGTTCTGCGGTGAATTCAACACAATGGCCTTGGTCGCCGGCGTCAGCGCACCGGCAAGCTGATCGGGCGTGACCTTCAGCGATGCGGTTGGGGCCACCTCAATCGGTCGCCCACCCGCCAGCTTTACTTGTTCGCTGTAGCTCACCCAGTACGGCGCCGGCAGTAAGACGTCATCCCCGGGATTTAAGAGGACCTGAAATAACGCGTAGAGCGCCATCTTGGCCCCGGTGGTCACGACCACCCGCTGCGGATCAACGTGCACGTGGTGTAGGGTCGCCAAATTGGCCGCAATTGCCTGTCGTAGGGGTAAGACGCCCTCGGTCGCCGTATACCCATTGACCTGATCAGCCTGAATGGCCGCCACCGCCGCATCCTTAATTGACTGCGGTGTGGCGTAATCCGGTTGACCAACGCTTAAGTTGATGACGTCAACGCCTTGGGCTTGCAACGCTTGTGCCCGCTGACCGGTCGCTAACGTTGCTGAGGGACTGACCCCCTGTGCCCGTTTTGACACTTGCATATGATCCGCCTCCTGAATTAAATGTTGGAGATTTGTTGTAAGACTTTACCGTTACTGTACTGATACGTCAGGTAGCAGAGCTTACCACTCTTGTTCAAGTAACTAATCTGCCAGGCTGGCTTGCCGTTGAATAGGCTGAGGGCCGCGGAAAGTACCTTCTTGGGGTTGTGTTGCCACACCTTCTGTAGCGCCGCATTGCGGGAAAGACCGTCGCTTTGTTTCAGCACCGTAACGTTAGTCCCTGACTTCGGCACGATGGCGTAGACGGCCTGCTTGGCCTTGTTCTTTCCCGCAACCGTGTAGTAGGTCGTATCGAGATTGGTCCAGTAGAACCCGCTGGTGCTGGTCAGATGGCCAGACTTTTTAGCGACCGACTCGGCCCGCGTTTGGTCTTGGCTGAGGGGCTTCGTGGCCTTGTTGATCACGTAGCCCGCGCTCAGCAACAGCACCAAGATGACGACCAAGACACTGAGTAATACCCAGTGGTGCGGTCGCTGGCGCCGTTGATATTGTTGTCTCATCAATTTCCCATCGTACTCCCTTGTCAGAATTCAATCTTTCCCAATTATATCAAACTTCCGGTGGTGTCTGGGGTTTGGCCGGGCTTTTTTCGAAAAAATTAACTAAACCTTGGGAAATCGCCGTCACGTCGCCAGTCGTTCGTGGTAAGTCAGCTGGCAAAGCGCGGAGAATACTTTGACCGTAGTGGCGTTCAATCAGCCGCTGATCTAGGATCACAATCGCCCCGTGATCCGTGGGCGTCCGAATCAGGCGACCCACACCCTGACGAAGCTTCAAGGTCGCCGCCGGTAGCGCCGCGTTGTAGAACGGATTCTTTCCGGCGGCCTCCAAACGGGCGTAGTCGGCCTTGACGAAGACCCGATCCGGCGAATCAAACGGCAGCCGGGTCACGATCAGTAGTTCCAGCTGTTCGGCTGGCAGATCAATGCCCTCCCAGAAGCTCGCGGCGCCCAGTAAGATGGCGCCGTGACTGGTCGCAAAGCGTTTGGCAATCCGTTCACGACTGCCGCTAATTCCCTGCGCAAAGATCTCACGCTGGGCAAATTCCGGCTGAGTCACCAACTGCTGATAGACCTGTTCGATGACGCTCAATGAATTAAAGAGAATCAACGTCTGTTTATCGACGGCCCCAGCAATCTGCGTAATCGCGGCGGTCAAGTACACCACGTAGTCGCTCGGCGTCACCCGGTTCAACTCCGGACCGGAATCCGCGATGAACAACCGGGATTGCTGGGCGTAGTCGAAGCTCGAGCGCATCCGGTGGGTCACCGTGTCATTGCGGTCCAGGTCGAACTGGTCCAGGACATACTGCGAGCGGCCGGAGGAGAAGAGCGTGGCCCCCGTCAATAGGACCGGCTGGAAATGCGTGTAGATTTGCCGGCGCAAGAAGCCCTCCGTGGCCAATAAGCCACTGGCAAACTGTAGACTGTTGCGGTCACCCACGTGGTTAATCGTGACCCAGAACAGGCTAGCCGTATGGGTCTTGGTCACCTGAGCGAAGATATCTTGTAACTGCGAGACGTCGTCGTCAAACTGATGAATCCGCGTGTCGACTTGGGCAAAAAGGTGCTGCTCGGACGCCGAGAAGCGAGCCTGCTGACGATCGAAGCTCTGTCGCAGGGCCCCCAATTCCGCCAATAATGCCGTCGTGTCATCGACCATGGTCGCCACGAGTGGATCCGTTTGGGGCCGTAGCGCATCGAGTGCCTCGGTGGGAATTAATTTTTCAATCGTCTGATTCTGGTTATTTCCCCGCTGCCGTGCTAAGAAGGCCAAGAATAATTGATTGACGATCTGATTCAGCGTCGTTTCAAGTTCTTCGCTGAGTCGGACCATCCGGTGTAAGGTGTTGGTGGCCTGGGTGTCACCCACGAAGAGTGCCAAGAGACTCGGCCCAATCTCACGGTTGATGTCGCGCTGCACGTGATGTAAAGCGTTGGTCAACTGGGCAAACTTCACCTGCGTCCGCCGTTGCCGGAGGGTACTTTCGGCCAAGTGCTGCGCCTCATCAATGACGAGGTACGGCCGATTCAGGCGCTCACCCAGATCTTGGGCGTGCTCACTCAGATAGGCGTGATTGACAATAATCACCTGGGCTTGGGCCATGCGTTGGTCTCGACGGCGCAAGAAGTCATCGTCATAGAAGGGATTATCGGTCTGCGTCGTCCCGTCGTGAACCACCTCTTGGAAGTACGGGGCACGGTAGGTTGCCAGATGCAGTTCATCCAGGTCCCCGGTCGTGGTCATGGTCAGCCACACCAGGAGCCGGAGTTTCAGTAACTGCGTTTGCTTAGAACTTTCGGCGACCTTTAACGTGGCCGCAAATTTTTGCAAATCCAGGTAGTGGCGACTGCCCTTGACCAGAATCGCATTAATCTGAAATGGCACGATCTGATTCAACAGCGGCAACGTTTGGTCTAGGAGCTGTTCCTGTAACAGCGTCGTCGCGGTGCTAATCACCACGGCACGCCCCTGTTGATTCAGATACGCCATCGGCAACAGGTACCCCAGACTCTTCCCAATCCCGGTCGGCGCCTCCACGATCATCTGTTTCACGGGATGCTGATCACTGGCCGCGTAGTTGTTATAAATATAATTCATCATCTTGGCCTGTTCCGGCCGCCATTCCAAGTTGTCCGGCATCAGCTTTTGCTTTTGTTTCTTCGTCTTGGGATACTTTGAGGGTTCGGCCAGCGTCGTTGCGGCCAATGCTGGTGTCCGGCGCAGAGCCAGTCCGTTCTTCACGTACAAATAATCCGGCAGTTTGCGCGGCTTGGCCGTGTTGAGTCGCAAGGCCACGTCAAAAAGGGCCGCCGTTTGGAGCGGTAGTTCTGGATGCAAGTCGATCATCTGTTGCAGTGTCACCAGCGGTAAGGCTCGCAGTCGCCGGAAGAGAAAGATGAAGAGCTCCGCCGTGGCGCTCGCGTCACTATCCGCCGAATGGGGACTGTCGTGTTCAATGTTAAAGAGACTACTCAGATCGCGTAGCCGGAAGCTCGCGGCCGTGGGTAAGAGGATCTGGCTTAACGACACCGTATCGAGGCCCTCGATGGTCAGTTCCGGATACCCCACCCGGGCAAACTCCGCGTTGATAAAGGGTAAATCAAAATTGACGTTGTGCGCCACAAAAACTGTGTTGCTCAACTGACTGTACAAGGTCGCTGCCACGTCATCAAAGAGCGGCGCGTGCCGGACCCGTTTATTTGTAATACCGGTTAACCGCGAAATACCAGCGGGAATCTCTCGTAGCGGATTCACATCGGTTTCGAAGTGATTAATAATTTTGTTGTGCTGGACGAAGACGCACCCGATCTGGATAATGCGGTCGCCATCTGTCACACTGGTCCCGGTAGTTTCAATATCGACCACCGCGTAAACCGTGTCTTTATCCATAATTTGCTCACCAATTTCTGCACGATTGCGTTAATAACTGGCACTATGATACACCACTTAGGCGGCCGGCGCTACCACCAAAGCTCTTGGACCTTGGCCGTGAATTGACCCCAGGGAACTTACGCCGTTTCACCACTGAAATCGGCCAGTCTGTTGACTGAGCGACTGACCCCTGGGTACCCCCATCATTTGGCTGATGATTGTTCAGTTTTTAGCTAAACGGACGGTGAATCTCCGACACCAACAACTGCGCGACTGGCCACTCGTTTACCCCTTATTTGGTAAGCCCTATCCGTGGTTGTTCCGCGACGTCTTTCTGGGGAAAAACCGGTTTTTCCGCCAAACTTTCTATAGAAAGGGTTAATTTTTAGGAGAATCACGAATTTTAGTTAGCAAAACTAGCGCAATGAGAATCAGTAGAGTATGATATTCTGGTAGGAAATTTAACGAAGAAAGTGAGCGAGCAACCTTGGGTAAAACGGTAAGCGGACAAAGTAATGCCAAAATCATACTGATTGGTGATCACAGCGTGGTGTACGGTCAGCCAGCAATCGCCTTACCTTTGCCGTCGGTCACCACCAACGTCGTTATGACGGCGACCAGCGAAGGCCAGCACCTCAGCAGTCGGTATTTTGACGGTCCCATCGACCAACTGGGTCAGAACCTGGCGGGCGTGGCCAAGTTGATTGACACGTTGCTCACCCGTTTCGATGGCCACGATGTTCCGTTTGACATGGCCATCACCAGCGCCCTCCCCGCCGAACGGGGAATGGGCTCTTCGGCGGCGGTCGCCGTGGCAATCACCCGGGCGATGTACGCTTTTTTTGACCGGCCATTGAACCGCGACTTACTGCTCGCTACTGCCGAAATTGCCGAAAAGATTACGCATGGCAACCCCAGCGGCATCGACGCCGCCACCGTCAGTTCCGACGTCCCCATTTGGTTCGTTCCGCATCAGGAGACCACCCAGATTCCCTTTGCCTTACAGGGTTATCTGGTCATCGCCGATAGCGGCATCAAGGGCCAGACGGGAAAGGCCGTGGCCGCAGTCGCACGGCGCAAGACGACGATGCCGACCGAAACGGAGCAGGAGATTCACACCCTCGGTCAGTTGAGTACGGCCGCCCGCAGCGCCCTGGCCAAGCCCGATCTCAACCGATTGGGTGCCATCATCAGTGAGGCCCAGACGCAATTACACGGATTGGGTGTCAGCTCGCCCGAACTGGACCGGTTGATTCACGTTGCCACGACCAACGGCGCGCTTGGCGCCAAATTAACCGGTGGCGGGATGGGCGGCTGTCTGATTGCCCTATGTCCGGATAAAACCACGACTCAACGCGTACAAGCCAGTCTCATCACGGCCGGTGCCACGGCAACGTGGATCGAAGCCTTTAACCTAGAGGAGGAACACCAATGAACGCAGCGGTAACCGCAAGAGCACACACCAACATTGCGCTCGTTAAATATTGGGGCAAGGCCGATACCGACCTGATCATCCCCCAAACGGGCAGCCTGTCCCTCACCTTGGACCAGTTTTACACGGACACCACGGTCGAATTCGACACCGGCCTGACCACCGATGAGGTCACCGTCAACGGCAAGCATCTCACCGTGAAACAGGTCAGTAAAGTACATAGCTTCTTAAACCTGGTGCGCCAGCAGTCGTCGCGCACCTCTTTTGCGCGAGTAACGTCCGTGAATCACGTGCCGACCGCGGCGGGATTGGCGTCCTCGGCCTCCGCTTTTGCGGCGTTAGCCGGTGCGGCCAGTCGTGCGGCTGGTTTAACCCTCGATCGCACGGCCCTGTCACGCTTGGCCCGTCGCGGTTCGGGGTCGGCAACACGGTCGATCTTCGGCGGCTTCGTCGAATGGCACGCGGGACACGACGACCTCAGTTCGTACGGCGTCCCGTTTCAGGAAAATGTCGACTGGCCCATCGCCGTGATTGCATTGGTTTTGGACCCCAAGCGTAAGAAGGTCAGCTCGCGTCAAGGCATGCAGAACAGCGTCAACACGTCGCCGTTCTACCCCGCCTGGAAGCAGATTGTGGCCGATGATCTGGCCGCCATCAAGCCGGCGATTCTTGCCCAGGACTTTACGACCGTGGGCGAGACGCTGGAATCCAACGCCATGCGCATGCACGCGCTCACGCTGAGTGCCTGGCCACCCTATAGCTACTTCAACGGTGACACCCTGGCGGCCATGCAAACGGTCAAAGCCCTGCGTGATAGCGGCGTGGCCTGCTACTACACCTTGGACGCCGGTCCTAACCTGAAGGTCTTTTGCCAGGCTGCCGACGTGCCGGTCATTCAAGACCGCTTCGCCCAGCAGTTTGGCGCGGACAACGTCATCGTTGCCCACCCGGGACCGGGCATTCAATTTCTGGATTGACTGGCACTGGCTGTTTCTTCCAGTTTTATCCGTATAAAACGACTAATTCTAGCACCATATAAACCTATTAACTGTTACAGAAGGGACCTGATTTTTTGATTTCCGCGCAAGCACCCGGAAAACTCTACATTGCTGGCGAATACGCCGTGGTTGAACCGGGCTATCCGGCAATTATCGTTGCCTTGAACCAGTTCGTCACCGTGACCATCACGCCGAGCCATGACTACGGCCGAATCGCCTCCAAACAATACCAAGAGAACTCTCTTTACTGGCAACGCCAGGGAAGCGAGCTCGTTTTTGACAATCGGGATAATCCCTTTCACTACATCTTATCGGCCATTCGATTGACCGAACAGTACGCCCAATCGCTGGGCAAGCCTCTAGCCATCTATCACTTGAACGTCAACAGTGATCTGGACAGTGCCGATGGCAAGAAGTACGGCCTAGGTTCTTCAGCCGCCGTTACCGTGGCGACCGTCAAGGCCCTGTGCCAATTCTACGACATCGAAATGCCTAAGGACCGGCTCTTCAAGCTGGCCGCTATCGCCCACTTGGACGTTCAAGGCAACGGTTCTCTGGGGGACATCGCCGCATCCGTTTACGGGGGCTGGATCGCCTACCAAGCGTTTGACCGTGATTGGTTAGCCTCCGCTCGCCGTGAGATTAGCCTGACCGACCTGCTCCAAATGGACTGGCCCGGTCTACAAATCGAACTGCTGACGCCACCGGAATCTCTGCGCCTCATGATTGGCTGGACCGGGACCCCCGCCTCCACGTCACATTTGGTGGACAAGGTGGCCCTGTTCAAGGCAACCCGGCGCGAAGATTACCACGCCTTCCTAAGAGAAAGTAAGGCCTGCCTGCAACGCATGATTGAGGGCTTCCACACCCAAGATCTCACCGCCATCCAGACCGAGATCGGCATTAACCGACAGTTGCTGAACCAACTTGCCAACCTGAGCCACGTCACCATCGAAACCAAGCTGCTCAAGACCATGTGCGACATCGCCGTGCATATCGGGGGCGCCGCCAAGTCTTCCGGTGCCGGTGGCGGTGACTGCGGGATCGTGATTATCAACGCGGCGAAGGATCTCGCCAGCCTACTCAAAGAATGGGAACATCGGGGCATCGAACCTCTCAAATTAAACGTCCATCACGTGATTGAATAAAGGAGACCGCTATGGCAGAACTCTCACGGCACGCCCACCGGAAGGATGAACACCTTTCGCTGGCTGAAAAATTCTATCAACCCACCGCAACGAGTCAATTTGACCAGCTGCGTTTCATTCACCAAGGTCTCCCTGAGATGGCCTATGCCGATGTGGACCTTCACACGCAACTAGGACCGCTGACGCTACCAGTGCCGTTAATGATTGAAGCCATGACCGGCGGCAGTCCACGAACGGGCAAGGTTAACGCCATGCTCGGGCGGATTGCGGCGGCCACGGGGATGCCCGTGGCCAGTGGATCGCAGAGCATTGCGTTAAAAGACGCCAGTGCGGCGCCCACCTTCACCGTTCTCCGGGAAAATAATCCGGACGGTCTCGTTTTTGCTAACGTCGGTGCCGGTCATTCCGTGGCTCAGGCCCGCGCGGCGGTTGAGATGTTGGCCGCCGACGCTCTGGAGATTCACATCAACGCCGCTCAGGAACTGGTGATGCCCGAGGGGGACCGCGCCTTCCACTGGCTGGACGAGATTGGAGAAATTGTGGCCGCCCTCGACGTCCCGGTAATCGTTAAGGAAGTCGGTTTTGGCATGGCTCACGAAACGTTGACCCAGTTGGCCAGCGTGGGCGTGCAATACGTGGACCTCGGTGGCCGTGGCGGCACGAATTTTGCCCAAATTGAAAACTTCCGCCGCCCGGAAAAGGAACTCGACTACCTGGCTGGCTGGGGTCAGTCGACCGTTGAATCGCTGTTCGAAGCGCGGCAGGTTCCAGAGCTCACCGCCATTGCGACCGGTGGCGTTCGCCAGCCTCTCGATGCGGCCAAAGCCTTGGCCTTAGGGGCAACCGTCGTCGGCAGTGCCGGCCGGATTCTGCATAGCCTCATCAAGACGGACGAGGCCACGACAATCCAGATGCTCTTGGATTGGCAAACCGGTCTGAAAACGATTATGACGTTACTTGGTACCCGCAATTTGGCGGCACTCCGCGAAAAACAGCTCCTATTATCACCCGAATTAGAAAATTATTGCCGACAACGCGACTTAACGAAATAACGCTTTTTGCCCCCCACAAAAAGCTAAAACTCCCCGGTGACGATCACGCTGATTGTAAACATCAGTATGGTCGCCCACCGGGGAGTCTTTTTGATGATGTATTAAATGACTAAAGATTGAAAGTTCGCAAGCATGCTCCAATCCCCAGCTGACAAAACTTACCGCCATTAACCTAGTTATCAACACCATCTGCGGCTGCCAGAGATTCCGGTTACGATGGTTGAAAACTACTGAACGTGCGATGACATCGCTGGAGTGACCACGTTCGGCTAGCTTAGACACCTCATGTAGCCGTGAGTGAGTTAAATTCGGTCTCAGCCGTGGGAGTTTCCAAGTGTTCTGCTTGGAAACTGGCGTCTTTGAGACGCGGGCTTTCGGCTCAAAGCGAGGGAAAAGACCGTTTCTCAGGCTTGGCCCGTCCTGCCCACCGCGTTCCAGACCAAATTTGGCGAACGGTAAGGCGGCCAGTACGCGATCAGTTAAATGATGGTATCCGTATCGTAGACCGTGAAGCGTAGGCCCTTGGGGAAGAAATTCTTTACCGTGGTGCCTACCACCTTACCAAAGCCCACGGGTTGGTCCGCACAGGTAAGCAGATACCAGCCTTTCTGCGGTGCCGTCTCCAACGTGAAGGTCTCGCCATGAACCCACGCCCGCCACTGGTTACGCGTGATGGTCAGGGTCTGCTTGACCGTCTGGGGGTCACTGGCCAGAGCCAAGGCATAGGCCGGTTCAAACCGGTTCTTCTTGAAGGTTCCCAGATGTAACCCCGGCCGGAACACGTGGCATTTCTTCAGGTTCGGTAGGTCGGCGGGCACGGCGAAGAGTTGATCCTTCACGGTGACCAGTTGCGCAACGTCCGTGGTGCCCAGAACTTGTTGCGCAAAGGCCTGCCACAACTTACGCTGGTCACCAGTCAACGGCGTACCTAGCTTGGCTTGCCCGTGAATGGCGGAAGCCTCGCCCCCGTCGCGTTCCAACTTAGCAACAAAGTGGCCCTCGCCGTTCATCAGATGAGGGAACAGGCGCGCCGCCTTCTTCAATTCAGGATTGCCGTTGGCCCAGTCTGGTCGGGCATCCACGACACCTCCGACCTTTTGGATCGGCACCAGATGGAATTCGGGGAAGTTCTCGAGTACCCACGCCATCATCTGTTCGTCTTCCTCGGGGGCAAAGGTGCAGGTTGAATAGATGAGTTGACCGCCCGGCTTGACCATCTTCAAGGCTTCCGTCATGATCTCGCGTTGACGCGTGGCACACTCCTGAACGTAATCCAGGGACCAGTACGACATGGCGTCGGGGTCCTTACGGAACATCCCCTCGCCAGAACACGGCGCGTCGACCAAGACCTTGTCAAAATAATCCGGGAAGACCGGGCTGAGGCGATCCGGCGATTCATTTAAGATGACCGCCGACTTCACCCCAAAGCGTTCGACGTTTTCCGCCAGCACCTTAACCCGTTTGCGATTAATCTCGTTGGTCACCAGTAGCCCGGTGCCGTGGAGATAACTGGCCAAATGCGTGGTCTTGCCCCCGGGGGCCGCACAGAGGTCGAGTACCTTATCGCCGGGTTGTGGGGCGGCCGTGGCGCCGACAAACATGGCGCTGGGTTCTTGACTGTAGACGGCGCCGCTCTGGTGCGCCAACGTCCGCCCACCAACCGTGCCGAAGTGGCCCAGTGGCTCATACGAAACAGCCGGTGTTGCCGTCAGTTCGGCCGCCAAATGATGGTGGGTCGGATTGACCCGATAGCCACTGAGACTCGGCGCGTCAAAGCTGGACAAAAAATCAGCCGCCTCGTCCCCCAGTAATCGCTGATATTTCGTGATAAAGTCTTCAGGTAAATTCACCGTTATGCCTCCATTTTGTAAGTTACAATTAGCATGATTGCTATATACATAATCCCATTTAGTTGCTTTCACTTTGCCTATTATACCCGTTTCTCGGGTCGAGCACTACCCCGCCGCTGGGTGAAATGGGTGCAACTAACCAGAAACTATGTTAAATTGAAAGGGTTACTTTATTTCAAAATTGCGAGGTGTTCTCTGTTGGAACGAAAACTCATTGCCATCGACTTGGATGGCACCACTTTAAATGCGGACGCCAAGATTTCGGCTAAGACGAAGGCCGTTTTAACTCAGGCCCGCGAAGCCGGTCACATCGTCAGTATTGTAACGGGCCGGCCGAACCGCATCTCGGCAAACTTTTACGATGAACTCAATCTGGATGGTCCCATGATTAACTTTAATGGAAGTCTGGGCCATATCCCCCACCAGCAGTGGCAGGGGGAATACCAGTATACCTTTAACAAGGAGATTGCCTTTGACCTGCTCGCCCACCGCGAGGAACTCGGCATCAATATGATTGCGGCCGAGGGGAAGAATCTTTTTCTGGCCGTTCGACAACACCCGGTGGAGGTCGGCTTCTTCCCCACGGTGCTTCAGTCCAATGAGATTCTGAACCAGAAGACGCTGCGCGAAAACCCCACTAGTCTGACGGTCGCCGTCGATCGCAATCATCAGGAGCACCTATTAAGCTATCTGCGACACAACTTTAGTGATGTGATCGACGCGGCACCGTGGGGCGGTCCCAACGCCGTGGTCGAACTCGGCGTAAAGGGTGTGCAGAAGGCCACTGGGGTGGAAGTTCTGGCTCACCACTACCACGTGGAACGCCAGAACATCATTGCCTTTGGCGACGAACACAACGATGCCGCCATGATCGACTACGCGGGTTGGGGGGTGGCCATGCAAAATGCCACGACACCAATCAAACAACTCGCTAACGACATGACCACGCTGGACAACGACCACGATGGTTTGGCCGTTTACCTACAGAATTATTTAAAATTGGCCGAATAAATTGTTCTAAAAAATCAGCGTCAAGCAATGATTTCGATTGCTCGGTGCTGATTTTTTGTATGCATTACTGACAGAGACTGTCTCCTTAGAATACCATCTATGCACCTTACTGTTCGCCAAATTTGGTCCGGGGCGTGGTGAGAAGAACGGACACCATTTGGAAAACCCCAAATGTCAGCAAGTACAACTAAGCAGTAATAACCACTAATAACCACGCCTCTAGCCAGCCGAGAACCAGTCGCCATTATTCCGCCAAGTATGCCGTTATCAACTTCTGATAGAGTGTCGTAAAGTCCAAATACATCTGCTGATCCACGTACTCATCGACCTGGTGAGCCGTCTCGTTACCGGGACCAAAGACGATGAACGGATAGTTGTGTCCCTTACCCTTCAGGAGATTCGATGCGTCCGTCACGGCTGGCAAAGCCAACTTAGGAATTGGTTCGCCCGCATAGCCGGCACCGATTGCCGCGGCCAGATTACTCAAGTCGTTGTCCTTGGGCTCCTCGACTGGCGACTGCGACATGTAAATATCCATCGTGACGTGGCCACCCTGTTCATTGACCTGAGTGACCAACTGCTGAAGGACCTGCGTAACGGTCGCGTTGTCGAATTCAGGAATCGTTCGAATGTTCATTTCCGCCGTCGCCGTTGCCGGAATCGAGTTGACCTGATTGCCCCCATTAAAGACCGTCGTGTTAAAGGTTAGTGCGCCCAATGCGGCGTTAACCCGATCGGTCTTGCGAAAGGCTTCATTGGCCTGACTCAGTAGTGATAGCAGCGGATCGATGGCGTTTTGACCCAGTTCGGGCATTGAACTATGCGCTGCCTTCCCCTGTGAGGTTAACTTCACGTCCATCGACCCCTTGTGCGCAGAGAAGATGCGGTAGCCGGTCGGTTCGCCAATCAGTAACGCATCGACATCGGTCATCGCGCCATCCTCATAGAAGGCCGCGGACCCGGTCTCACCGACTTCTTCGCCCACGGTCGCCATCAGTCGAATGGTGCCATGCGTGGGCTTGCCGGCCGCATGCAGTTCAATCATGGCGATGACGAGTGCGGCCAGCCCCGCCTTCATGTCGGTAATTCCCCGACCGTAGAGTTTCCCACCGCGGGCCGTCAGCTTAAACGGATCGCTCTGCCAAGCCGCCGGGTCGCCGGGAGATACGACGTCCATGTGACCAGAAACACCCAGTACGGGGTGTCCGCTTCCAATCTCGGCCACTAGATTGGCCCGCGATTCACTTAATGGGCGTAACTGCGCGTGAATGTCGTGATCCGCCAACACTTGCTGCAGGTAGGTAGCCACCTGCGTCTCGTGATCATTGACCGACTGAATTGCGACGAGATCCTCAAGAATCTGTAATTTCTGTTTATCCGTAAACACTGCCATCGCTGATTCCTCCTTAATTACCTAAATTGTAACGCAAGTAATCTGTAAACACATGGATTTACTTTCTGTGCAGTAGTGTGGATTGACCGGTTATTTATGCTGATACTCTTACTAATGTAAAATGAGGAGATTTTGTGGCATACTTTTTGAAAAAATATGGTTGTGTACTGCAATAAGCTGATTCTATAGGATTTGAACAATTCATTTTCGCAGAATATGCCACCAGCTCTAGCCAATTGCCCTGACTGTTCCACTTCTAAACATATTTTTTTCTGAATTTCGATTAAATGTTATATACAAAAAGCCATTTCAAAGGAAATACAATCCTTTGAAATGGCATCGAATTACCCTTGGTTTTCCGTCATAAACCAACTGAAATCAGCATATGATTCTCGTCGATACGCATCCCAGGTACCGATTCCCACCATGAGACCAGTAAACCCGTCAATATCTTCATCAGATAGATAACTGATATCCACGGGCTGACCAACCGGTGCCCATTTAGCATTGACATTCTCACGCCAGGTAAACTGGGCCTGATCATCATTGGTTGTTACTCGTAGTTCAGCAGCAGAACTAGCAACTGGAATCTTTACGGGTTCCAGCTCAGTTCTCTCACCGTTTTTAGCTTGAACGACATCCAAAACCGTTTGATCATTAATTTCATCATAGCTCAACCGTTCAAACAACCAGTTGTGGTTGTCATAATACAACACCAGTCCCGCAGATTGCGAGAAATGAATTGGCTTAAATTTCACACTAGTTGTAGCTGTCTCATGAAAACTCGTCACGGCAGTAGCCATCAACGACACGTCCATCCGAGAAAAGAACGACTGCCGTCCTCGCATACGTAGGCCTTGATTGTTCAAATTAATCCAGTCCTTGGTTGGCCGACTGTACGGCGTTAGCCAATGTGGATCTAGCTGTGGTTGCCCAAAATCATCGACCAAATTAAAGAGGCGTTGCTCATGGTCAAGTTCAATGCCGCTCATTCCTGGCGTCGTCGCCTTGGCTAAATTACTGCCATCAGCCATTCGTAACCAGCCATCGGCCGTCCAAACCATCTTCTGAATTGACGTTTCACGACCAAGAATAGAGTGTAGACCTGGCAATGGCCGGGCCGATAAATGTGCAATGTACCATTCGCCAGTCTGTGTCGACACGAGTGACCCGTGTCCGGCCTTTTGTAACGGTGCATCTGGGTTATACAAGTCTGGACGACTGGCATCCGGATCATTTCGACGATAATAGTAATACGGCGTTGAAGTAACAATTGGATTCTTAGGATCTGACTCATATGGACCTGCAATCTGCTTGGATCGTTGGAGGACAACTGCATGACCATAGCCAGTACCGCCTTCAGCTGTCATCAAGTAGTAATAGTCTCCATGCTTATACAAATGTGGGGCCTCCTGCGCCCCACGGTCGGTGCCACCCCGCGTGATCCGCACAGGATCGCCAATCAGTTTTTGCTGTTTAGGATCAAATTCCTCCAAAACAATTGCACCAGGATGTTGGTAGCCTAGGCGAGTTTCCCACTCTAAGGTGACTACCCACTTACGCCCATCGTCATCATGGAATAGCGATGGATCAAACCCGATAGAATTCAAGTAGATTGGCTTGCTCCATGGTCCCATAATACTCGTTGCAGACATAGTATAGTTATCAGCGTCAAACATCCGACCGTCCTGATTGTTCATCTTACTATAGGTCATCCAAAAAAGTTTAGTCTGCGCATCGTAGGAAAGATCGGGTGCCCAAATCCCCCCAGGCGTCATAGTGCCGCGAAGGTCCACTTCGGGAACGTCAGCCAATGGATGCGCAATGAGCTCCCAATTAGCTAAATCTTTAGAATGAAAGATTTGAATGCCAGGATTCCAGTGAAACGTTGACGTTGCAATGTAATAATCTTCATCGACACGCAAAATCGATGGATCTGGCGTAAAGCCAGGCAAAATTGGATTCTTGATTTCAGTCATGTTTAAAGTGGCTCCTTTTATAAATCTTTAGGATCAATCCAGTGCTGATCCAAGGCACGACTGGCACTCCAGGAATCCCAGCCATACCAAGCCGGCTCGTTAATCGTGTCAATATTTAACCTGTAAGTCCAAAAGAAGTAACCACTCCCATTGTTCCAAGCACCTATCTGAGCACGCCATAACTTTTGGTAGGCTTGGATCAGAACGTCCTTGTTTAAATGATTGACTTGACCTTTCATTTCTTCTTGAGTTGGATTAATGCCACCCTTGGTATCAATACCAGCGGTGTATGAATTAAATAGTGAAAACTCCCCTGTCACAACCGGAACTTCTTTAGCAACGACCGCAATCTTCTGGCCGAAGTCCTGCATCACTTTAACGTAATTATCAACTGTCTGTGGTGTTCCGGATAACTCAGCCATCATCAGGTATTGATGCGTATCTAACACAACATTTTCAAAGGAATGGTTGGCGAAAAAGTCATGCCAAGCATCAAACTCAAAACCATCATGAAAATAGATAGCCTTATCGACAGGTAAATCTTTTCTTAAAATATTGTAGGCTTTCATGTAAAAGTCATACAGAAAATCCAGCGTAATGGGTGCATTATTTTTAGCCAACTCTGGTTCTCTTGGCTGATAACGCGTTGACATTGACTTAAACATCCCTGCCGTTGCTGGCTCGTTAAGCACTTCAATACCAAGTAGACCGGAACGATGTCCATAGCGTTGCGCTAATCGTTGAAGAACACTTAACGCGAAGTCTACCTCGTGAGGCTGTTGTGCCCAAGTACATACACCAGAAATCCCCCCGTTATCAAAACCGTTCTGACTACCTGGAACTGTATGCAAATCAATTAGAATCTTCAATCCGTATGCTTCTGCCCAGGAGAATGCACGGTCAAGCTCTTCAACACAGCCAATGAAAGGGGCACGATCACCAAAGATAAAGTAAGGAACTGGAATTCTAACGGCATTGAATCCCCGACTGGCAATGTTAATGAAGTCCGCTTCGGTAATAAATTCAGCACGATGCATGTTAATTCGTGTTTCGTACTCGCGAGTTGGCAAGTCCTTAGCCAAATAATACTCATCATCACTGGATACCCCATCAAACAAATGAGGAGACATCCACTTTTCAAGAACGAGCCAGCCACCCAAGTTAACACCCTTAATTTTAGTCATTCTTTTCTCTCCTCCTATTTAACTTTTTTAATACACATAATCATGACACAACCGATAATACAGATGACGGCCATGACTGGAAATATCATTCGATAACCTGCCATTGAGATGACAGCACCGGCCGTAACGGGGCCCATAATCTGGCCAAGAGTGGCCGATAAATTCATGACGCCTAAGTCCTTCGCCGCAGTATTAGGATTAGGTAATACTGCAATGTTCAATGCTTGGTCCACGGCCAAGTAGGCACCATTTCCGATACCAGATAGCACAGCATAGACTAACATTGTCCATGGTGCGGCATCAAAAAACGGAAAGATTCCGGCAATTGCAATCATTAAGGTTGCCAATGCTACAGGCATCTTTAGCCGACCAATTTTATCTGCGAATGGGCCTGAAACCGCACCGAAGACAATCGCCGTGGTCATTAAGATGACAGAGATAATGGCCACCATTCTGGATGTTGTTGATTGATTCAAACGCATATAATCGGTCAAAATGTATAATTGATAACCCGCAATCATATAGGAACCCACCATCATCAAGAACTTACCTAACAAAGCTAAATAGAAATCACGCGCATTTTGAAGTGGGAACGCAAATGAAGCCAGTAACTCCTTACCTTTGAGTGGAACTTTAGGTTCGTCGGCACTTGAAGGCTCCTTAATCAAAAACATCGAAATTATGGTCAAAACTACCTGAACCAGTGCAAAAACCCAGATTCCAATATTAACTTTACCTAGAAATTGTGAGGCAACAACGCCAGAACCATAAGCCCCAATCGACATACCGATACCATAAAATGATGAAACCGTTCCACGAAACTTTGGATCAATAGCGTCGGCAATAATTGCAACCATGGGCGCAACTATCGCATTTAGTGTTAACTGGTACAATGTCCAAGTAACCAATAGAATAGGAATAGTTGGTGACCAGGATAAAACGAAAAACATAATTACGCTACCAATTGTTCCCCCAATAATCCAAGGCTTTCGCTTACCAAACCGCGAGCGGGTTCTGTCAGATAAAGCGCCTTCAATTAAGTTCGCAAACATTGCGACAATCATAGCGATTGCGGCAAAGGTCGCCACCAACTTAACCTTATTGATGGGATCTAACATTCCAATCTTTGCTGGCAACAAGGTCCCGTTCATCCCTGAATACGGTCCCATCCAGCTAACACAACCAATCAATAGTCCCCAGGCTAAACGCTTAGGCATCTTCTTTTTTTCTTGAGTTGGATTCATGACAACATCAGCCATTAAAAAACACTCCTTAATCATTCTGACGAAAAACAGTAAATCTTTCCGATAGCCTACCTAAAATCAACAAAATCCTTCGTCAAGGGTTTATAAAGCGCTTACAAGAACTATTCTATCTGAATTCACGCTATAAAAAAGAGGATAATTCGTATAGAACTATCCCTAATTCGTATGATTCTCTTTTAATCCTTGTATATAATCTCGTGGTGTCTGGCCGAAATGTTTCTTGAATTCTCTGGTGAAGTGGCTGGGTGCCGTATAAGCCAGCTTAGCTGAAACCACATTGACTCGAGCTCGTGGTTGGCTCAACAACTCCTTCGACGTTGCCAATTTGAGCTGAATTAAATATTGTTGCGGTGATTCATGATAATATTTTTGAAAAAGTTTTAGAGCATAGCTTTGAGAGATGTTGTGACTGGCAATAATTTTAGTTATCGAGGGTTGTTGAGGTACTGCCGCATGATAAACTTGATAATCTAGCTGTGCCTTAAGATCACTAGCCAACTGATGGCACAGCATAAACTGATCAACATCAGCCGCTTGTGGTGTGAATTTTCCTGCAGCTTTCAAGTCCTTTACCAACGTCATAATAATATCGATGACTCCAACTTGTAAATCCAGCTGATCCGCTAGATTATAGTCTGGACCAATCATCGCAATCAATTGTTCAGTTTGCCGCCGTAATTGGTCATACAAGGCATCTTGCGGTTGGATTATCCGACCAGCATACTCTCGGATTAAAAGGTATCGAAGTGCTGGATCATCAAGGTTAAAGTGCATACAAAAGTAGGTCATCGTTCGGTGGTCCAATGCCGCATTGGTATGCCGCGTTTCAATTGGGATAATCGTCATCTCGCCAGCCTTTAACACGAGTTCACCAGTCTCCGTAATTGTACGCTGACGCCCCTCAAGGACATACATCAGCTCAAAAGCCGGATGTTCTTCCGCTGGCCACTGCCAATCGGCTGGCACTGTTTCCAAGTGTCCGCCAAATAACGTGAAATGCGTATTAATTACCGGTAAATAATCTATTGCCAAAACACCAGCCCCCTAACAAAAACGACCACCGACCGCTCCGGCCAATGGTCATTCATCATCAATAATTTTGTCTAATCTTCAAAGGCTTGCGTGGCTTTAATGGCCGCTTGCCAACCCTTGTAGCACTTCTCGCGCTTGTCGGCCGCCATCTGCGGCGTAAATTCGTCGCGCAAGGCGTGCATCTTCCGAATGGCGTCCATGTTCGGCCAGAAGCCAACCGCCAAGCCGGCCAGGTAAGCCGCACCCAGCGCCGTCGTTTCGTTGATGGCCGCCCGTTTGATCGGCGTATCCAAGATATCGGCCTGGAACTGCATCAAGAAGTTATTGTTGGCCGCCCCACCATCGACACTCAGCGACTGAATATCCAGTCCGGTCTCGTTGGTCATGGTGTCCACGACATCGCGCGTCTGATACGCAATGGCTTCCACCGTGGCCCGCACAAATTGCTCACGCGTGGTCCCGCGAGTTAGGCCAAAGACGGCCCCCCGCGTTTCCTGGTTCCAGTACGGCGCACCCAGACCGGTAAAGGCCGGCACGACGTAAACGTTCCCGGTCGTCTTGGCGTCAACCGCCATCTTCTCGGAATCTCCGGCATGCTCGAAGAACCGCATCCCATCACGGAGCCACTGCACGGCGGACCCCGCCACGAAGATTGAGCCTTCCAGCGCGTACGTGACCTTATTGTTCAGACCGTATGCAATCGTCGTCAACAGACCATTGTGGGAAAGCGTCGGTTCCTCACCCGTATTCATCACGATGAAGGCCCCGGTGCCGTACGTATTCTTGACCATCCCTTTGTCAAAGGCCGTTTGACCAAACAAGGCCGCCTGCTGGTCTCCGGCAATCCCGGCGATCGGCACTTGTACCCCGGAGAACGTGTAACCCGCGGTGTAACCGTAGATTTCGGAGGATGACCGGACTTCCGGTAGCATTGCGGCCGGAATGTTTAACCAGTTCAAGATGTCATCGTCCCAGACCAGGTCATGAATGTTATATAACATAGTCCGGCTGGCGTTGGTGTAGTCGGTCGCATGAACCCGGCCACCCGTGAGCTTCCAAAGAATCCAGGTATCAATGGTCCCGAAGAGGAGTTCACCACGTTCAGCACGCTCCTGAGCCCCATCAACGTGGTCTAAGATCCAGCGAATCTTGGTGGCTGAGAAGTAGGAATCAATCACCAGACCGGTCTTGTCGTGAATGGCCTCGGTGTACCCGTCGGCCTTCAACTGATCGGCCAGGTCGCTGGTCTGCTTGGATTGCCAAACGACGGCGTGGTAGATCGGTTCGCCCGTCTTCTTGTCCCACACGATCGTGGTTTCCCGCTGGTTGGTGATCCCGATCCCCCGGACCTTGTACGGTTGCACGTCGGAATCAATCAGGGCATCGGAAATAACGGACTGAACCGCGTTCCAGATTTCGTTGGCATCGTGTTCGACCCAACCCGGTTGCGGAAAGTATTGATGAAATTCCCGCTGTGCCTGTCCAGCAATTTGGCCGTGCCGGTCGAATAAAATAGCCCGGGTACTCGTCGTCCCTTCGTCAATTGCCATCATGTATTGTTGATCATTCATTGTCTTAGACTCTCCATTCATTCGTTGTTAGCAACGGCCTAAATCCACCGTGATGTCGCACTTGTCTCTAGTATACCGAAAAGTGTCCGCCGCGCCAAACGTTTTTGCAAATGAAACCGCCACCAAGGCGACTGTATCGGGTTTGGTGGCGGTTTATAAGATTTTGGAAATTCTGATTACTTTTCGTCGCTCTTCAAAACGCCGGCCACGCCGTAACGGTTAGGCTGCATTTCACGCAGAATCACGTGGACGTGTTCGGCTGGGGCACCAGTATTCTTGGTGACCGCCGTCGTTACGTCTTGGACCAAGGCCTTGAGCTGGTCTTGTGAACGACCGGCAATCAAATCAATGTTAACAATTGGCATTTTTTTCGTTCCCTTCTCTTTATGGATATGGCTATTATACCGGTAACCACGCGCAATGGCAATTACTGGCCTACTTTTTCCCCGTCTCCTCGCGCAACTTCAACTGTTCCGTCTCATTATAGAAGTTCCCCTCAATATCGACCGTGTTCACCAGGTTGACAAAGGCGCTGGGATCGACTTCCTTGACCGCGTGCTCCAATGCATAAAGTTCATACCGCGAAATAACTGTCATCAGAACCGTACTTGATTGGCGGGTGTAGGCCCCAAAGGAAGGAATCACCGTAATTCCCCGGATAAGCGTCTTATTCAGCTCCGCAATCACCACGTCCTGCTGGGCCGTCACGATAAAGGCGGTCAGCTTTTGATGCCGCGTGTGAATACTGTCGACCACTCGCGACATTGCATAAATGGAAATAATTGTGTATAGCGCACTCTCCCAGCCAAACAGGAACCCCGCCACAATCACGATACCAAAGTTAATCATCATCATGAGCGTGCCAATCGTCCGCCCCGTGGTCTTCTCCAACACCACGGCGACGATGTCCATCCCCCCAGTCGAAAAACCATTCTTTAAGGGATAAGCCACACCCACACCGGTTAGAATGCCCCCGAATAACGCCGCCAGCAGCGCGTTATTGGAGATATTGTTGACCGGCACCACAATCGCCAGAATCGAAGTCAGAATCGCCACCATGATCGAATAGATGGTAAACCCACGGCCCACCTTGAACCAGCCCAGCAGACCAATGGGGATGTTAAAGAGGAGGATAAACCATCCGGTGCTCAGATGAATGCCACCGGCCGCCAACAGGGTCGCGATAATCTGAGAAATCCCGTTGATCCCCGCACTGAAAATCTTACCGGGAACTAAGAATTCATTTAATGCAACCGCCGTAATTATGGCCGAACCCACTAAAATTAAGAGGTGTTTCCCCACTTCACGTCGCTTATTTTCTACCATCATGCCTCTGCCCACACCTTTCCGTCGTCAGTCGTTTTCACTATTTAACCACAACTCCTGCGACTTAGCCAGTCCAACCACAGCCAGTCTGACAGCTTTTTCGGCCCTGAACGATTGCGATCCGCAGTGCATTCGTAATCATAAAATTGTATAAATATTTATTGTGATGAGAAATTTATGTAAAATAATTAAAAAAATCTTCGAAACTAGCCCCGTTTAGCCCCAAAAATGATAGAATAAGTAACGTGAATTTTATTCAATATGCAGAAAGGAGTGCTCCCATGAATTATTCCGCTTGCACCAGTATTTTAATCGGTGCCCAAGCCACGACGGATGGTTCGGTTATGATTGGCCGGAATGAAGACGCCAAGGCCGCTTGGCCCAAGCATTTCGTCGTCCATCCCGCTCGTACCGCAGCCATCCCGCAGCAGTTCGTCAGCACGGACAACGGCTTCACCATGCCCTTGCCCCTGACGGCCGCCAAGTATACCGCCACCCCCGAATGGACCGATAAATACGGCTTGTTCGAGGAAGACGGCATCAATGCGTACGGCGTGGCGATGAGTGCCACCGAGAGTACCTACTCTAACGAACGCGTCTTAGGCGCCGATCCCCTGGTTAAGGATGGGATTGGTGAGGAGGCCATGGTGACCGTGGTTCTGCCTTACGTCAAGACCGCTAGAGCCGGTGTCGCTCGCTTAGGCCAACTCGTCGAACACTACGGGACCAGCGAATCCAACGGCATTTTATTTGCCGATCAACACGAAGCCTGGTACCTGGAAACGGGGGCCGGCCACTATTGGGTCGCCCAGCGCATTCCAGACAACGGTTACGCTGTCGTGGCCAATCAGATGGCCATTCAGGACGTGGATTTTCAGGATAGCGAAAACTTTATGTTTGCGCGTCACCTGCGTGAATTTGTCGCCGACAACCACCTGAACCCGTCGCGTCACCGCTTCAGCTGGCGCGATATCTTCGGAACGCAGGACCAATCCGACCTGTACTATAACACCCCACGGGTCTGGTACGGTCAACGGCGGTTTAATCCCGAGATTGCGCAAGACCCACAATCGTTCGACTTGCCATTTATTCAATACGCCGATCATTTATTGAGCATTGACGACGCGCAGGGCTATCTCAGTAGTCATTTTGAAGAAACGCCCTACGATCCGGTGGGCTCCGGCACTGCGGAACAGCGCAAACGGTTCCGGCCCGTCAGTCTGGCCAAGACGCAGGAATCACACGTCCTTCAGCTCCGGCCCGACATGGACCCAGCTCTGGCCGGCATTCAGTGGTTAGCCATGGGTGTCGGTGCGCAGAGCGTCTACGTGCCGTTCTACGCCGGTATCGACAGTACACCGGCCGCCTACCGTTTAGGCGAAGCCACCTACGATCCGCAATCCGCCTATTGGGTCTACAAGCTAGTCAGCGTCTTGCTCGACGCCCACTATCACGAAGCCTGGCCGACCGTTAGCGCGGTGCAAAAGGACTTACGGATCGCGTTTAAACAATCCGTTCAACAGACCGATGCCGTGGGGCAACAGCTCAGCGGTCTCGAACTCAGCCATTATTTGACACAACAAGCCAACGATAACGCCGCATTGGGAATTCGACGTTACCGTGAGCTCGCGGCCACCCTGATCACCCAAGCAACTGACCTGGGCCCGCTCAACTATCACCAAGATTTGAATTTATAAACAGAGTCGGCACTAGCCATCACTAGTCCGCACTAAATATGGGAGATATTAATCTAATGGAAAAGCAAAAGAAGATTGGACTCTTCAGTCTGATCTTAATGATTTTTTCGGCCATCTACGGTTTCGCCAACGGGACCGTGGCCTACGACCAAATGGGCTACGCCAGTATCATCTGGTACGTCCTCGCCGCTTTATTCTTCTTTCTGCCTAGCGCGTTGATGCTGGCAGAATACGGGTCCACCTTTAAGGAGGCCAAGGGGGGAATCTACTCCTGGCTAGCCGAATCCATCGGTGAAAAGATGGCCTTTATCGGAACCTTCATCTGGCTGTCCTCATGGATCATCTGGATGCTGTCCACGTCCACAAAGGTCTGGATTCCACTATCAACCCTGATTTCCGGGAGCGACCAGACGCAGACCTGGGGAATTCTAGGCTTGAGTTCCACGCAAACCATCGGGATTCTCGGGATCGTGTGGATCTTAGCGGTCACCTTCTTCGCTACTCGCGGTGTCAGCTCCATCGCCAAGATTTCCTCATTGGGTGGAATCTTCGTAATGGGTCTGACCATCCTGTTCTTCATCGCCAGCATCCTGATCTGGTTCTTAAACGGCGGTCAACTCGCCGAACCAGTCAACGGCTTACACAGCTTCATCGCCTCACCGAACCCGCAATTCCAGTCCCCGATGGCCCTGCTGTCGTTCGTGATTTATGCCGTCTTTGCTTACGCCGGCATGGAATCCATGGGCGGGATCACCGATAGTATGGATAAACCGGAAAAAACCTTTCCTAAGGGGCTGATCATTTCCACGATTACCATCACCATCGCCTACTCCCTGTCCATCTTCCTTTGGGGGATCAGTGCCAACTGGCATGACGTCCTCGGTAGTGGTTCCGTTAACTTGGGGAACATTACTTATGTACTGATGAATAACTTGGGGCTGGTCATGGGACACGCCCTAAACCTCTCTCACGGGACTTCCGTGTTGATTGGGGACGTCTTAGCGCGGTTAACCGGGTTGAGTATGTTCATGGCTTACCTGGGGTCCTTCTTCGTGCTGGTCTACTCGCCACTGAAATCCTTTATCTTAGGATCTTCACCAAAATTATGGCCGAAGAAGATGACGCGCCTCAACAAGGCTGGCGTGCCGGCTTACTCCATGTGGATTCAAGCCACCGTCGTTGCCGTCTTCATCTTCTTTGTTTCCTTCGGGGGCTCCGCTGCCAAGGAATTCTACCAAATCTTAACTAACATGGCCAACGTGTCCACGTCGGCACCGTACCTCTTCTTGATTGGGGCCTTCCCCTTCTTCAAGAAACGGACGGACTTGGAACGGCCATTCGTGGTCTACAAGAACAAGGTCTTCACGAATATCATCGTGGGTATCGTGCTCTTGGTTCTGATTGCCGGCATCGTCTTTACCTGCCTCCAACCAATCCTGGACGCCGATTACAAGACCGCCTTCTGGACGATTATCGGCCCCATCTTCTTCGGAGCCGTCGCTTGGATCTTCTACCGTAACGCTGAGAAGCGGTCGGCTAAGGAGAATGCCACGGCGAACGACGAAGATTAATCATGATTTTAAAAAAGTTCTCTGAAGTGAACCCCTCGAATTGGAGTAAATCCAACTCGAGGGGTTTTACTATGTTTTCAGCTAAAATAAAACAACAAGTCTTAACTAAATATCTTCAAGGAAAATCGCCACAAAAATTAATGCAAGAGTATGGGATCAAAGGCTCCGCGACCATTTATCAATGGTTAGCCAATTTTAAATTGTTTGGTATTCCGGGCTTGGAGAACCATTCAGAGAAGACTTTTTACGACTATTCCTTTAAAATTAAAGTCATCAAATGGCGACAGACTCATCATGCCTCATATCCAGCTACAGCAAGCCACTTCCGCCTAAAGAACCCAGTTACAATATGGGATTGGGAGCGAAAGCTGATTGAAGGACGTTTGAAGCCATTCAAAGGACGGTCTTTAAAAGTGACAGACAAATCAAAGGATTCTAAAACACTCAAACAACTTCAAGAAGAGAATGAAATTTTACGCATTCGGGTAGCCTACTTGGAAAAACTCGAAGCCTTAGCACAGAAAAAATCTCAAACCAAGAAAAAGCCCAGCTAATCACTGAGCTAAGGTGTAAATTCAACGTCAAATTAGTTGTGGTATTGAAAGCGGCCAAGATGTCGAGCAGTAGCTATCATGATGCTTGTCATCGTAAGTATCAAAACACCTCTTCAACGTTAGTTGAAGAGGTCAAAAAGATTCGACAAAACAATCCAGACTATGGTTATCGCACTGTAACCTTAGCACTTAGGAATAAAGGCATACTGGTCAATCATAAGGCGGTTTTGAGAATCATGCGCGAAAATAATTTATTGTGCACTGCCTTTAAACGGCAAACAAAGAAGTACAACTCGTATAAAGGTACTGTCGGTAAAATCGCTAGAAACCGTCTAAACCGCAACTTTAAGACCAATCGCCCTTTTCAAAAAATCGTGACTGATGTCACCGAAGTGCGTTGGGGTCATCAGACCGTCAATGAACGTGCATACTTCACTGCCTACATTGATCTTTATAACGGAGAAATTCTTGAGTGGGCAATTAGTCAGCATCCAACAGTTAAATTCGTCACTGATCCCTTAGAACGCCTTATAGTAAGAAGACCCAAAGTGCCTTATCGAATGACTATTCACTCGGATCAAGGATTCCAGTACCAGAACTGTCGATATATCAGTATTCTCAAAGAAGCTCGAGTCTTTCAAAGCATGAGCCGCAAGGCCACATGCCTTGATAACGCCGTAGCAGAGAGTATTTTCCACATTCTCAAGGTAGGGACTGTTCATAATCACAGTTATAGCAGTTATCAAGAGCTTGCGGCAGCAATAACCGAATACGTAGATTATTACAATTACCACCGGATAAAAACAAAATTGGCCGGCATGTCCCCGGTAAAATACCGGGAACATGCCAGCCAATTAGTAGCTTAGAAATTCACTCCAATTTATGGGGTTCACTTCACTCAGGCATTATGTCTGGGAACTTTTTTTTCGGCTAAATTTGATTCAAGCCTAAAGGTTGAAAGCTATAAAACAGCTAGAATCCGTAGTGTGACAAGGACGCCATCCACTATAATATGTTAGTCGCGTACTGGCCGCCTTACCGTCGCCGCAACGTCCGATCCGGCGCATGTCCAATAAATAAGGGCACCCGCTCCTCGACAACGTCGCTAAATTCCAAGCCGTACCAGTGCTGAGGTGACAGGCTGACCCGCTGCAGCAGGAGCCGACCGCCAATCAGCAATCGATCCCCCGCCGGCAAATCATCTTGGGCACCCAAATCCTGAAATTGTTGATTGAGGATGACAAATTTAAAGTTACCGACCTGCCGCCTTGGCTCGCTCGAATAGCGCGGTGTCTGATCCGGCAAGACCCCCGTTGCCAACAAGTCATTGACAATCTGACGGAGGTAGACATTTAAGCGCTGGGGCTTCTTAAAGCCCAGGTACAGCTGCACGTCCATCACGTTATCCGTTCCTAACGTTTCCACGGTATAACTGCATTCATACGGCGTATCGGCCTCGTTGACCGTCACAAACCAGTAGACCGTCGCCCGCTTCGGCTGTTGGTCCAGAATCGAGTAGACCACCGCTCGTTTAATCTCATGATCCGGCGTCACCCGACCCACGTAAACCAGATTCGTCGCAAACAGCGGCACCTGATCGTCACGACTCAACGCCGTTAACTGCGGTAGAAAATCCAATAGCGAGACGCGTTCGGACTCCTCCACATGGGCACTGCGTCGCTGATTGCCGTAATACCAGAACACCATGACGGTGAGAATGACCAGCGTCAAACATAGCGTCACGTACCCGCCGTGGACGAATTTGGCCAGACTCGCCAGTAAGAAGAGACTTTCCAGCAGGCCAAACGCGCTCACGAAGACCGTCGCCACCAGCCGATGTCCCCGTTGCCGCAGAAACGCGTGCAACAGCAGCGTCGTCATCAGCATGGTAATCGTAATCGCCAGACCATAGGCGGCCTCCATGTTACTCGAGGTCCGGAAGAACCAGACGATGCTCAACGTGACGCCACACAGGAGCCAATTAACCGTTGAAATGTAGAGCTGGCTAATTTCATTGCCCGGAAACTTGATACGCAATCGCGGCAAGAGCTTGAGGCCCATGGCTTCATGCACCAGCGTATAGGACCCGGTAATCAGGGCCTGTGACGCAATAATTGCCGCCACGGTTGCAATGCCAATCGCAAACAGCCGCCAGTTGGCCGGCACCATCGCGTAGAAAGGGTTGACCAACCGATTGACGCCCGGCGCATCGGCGTGGCGAATCATCCACGCTCCCTGGCCCAGATAGCTGAGCATCAACATCAGATAGACAAACGGCCAGGTCCCGTAGATGTTGCGTTTGCCGACCTGCCCCATATCCGAATACAGGGCCTCCGCACCGGTTGTGGCCAGAAAGATACTTCCCAAGATGAAGATGCCTTGCCGATTCTCGGGGCTCACCAGAAAAGCCAGCGCGTACGTCGGCGACAGAGCCCGAAGAATCGCCGGATAGGCCGCCAAATTGTACAGACCCACCAAGCCGATGAAGCTAAACCAAATCAACATGAGGGGCCCAAACGACCAGCCGATGAGCTGGGTTCCCAACCGCTGGACCAGAAAGAGACCGACTAGAATCCCCGTGACTACCAGCAAGACCCAGCCCTGCGCGTCACCGAAATGAAATGCCCCAAACGTCTGGTTCTTCAAGCCCTCAACCGCCGAGGTCACGGTCACCGCGGGCGTCAACGTCCCGTCGGCCAATAAAGCCGCCCCGCCAATTAGCGCCGGAAAGATCAGCCATTTGGCATGATTGCGAACCAACGCATACAGGGCGAAAATGCCGCCTTCATGCCGGTTATCGGCGCGCATCGCCAACAGAATGTATTTCACCGTGGTAATCAACATTAATGTCCAAAAAATCAGTGAAATACTCCCCAGCATGACGGGGGTCATCGTGGCCAACTCGTGCCGGCCCGCCTGATCGATAATCGCATTCATGACGTAAAGGGGCGAGGTGCCAATATCGCCGTAAACGATGCCCAGCGTAATCAGCATCCCCACCCCAGTGAGTTTTTGTGTCGTTAACCGCATCGCATCGCCCCCCTACAACCACCGATGGGTGACTAACCGGTGGCGCAACTCGCCTAAGACCAAGATGCCCACCGTCGCCACTAGCCAAACCACACCCATGCCCATGGCATCCGTCTGTCCGCTAAAGTGCCCGGCGACGTGCCTGATGTGGAAGAAGGGCATCCCCAATAGATTTAAGGTGTAGTGGGTCACGCCGGACGCATGAACGTAGGCGTAAGTGCTCGAGATAATCAACGACAGCAAGCCTGCCGAAACAATCAAGCCACCAACCACTTCAATTGTGAGTCGCACCGCTGTCTTGGACATGTCACATTCCCCCTCTTTCCCGTCCATCATACTGAAGTCCCCGGTGAAAACCAATCTGGGAGACTGGCTTAAGGAAGTATCTAACCAAATTAATTGATGGCTGAACGAGTGATGGGATAAAACGATTTTTTATTTTATTGGGTCAAAACCTGCAACAAAATGAGTAAAAAATACATTAGTAATAAGTAGAGGCACAAAAAAAATCGCCCGCCATTCCTACGAATGGGCGAGCGACTTTCAAATCTAAGAAACTCCGGCTTGCTAAACAATTTCTCTGAATCTCTTTATTAGCATCTCTTAAACTCTAAGAAGTAACTATACACGATAAAGTCTGATTCGTCAAGGCTTATTTCGGTGAAACTTGGTACTGATACCTCGGGAACCCGCATAGGTCGCTGCAAATGGAGCCAAAATAAGATTGGTAGCGAATGTCGACAACAAAATACAACGCGTGTAATTATCGTTCAAAAAAGAGGCCCAATTCATAAACGGATTGAACCTCTCAAATTTTCTTCAACATCGGTTGGCCAGACACTAAGGCATTTCTAGTCTAATGACGACTGTCACCTTACATCATTCACTAGTGCCGACGACGGAAGACAAATGGTACAGCCAATAATGCCAACAGTACTTCTCCTAAATAAATCAGGAAGTTCTCATTCTTTTGTCCCGTTTGCGGTAACTTCTTTTCCTGCTGAATGTGCGTACGTTTGGTTTCTGCAAGATTACGTGCGTGCCCTGCATTGGAAATTGCTGACGGCTGTGAATAACGACTATTCAACTCATTAGCAGTTTGTCGGGTAAAGAATGGCATTGGGGTAAACGTTTACGCTAAAGTGAAGCCTGATCGTTCAGTCTTATTGCACAGTTTCCTCTGAATAATAATCATCGCCTCATCCCAAATATACAAAACTATAATCACCTTCGTCATCGTTAGTAAGACTAAAATCATCAAAATTTTAATCAAAATAGACGTTTTTTTCATGATTTCCCCCCCATTTCCCGCTCTCCACTGAAAAAAAACATCTGGCCAGATACCCAACTAATTCAGGCTTGAATGGGCTTTCATCAAAAAGCTAAGCCTTGCAATCTAAATCCTAGACGAGTAGACTCCAAAATATGGCTGAATTTTCAGTCAATTTTTTAGTATAAATGCAACATGCCATATACTAATTTATTGAGGTGAACGCAGATTAGTGATAGGTCTTGCATTATAATGTGACATGCCATATACATTTTAAGTCATTATTGAGGAGTGTGGAGAATGAAACATAAGTTGTTAACTGGTGGTGCCCTAGCCGCCGGATTGGTCCTGCCCGTGGTTTGTGCCGGACTGGTCATCCATTCGCTATGGGACCCGTTCGGCCAGACCGGTCAGTTACCGGTAGCCGTCGTGAATGAGGATCGCCCGGTTACCTACCAAGGCAAACGCCTGGCGGTGGGCCAACAGGTTGTGCATCAACTCAAGCATAATCACAAGTTGGGGTGGAAGTTCCTTTCCGCCAAGGAGGCCGCCACGGGCATGCGTCACAATCGGTATTATACCGTCGTTACCATCCCCGCTAACTTCTCACAGCGCGCCACGACCGTGACCTCTCGTCATCCCCAAAAGATGCGCCTCGCCTACAAAACCAACGACTCGTTGAACTATATCGGTGAGATTATCAGCCAATCGGGCGCCGCGGAATTAAATTCCGCCGTCAAACGGGCCGTGACCAAGGCCTACGCACTGAGTATGTTTGACCAGATCAAAGCCAGCGGACGCGGTTTTCAAACGGCCGCCCACGGGGCCACGCAACTCAAGGATGGAACCGTCACGCTGGCAGACGGGATGAATACCTACACGACCGGCGTCAACAAAATTAACAACGGCTTACTTCAACTGACCACGAAAGTTCAGCAATTGCCAACAGGGGTTCACCGCCTGTCCGCGGGCGCCGATCAGTTGTCGACCGGGCTGCGGACCCTGCAGGCCCAAACCCAACCGTTAGCCAGCGGGGTTGCCCAGCTATCCGCCGGGGCTAACCAAGTTTCAACCGGTTCTTCAACGTTAGCCGGCGGTCTGCAGCAACTGACCACCAAGACATCTCCCCTGACCAGTGGCGTTAACCGGTTAAATAACGGTTCCGCGCAGGTCACGGCCGGACTGAAAAAGCTCAATCGCCAGACGGGTACCCTGGCCTCCGGCGTGGTCCAACTGGCCGATGGCAGTCAAGTGCTGGCCACGAGCACGACCAAATACGTCAACGGCGTCTATCAGGTCCACACGGGCTTACAACAGCTGGACACGAATGGTCAAACGCTAGCCGATGCCGTCTCTAAGTTAAGCGATGGTTCCTCATCATTAGCCAGTCAAGTGGCCGCGGGACAGGCCGGTGTCAACCGGTTGGGAACCGCCATGACTAGCTTAAAGGACCAAGCCGCTAGCGGGACCGCCACCCTGCAAACCCAAGGCGATTGGTTACAGCAGAAACTTCAAACGGATTTAGCGACTTTAGCCGGCACGCTCACCAATGGTAGCGCATCGTCCGCCAAAGTGCAGGCCGTCCAAGCCACGCTGACCCAGCTGCAAGACACCGCAACCTCGACCAGTACCCCCAAGGTCTCACAGGCGGCGACAAAATTAAAAACGGCGGTCGCCCAGTTGGATCAGCCCCAAGCAGCCTCGCACTCGACCGGGATGACCCAAGCCGAAATCGACGCCAAGGTTGCCACTGTGGCCAAGGAAACGAAGATGACCGCGGCGCAGAAGACTGCCATGACCTCAGCCTTAGCGAATGCCGGTCAAAGTCAGCCAACCACCACAACGCGTTCGAACACGACCGCTGCCAAGTCAGCCGTCACGGCGGCCGCCAATGAGCTCGCCCAAGCGAGTGCCACGGCCACGCCAAGTACGTCAACCACGTCAAAGACAGTCGACACGTTAAAACGTGAGGTAGCGGCTTTGGCCCCAACCGACAAGACGACGCCTTCGACCGCTCTGCTACAGGTCATGCAAGACGCCCAGCAACTCAAGACGCTCTTCACCAATATCACGGGCGCGATGACCCAGCAAAATCAAGCACTAAACCAACTCAATAGTGCCGTTAACACCAATGACGACGCCCTCGTCAAGCAGTACGGCACCCTCGTTAGCGGCACCCAAACATTGGCCGGCGGTTTAACACAGGTCAATCAAAAGGTTCCAGCTTTCACCACTGGCGTGCAGCAATTGCTTGCCGGCAGTCAGCAACTCGCCACCAACGGTCCGGCACTGGTCAGCGGCTCCCAACAACTGGCGAGTGGAACCGCTAAATTCAAAGGTGAGTTACCGGCCCTAACTGGTGGCGTGACACAACTCCTCAATGGGTCACTCACGCTTACCAACGGATTGGACCTTTTAAACGGTCAGCTCCCCGCCTTAACCGGTGGCATGGGCCAGTTGGTCGCTGGCGCTGGCCGGCTGACCACGGGAACCCACCAATTGTCTAACGGCTTGAGCCAGCTCAACGGTCAAGTTCCGGCTTTGACTGCCGGTGTTTCAAAGTTGGCCAACGGCGGCACGCAACTCAGTGGTGGGCTCCAATCCCTGAATCAGCAGGCTCCCCAACTAGTCGCTGGCGTCAACCAACTATCGACTGGTTCGCAGAAGTTAGCCGCCAACACCCCTAAGCTAATGGCGGGCACCCAACAGCTCCAACGAGGCAACGGTAAACTAGCCACGGCCTTACAAGGCGGCGCCAAGCAGGTGAAGGCCACACCATTGACGACCCAAACGGCCAATATGTTTGCCTCGGCCTCTACCTTGGCTCATGAGCGTTTCAGTTACGTGCCAAACTTCGGCCACGCCATCGCACCATTTGTGGTTTCGCTCTTAACCTTCCTGGGGCTGACCGGCTTAGTCGTCTGGTTCGATTATCGTAAACAGCTACACACGCCACGGCAATTGGCCAACTTAACGGGCTGGGTCCTGTTACAGTCCCTGATTACCAGTGCCGGCATGGCCATCATGCTCCATGCGGCCCAACCGTTTACCTTCATGGCCTTAACCGGACTCTTCGCCCTAGCCGTCCTTGTCGTTGAACTCGTGCTGCGGTTCTTCATCGGTCGTCTGGCCGTTCTGGTCATCGGTGTCCTGTTCTTCTTACAGCTCTGCGTCGCCAACGGCATCTTCCCGGTTCAAACCGTGAAGACGCTCTACGCCCCGCTGGCGAAGTTCCTACCAGTCACGTACGCCAACCTAGGACTGACGCAAGCCCTCAGTGGGACCGGCATTAGCTCCGCGGTTCTGACCATGGGGATTACCGCCGCCGTCGTCATCATTCTGATTGGCGGCGCGCTGATTGGGTTCAAGCTCATGCGGCCCCATGCAACGGCAATCGATGACTCGCGAGACTAATCTTTAAAGGGATTCGCATTCCTAACGCCTATAGTAAAGAAAAGCAGACCAATCGGTGATAACCTCACTGGTTGGTCTGCTTTGTCTTGCCTTTTAAACTTTATGACACTGGCTTAAATCTTCAACTCTGTTTTTACTTTAGGCGTTTCACAGCAACGACTGTGCCTTTATGAATACAATCCGATACAAATTTTGTCACAGAAAAAGACCAACCACCGAAGTGATTGGTCTTTGATCTGTAACTAGTTGCGACGGCGTTCTGGGATCCGCGCTGCCTTACCGTTAAGTTCACGGAGGTAGTACAGCTTAGCACGACGTACACGACCTTGACGAATAACGTCAATCTTAGCAACACGTGGGGAGTGTAATGGGAAGATCCGTTCCACACCGACACCGTTACTCATCTTACGTACCGTGTAAGTTGCTTGGATGCCAGCACCCTTACGCTTGATTACGACACCTTCGAACAACTGGATCCGTTCGCGGGTACCTTCGACGATCCGGGCGTGAACCCGAACAGTGTCTCCGGCACGGAAGTCTGGAACATCGTCCCGTAATTGTTCTTGGTTGATCTTAGCAATTAAAGTATTTTGGCGCATAATTAATTCTATCCTTTCGCCAACACTCATTCTCAGTTTCGACAGCGGAATGTTGTTTTTGTGGCTAAACAGCCAAAAGTAAGTGTATCATATCTCGAAATGCCTGTAAAGGTTATTTTCTTGACTCCTGTTCAGCGGCCTGACGCTCTTCCTCTTCAATCCGAACGTCCGCCAGTAAATGTTTCTGTTCCTTGGTCAGCTTACTATGGTCGATGAGGTCCGGCCGACGCGTGTAGGTCCGCCGTAGGGCTTCTTTTTGCCGCCATTCATCAATCTTGCCGTGATTACCGCTGATGAGGACATCCGGCACCTTCATGCCGCGGAAATCGGCTGGTCGCGTGTATTGCGGGTATTCCAGCAGACCGGAAGAAAAGGAATCTCCGGGCGCAGATTCTTCGTTGCCCAGCACGCCGGGTAAGAGGCGCACCGTAGCATCAATCATGACCATCGAGGCCAATTCGCCCCCCGTCAGGACGAAATCCCCTAAGGAGACCTCATCCGTCACGAGTGAGCGAATCCGCTCGTCATAGCCCTCGTAGTGGCCACACAGGAAGGTTAAATGTTCCTCGTGGGCAAACTCTTCGGCCACGTGCTGATTAAAGGTCACGCCAGCAGGGTCCATTAGGATAACGCGTCCCTTGGGTAACCCCTCGGCCGCGGCCTGTTCTTGCGTAGCCTTCACGGCATCGAAGATCGGTTGGGGTTGTAGCAACATCCCCGCGCCGCCACCGAATGGATAGTCATCCACGTTGCCGTGCTTGTTGGTCGAATAGTCCCGAAAGTTCGTGACAGGCATGGTCAGATGGCCATTTTCAATGGCTTTACCCACGATGGAGTCGTGCATCGGGCCGGAAAACATATCGGGAAATAAACTTAATACATCGATTCGCATTACTCGAGTCCCTCCATCAATTCTACCGTGACCTGGTGCTGGTCCAGATCAACGTTTTTGACGACTTGGTCAATCTTGGGCAAGAGCAAGTCGTCCTTACCCGGCCGGTCGACGACCCACACGTCGTTGGCGCCCGGCGACAAGATTTCTTTAATCGTTCCCAGCTTCTCGCCGTCTTCGGTCACGACGTCCAAGCCGACAATCTGATGATAGTAATATTCACCGGGTTGGAGTTGGTCGTCTTTCAACTGGTCATCGGTGACCTTCAGCGTGCTCTGCTTATAGATTTCCACATCGTTAATCGACGGCTTACCCGCAAAACTCAATAGATAGAAGTTCTTATGGGGCCGTTCGGAAGCGACCGTGAGCTTAACCGGCTGGCTCTGTCCCTTTTGAAAGGCGTAGAGCGTGGAACCGACCGCAAACCGACTCTCTGGAAAATCGGTGATGGCGACCACGCGAACTTCCCCTTTGATGCCGTGCGTGTTGACGATGGTCCCGACTGTGTAATATGCCATCTGACTGGCCTCCTTGTTCTTTAACTTTTTTTGTTTACTTCATTTAAATGGTGTGTTGTTCTGGCAACTGTAGTTGTACATCCGCCTTACCCACAACGTGGCCTGCGGCAGCCAGCAATTCCGCCTGCTGTGGGGACCGGATTCAGCCAAAGAACGGGCTTCCGCCTCGCTTGGAAGCCTTACACACCCCGTAAGTCTCCCAAGTCGTCCCACGGTCTAAGCTGGCCAAGAACGCCAGCTAACACCGTTGTCACGGCTGGCTCCATTACTGGCCTCCTCCGGCGAGGTGGTCAGTCCCACCACGCTTACAGTCACTCGTGTGAGGCGCATTCAATAGAATGGATATCCACTACTCAGCCGTGGGATTTTCTAAGTGTTTTTCTTAGAGAATGGCGACTTGGAAACACCGGACTTTGGTGGTTCCAAGCGAGCGTCAAGACCGCTCCTCAGGCTCGACGCGTCCCCACCGCGTTCCAGCTCATATTTTGCGAACGGCAAGGCGGCAACGGAAAGAAACCATTTTATTGGTGACGAATTGTCAAGTCAAGCGCAACTTTATTCCAAAGAAAATTTCTGATGGACTCTTCCAGCCTAAGACCTTACGTGGTCGGTTATTTAATGTTTCAATGAACTGACAAATATCTTGGTCAGTGAGTTGATCTAAATCAGTTCCTTTTGGGAAATACTCACGAATAAGACCATTTGTATTCTCGTTAGTTCCCCGTTGCTGTGGTGCGTGTGGATCTGGAAAATAGACCGGAATACCTAGCTCTTGACTAACTTCACGATATCTTGCGAATTCAGTCCCACGATCCGGCGTAAGCGTACGAACTCGTTTGGGCGTCACAGTATGCAATAAGTCAATCATAGCTTGTGTAACGTTCTTGGCGTTTACTTTGGAAACTCGTTGAGATAGTAAGTAACGTGATTTACGGTCCACCAACGTAACTAAAGCTGAACGTCCAGTCTTACCTCGAACGGTGTCACCTTCCCAATGGCCAAACCAGCTCCGGTTATCACACGACACTGGCCGCTCATGGACTGAAGGAACATCATTAAACCGCCCCCGTCGTTCATTGATTGTTCCTTTGACCTTGCGAGTTTTGCCACGATGGCGGAGTTTACGGGCAAAACCACGAGCGCCACGACTCTTACGTTTAATTCCCAAATTATCACGTTCAATTCCGCGATAAATGGTGTTGTAACTAATTCGCCATCCACTATTTTCGTGAAGTAAACGCCCTGAGATTTGTTCGGGAGACCATTGGTATTGAACGATGCAGCGAAGGACAAAATCTCGTAATTTCAGGTCAGTTAGGAGTCTAGGACGGCGGCTCTTCAGTCGGCGCCTTTGGTAGCTCTCTTGTGCTTTGACAGCTGAGTATGCATCACGACCGCCATTGCGTGTAACTTCACGTGATACAGTGGCTTTAGAACAGCCAATTTTCTCCGCAATAACTTGATAGCTATCGTTTAAAGTGACGCCTAACAGTATGCATTCTCGGTCTTTTAAGGTAAGATGTTTGTACGAACTCATAGCCTAAAATCTCCTTTAAATGATTGTTGTGGTGACTTCATTTTACAGGACTCAGGCTATGAGTTCCTTTTTTATCTTCTTACTTGTTGCACTTCAATTGTAAATTCGTCGTACAAAAAAACTCGAGGAAACGTTGCCGCCTCACTCGAGAGTCTTTGTCGGGCGGTCATCAATGATGAGTCGTACCCGTTTATTGCCTTGAACGCGAACGCTGTAGACGATCGTACGAATCGCCTGCGCCACGCGGCCTTGTTTACCGATCACCCGCCCGATATCGTCCGGATGAACGGTTAACCGATATTCATAGAACCGGTCCGTCTCCGCTGGTGTAATCACCAACGCTTCGGGATGTTCCACGAGTGGGCTAACAATTGCTAGAATTAATGCCTTAAAATCGGTCATGGCTAATCACTACTTTTTAGTGTATTTAGCTTCGTGGTATTGCTTCATGATACCAGCGTTGGAGAGTAAAGTCTTAACCGTATCTGAAGGTTGAGCACCGTTGTTCAACCAGTTCATGATAGATTCTTCCTTCAACGTAATTGAAGCAGGTTGGGTAACTGGATTGTACGTTCCGACTTGTTCGATGAAACGGCCATCACGAGGACTCCGTGAGTCGGCAACCACAATCCGGTAGAATGGACGCTTCTTAGAGCCCATCCGCTTTAAACGAATCTTAACTGACATGTAGACACCTCCTGTATTTCTTTCAACGTGTAATAATATACCAGTTTCTGGATATGATGTAAAGGGTTTTTTCTTTACACCTCGAAATTATTCAAAAGGACGCTGTAACCAGGCCCGATCATCCGCAGTTAAAAACTGCTGATTCGCGGCAATCCAGCGTTGAACGGCCCCGTAATCGGTGAAGTCTAATTTAACCTTACTGACCCCCGCTTCCTGCAAATCCTGAGCAAAACGCAGGTCGGCTACGGTGATTGGTGCCTGAAACAGCGGATTTTCCATCGCCCGGCTCCCCCACTCGTTGGCCAGAATGGCTTGGGCATTACGATAAGCCGCCGTTTGTTTAATCAGCGCCCTAAGCTCGTCGGCCGTTAATTGTTGTGTCATGACTCTTGCCTCCTTATCGCCCGCCATTGCGGATCGGTCGCTAGGCTCACGACCGTTCCCGGTGCGTGTTTCACCGAAAAGGCCGTCTCTGGACTGGTCAGTAGCCAGATCACGGGGACCGGTAACGTCGGTTGGACCCGTTGTTCGCCGTAACCGTCCGTCAAGATGAGCACCAGCTGTCCGGTGGCCCCCCGTAACAACCGTGGGAGCGCATCGAAGACGGCTTGAAACCGGGTACCTCCACCACCCGTGCGTATCAGGTGCTGGGGCCGCCGCTGGAGACTAAAGCGCCGTTTAGGGTCCACGACCGTATCAAACGGATAAACAGTCACCTGCGCGGGATAAACGACCAATAACGTGGCCAATTGCCCGAGGAGGTAGCTAATCTCCCGGTTGCCCATCGAACCCGACTCGTCCACGAACACAGAAATTTCTTGCCAGGTCTGCACAATCTGTCCCGGCAATTCCATGCGCGCGGGTTGACGTCGATTAAAACGACCAAATGCCGGCTGTCGCCCCGCTGGTACCTGGCCCAGACCGCGCTTGAGCAACTGACGCCAATCCAAGGGGTGTTCCGCAATCGTCGGCGTCAGTGCGGCCTGCATGGTCCCCGGTAAGGTCCCGCGTTGCTTAGCCGTCAGGGAATCGGCCGTTCGCTGGAAGAGCTGCTTGCGCCACCGCTCTCGATTAGCCGCCGCGGTCGCATCGGCCTGCTGCCACGCCGTATGGCCGTCTAGGGCACTGGGCTCAGTACCCGAGTCCCCCCGGCGCCGGGCCACCGCAGCCCCCGGATTGGCCGGGCCACCAACCGGAAGATCCTTAGCCGCCTGCTTGTGGCGGGCTTGCCACGCGCGTAATTGGCGGAAATACACGGCCGAATCCTGTTGGCGTAAAACCGGCTGTCCGATTAACTGCTGGAGCTTTTGACTGGTAATCGCCGTAGCCGGAAGATCCGTCAGATAGTCGTTGACGGCCGCATCGGTCGCCCAGCGTACCAGTCCGGCCTGAGCCGGCGTCTTGAGTGCTGTGGCGTAGCGCTGCGGGTGCTGCCACAACAGATGTAAGACCGTATGCCGCAACATGGCTAGCCACTGAGCCCCCGTCCACTGTTGTTGACTAATGGCTTGCGGCGTCAACCGGAGTCGCCAGTCCGTTGCCGTGGGCCGCAAGCTCAACGGCGAGCGGTCCGTGCCGATTTCTACGGCCAGTTGGCTAAGCACCCGGCCGTAGAAGGGATCGGTCTGTAAAAGATACATCACGGCATTTTGGTAGGCCCGCTGGGTTGTCACCGCCTGTTGTGCCGGGGCTGCCGTGGCAATGCGTTTTAGATCCTGCGTTAAACTCGTCATCCCCTACACCTCGATCTGACTTCCACGCTGGCCAATGGCCGTGAGTTGCTGGTACAGTTGAGCCACCCCCGGCGCCGTAGCCGTCACCGCCGCGAGTTGTTCAAACAACTGGGGCGTATCGGCCATCGCCTGGGCGATCGCAAACTGACCATCGGCGGGACATCCCGCCAACAGCTCACTGAACCGCTGCGCGTAGCTTCCCGTGGTCAACGGCCAGTTTGCCTGAGCGTCTAGACACAAGCGTAAAATCTGCTGTTGCTGGGCCGGCGCAAGGGTCTTAAAAGTCGCCGGAGCCGTGGCCTCTTGATAGGCCTGTTCAACGGTTAGCCCCGGACGCTGTTCCTGGACGTACCCGGCAAACGCCGTCCCGACCGTCATACCCAAATTTCCCTGCATAATTGCCGTCATGACCGCCGTTTGACCGAAGAGCTGTTGCCGGTCTAATTCCCGCAGTGCCTGCGAGACGCGCACCCAGGCCCGCGGGGTGGGTTGCAAGTCATCGTCCGCCGTGGCGGTATTCGTCGCAACCACGTGTAAATCAGCGGGATTCTCCGCCAAATAGTCCGTGACCAGCGGCGTAATCCGCGGCGTGCCATCCACCGACTGTGTCGCCCACTGCAGCCACGTATCCGCATCCGCCGTCAGCACCAGCCGAGTTGTCCGGTCGGCAATCGCGGCATCTCCCGGTGTCACGCCGTAGTGGCTCTGCTCGAAGCCGGTCATGGTAGCGTCCGGATTTTCCGCCAGAACTAAATGCACCTGCTCTGGCAACGTCAACGTGTTAATTTGCCGCTGTAAGACCAGATTCATCAGTTCGCTCTGCACCGCCTGTGTTCCGCGGTTGAATTCATCCAGAAACCAGATAATTTCCTGGTTCGGATGGGCCTCGGCGTAGCGAATCATCGCAACCAACGTGTGGGAGTAGCCGAACTGTACATCGGCCAATGACCCGTATTTGGCCGTCTGGACGAAGGAGTCGCTAGTCAGTGGTGGCACGGGAATCACCAGATCCCCCTTTTCTACTAAACTAACCACCGTGGTGAACAGCTTTGCTCCGCGTTGACGCGCCAGATCGGCGACCAGCGCCGACTTCCCAATTCCGGCTTCCCCCACGATGGTCGGTACGCTACCACTCGCTAGAATTACATTCGTTGCCTGTAAACAGGCTTGATACGTCAATGCCACGACCTTCACTCCAATCTATGATCGTCTGATAAATAAAAACGGCGGTCGCTCAGGTAAACGACCCCCATTTTTAAATTCGGTCAGTCAACCAGCTATTACGCTTATTTTACCACGCGTCGCTGGAAGAACTTAACGATTTCTACAATCACAATCATCATCAATGAGGCGCCAAGGACAATACTCCACTGGAACAGGCTCAGGGCGGCCACGTGGAACATGCTGTTTAAGCCCGGTACCAGAATAGTCATGGCCAACAGGGCAAAGGCAATCACGATCGCCCAGTTGAAGAACTTATTCCGGAACAGACCGACCGTAAAGATCGACCCGTGAATCGACTTAGAGTTAAACGCATGGAAGAGTTGAATCAGTCCCAACGTGGCGAAGGCCATGGTCAAGGCGTCGGCGTGGGCCAGGTTGGCCGCCTGGTGAACGGGGTACGTGATGGCCATCCAGTAGACGAACAGCGTGATGCCCCCTTCGAGCAGACCCTGGTAGAGAATTCCTCCGAAAACCCCGCCCGAGAAGAAGTTCGATTTACGCCCCCGTGGCGGCTGCTTCATAATGTTGCGCTCCATCGGTTCAATCCCCAAGGCAATCGCCGGCAGCGTATCGGTCACTAGGTTAATCCACAAGATGTGCACCGGTGCCAAGATCTGCCAGCCCAGGATGGTCATCATGAAGAGCGTCAAAACTTCCCCCAGGTTGGCGGACAATAGGTACTGGATGGCCTTTTGAATGTTCGCAAAGACCTTCCGTCCCTCTTCGACCGCAACCACAATCGTGGAGAAGTTATCGTCAGCCAGCACCATATCACTGGCCCCCTTGGAAACCTCGGTCCCGGTGATGCCCATCCCAATCCCGATGTCGGCGGCCTTCAATGCGGGCGCATCGTTGACCCCGTCACCAGTCATGGCAACGACCTTACCGTGCTGTTGCCAAGCGTTGACGATACGGACCTTGTGTTCCGGCGCCACTCGCGCGTAGACGGCAAAATCCTTCACTCGTTTGGCAAAAGTGGCGTCGTCCATCTCGTCGAGTTCGGCCCCGGTCACGACCGCGGCGGTATCGTCTTTTTCCATGATGCCTAGCCGCGTCGCAATGGCGGCGGCCGTATCCTTATGGTCCCCGGTAATCATTAGCGGTCGAATGCCGGCCGCCTTGGCATCGGCTACGGCCTGCTCAACCTCTGGCCGTTCGGGGTCAATCATCCCCACCATGCCGGCGAAGACCAGCTCATTTTCCACCCGTTCGCTGGTCAGATCGTTCGGCACCGCGTCGACAATCCGATAGGCAAAGGCCAGCACCCGGAGTGCTTGGGTCGCCATTTCATGGTTCGTAGTCAAGATGGTCTGTCGATCAGTATCGGTCAGGGGGACCACTTGGCCATCCCGCGCTAAGTGTGTGACCCGTTTCAGCAGTTCATCCGGCGCCCCCTTGACCGCAACCAGAAAGTGATCGGCGGCTAGCGGATGAATCGTGGACATTAATTTCCGTTCGGAATCAAAGGGAATCTCGGCCACCCGTGGCAATGTCCCCAGGACGTCCTCGACCGGGTAGTGCCGGTCCAGTTGGTATTGGACCAACGCCGTTTCCGTTGGGTCCCCCGCCAAACCCTCGTCGGTCATCTTGGTGTCGTTACTCAAAATCATAGTCTGCGCCAACCGGTTATCTCGCGCAAAGTCCACCGTGTGCGCATCGGTCAACCGTAAGTCTTGGTAAACCTTCTCTACCGTCATCTTGTTTTGGGTCAACGTCCCGGTCTTGTCGGACGCAATGATATCGGTGCTCCCAAGCGTTTCCACCGCCGGCAACTTCCGGACGATGGCGTGGCGCTTGGCCATCCGTTGGGTCCCCAACGCCAGCGTAATGGTCACGATGGCGGGCAAGCCCTCGGGGATGGCGGCCACGGCCAGGGAAATCGCCGTCAGCAGCATGTCAATCAGGCTTTCGGCCTGACGCCACATCCCCATGACAAACACGATGGCGGCAATGATCAGAATGAGAATGGTCAACGACTTCCCGAGTTGCGTCAGGTTAGCCTGCAACGGCGTGGTCGTCTCGTCGGCGTCTTCGATCATCCCGGCGATGCGGCCCACCTCGGTCTGCATACCCGTGGCAACGACGACTCCGGTGGCCCGGCCATAGGTGACGTTGCTATTCATGAACGCCATGTTCGACCGATCTCCGATGGCCAGGTCGCTAGCCGTCAGGCGGTCATCACGCTTCTCAACCGGGACGGACTCCCCGGTTAACGCCGACTCCTCGACTTTAAGCGAACCAACCTCGGTCAACCGCAGATCGGCGGGGATAATGTCCCCGGCTTCCAGCAACACGATATCACCAACCACCAGCTCGTCACTCTTGACGGTCGTGACCACGTTGTCCCGCCGAACCGTGGCGTTGGGTGCCGACATTTCCTTTAGCGCGTTGATGGCTTCCTCGGCCTTAGCCTCCTGGAAGACCCCGAAGATGGCGTTTAAGACGACCACAATCAGGATGATGATGGCGTCGACAACTTCCCCGGTCAGGCCGGCGATCAGAGCCGCCACCAGCAGGACAATAATCATGAAATCTTTGAATTGCGCGATGAACTTCTGGAGCAGTGACGTGGTCTTCTGCTGATTCAACGCGTTCTTGCCGTCTCGGGCCAATCGTTCTTGCACGGTAGCGGCACTCAGCCCGTGATCATCCGTCTGTAGGGCCTGGTAAATAGTGGATACAGGTTGTTGGTAAATTGGGATCTTGGCCATTTTCCATTTCCTCCTATGGTGTGCGTGACCTCATTTTAGTTAACGCGTCCCCATGGTTAATGCCCATGATGACTGGTTAAAAAAATGAGGCCTACGCATGCACACAAAAAATTGTGAACACACATAAGTCTCACTATTTAAGACAATACCGGATTGGCTTCTTGCTGACGATATTGCCGCAGAGATTCCTGCTAGTTACTCCCTTATGAATTGCTTTAGGGGTAGTATACCGGATTAATCGCCCGGCGTCTACCTTTTTACATCACGCGTTTCATGACCAGGCTGTACCAGCACCAGTCTCGAAACGACCTACTTACGCCGCTTCTTCTTACTCTTGAGGCGTTTACGCTTGTTTTTCTTCATCTGACGAGACATCCGGTTCATGGCCATCTTCTGCATGCGGCCCATGCCGGCGCCACCGCCCATGCCCGTGTTGCCCATCAGCTGTTCCATGCCGGACATGTTGCCCTTCGACACTTGGTTCATCATTTTCTTCATCTGGTTGAACTGCTTAATCATGCGGTTCACCTCGTGAATGGGCCGACCGGAACCAGCGGCAATCCGTCGCCGCCGCGATGGATTCAACAGGTCGGGATTGGTCCGTTCCTGCGGCGTCATCGAGTAGACCACGGCCTTCAGGTGTTCCATATCCTTGGGGTCCATCTGGGCATTCTTCATGGCCGGATTATTGGCCATTCCCGGAATCATCTTCATGATTTCATCCATGGGGCCCATCTTTTGAATCTGGGCAATTTGGTCCAGGAAGTCGTTAAAGTCAAACGAATTTTCCTGAATCTTTTCCGTTAATTCTTGAGCTTGCTTCTCGTCGTATTCCTTCTGGGTCTTTTCAATCAGGGATAACATGTCCCCCATCCCCAGAATCCGGGACGCCATCCGGTCGGGATGGAAGACGTCCAGGTCGGTCATCTTTTCACCTTGGCCAATAAACTTGATTGGCTTACCGGTGACGGCTCGAATCGACAGTGCGGCCCCACCACGGGTATCGCCGTCCAACTTGGTCAGGACAACCCCAGTGACGTCGAGCTTGTCGTTGAAACCTTCGGCGGTGGCCACGGCGTTTTGCCCAGTCATGGCATCGACCGTCAGGAGGATTTCATCCGGCTGCGCCAGGGCCTTAATCTTGGCCAATTCGTCCATCAACTGTTCATCGATCTGTAAACGACCGGCCGTATCAATGATGACGTAGTCGTTGTGGTTCTCGGCGGCCTGCGCCAACCCTTGACGAACAATTTCGACCGGATCCACGTCGGTGCCCAATTGGAAGACCGGCACGTCAATTCCCTGAGCGACCTGTACCAACTGCTCGATGGCGGCTGGCCGGTAGATATCGCCGGCAATCATCAGTGGCCGCGCATTTTCGTCTTCCTTCAACTTCCGAGCTAACTTACCGGCAGTCGTGGTCTTCCCGGCCCCTTGAAGTCCGACCATCATAATGATTGTCGGAATCTTCTCAGACTTGTTCAGGGGAACGGCTTCTTCCCCCATTGTTTTCGTCAATTCTTCGTCAACGATCTTCACGATTTGTTGCGCGGGATTTAACCCTTCCAGCACATCGGCACCCATTGCCCGGTCACGGACCTGTTTGACAAAGTCCTTAACAACCGTGAAGTTAACGTCGGCTTCCAGTAACGCCAAGCGAATCTCACGCATCGTCTCGCGCAAATCACTCTCGGAAACTTTCCCCTTTCCTCTGAGTTTACGCATTGCGTTTTGTAGCCGTTCTGTTAATCCTTCAAACGCCATTCGTCTTGCCACCTAACTTTCATTGTTCTTCTAGATTTTCAAGTCCCGCGACTAACCGGTTGAGCGTCGCATCGTGGGGATAGTGATCCGCCACGTACGACTGAATTTCATCAGCCTGTTGGTTGCGCGCCGTAAATTCCTGATAGAGATGAAGCTTACCCTCATAATCCTCCAGAATCTTTTCGGTCCGCCGTAGATTGTCGTAAACCGCCTGCCGACTCACATTGAATTCCTCGGCAATCTCGCCCAGAGAATAGTCATCGCCGTAGTACAGCTGCATATAATTATTTTGTTTTGCGGTCAGCAATGGCTGGTAGAACGCAAATAAGGAATTAATTCGATAATTTTTTTCAATTTCCATGCTTGGCCCTCCCAGTTAGTCACCCAGCGCCGTTTCACTTACGATTCAGTCACCCTTAACCGTAAACAAACGGACTTAAACACTCTACTAGAGTACCGATTTTTAGCGGTTTCGTCAATTTTTTTCGCGATGTTCGCCCCGAAACTGGCAAAAAAGGGTTCTAAAATATCTGTTGTTGGTAATCAACTTAATTGGTTACTGGCAGCGGATATTTTTGTATACTGTATAGAGTAAAAATGGGTGACGAATTGTCAAGTCAAGCGCAACTTTATTCCAAAGAAAATTTCTGATGGACTCTTCCAGCCTAAGACCTTACGTGGTCGGTTATTTAATGTTTCAATGAACTGACAAATATCTTGGTCAGTGAGTTGATCTAAATCAGTTCCTTTTGGGAAATACTCACGAATAAGACCATTTGTATTCTCGTTAGTTCCCCGTTGCTGTGGTGCGTGTGGATCTGGAAAATAGACCGGAATACCTAGCTCTTGACTAATTTCACGATATCTTGCGAATTCAGTCCCACGATCCGGCGTAAGCGTACGAACTCGTTTGGGCGTCACAGTATGCAATAAGTCAATCATAGCTTGTGTAACGTTCTTGGCGTTTACTTTGGAAACTCGTTGAGATAGTAAGTAACGTGATTTACGGTCCACCAACGTAACTAAAGCTGAACGTCCAGTCTTACCTCGAACGGTGTCACCTTCCCAATGGCCAAACCAGCTCCGGTTATCACACGACACTGGCCGCTCATGGACTGAAGGAACATCATTAAACCGCCCCCGTCGTTCATTGATTGTTCCTTTGACCTTGCGAGTTTTGCCACGATGGCGGAGTTTACGGGCAAAACCACGAGCGCCACGACTCTTACGTTTAATTCCCAAATTATCACGTTCAATTCCGCGATAAATGGTGTTGTAACTAATTCGCCATCCACTATTTTCGTGAAGTAAACGCCCTGAGATTTGTTCGGGAGACCATTGGTATTGAACGATGCAGCGAAGGACAAAATCTCGTAATTTCAGGTCAGTTAGGAGTCTAGGACGGCGGCTCTTCAGTCGGCGCCTTTGGTAGCTCTCTTGTGCTTTGACAGCTGAGTATGCATCACGACCGCCATTGCGTGTAACTTCACGTGATACAGTGGCTTTAGAACAGCCAATTTTCTCCGCAATAACTTGATAGCTATCGTTTAAAGTGACGCCTAACAGTATGCATTCTCGGTCTTTTAAGGTAAGATGTTTGTACGAACTCATAGCCTAAAATCTCCTTTAAATGATTGTTGTGGTGACTTCATTTTACAGGACTCAGGCTATGAGTTCCTTTTTTATCTTCTTACTTGTTGCACTTCAATTGTAAATTCGTCGTACAAAAAAGGGATATAGTCGCAGATCTATGTCCATCCACTACCACATTTCAAGAGAAAGAAAGTGACTATATCCTATGTCCAATGATACTAAAATTATTCTGGGGATAAAAGACCCTAATATCAAAAAACTGAAAATAATGAATCCCTTAGAAGTAAAGGGACCACTCAAGGTACAGGCACTTTTAGACTACCGTCCAAAAGCTTGTACTAAATGTGGCGTTTTGAACCAGAAGAGCATTATCAAATACGGTTGGCGTTGGACCACGGTTAAACTCCCACAAGCCGTTGAACGAGACGTTAAACTTCACCTTAAAAAACGTAATTTCAAGTGTAAGCAATGCCATCAATACTTTCTGGCAGAAACGTCGTTAGTTCAGCGAAACCACACCATCTCTAACGTCAGCCGGATCTCGTGTTTAGTAAAGCTCAGTGAGACGGTTTCAATGCGACATATCGCAAACGAATTAAACATTTCGAGTACGAGTGTTTTACGAATCATGCGTAGCTACCAACCGGATATTAAGACAAATTACAGCTGGTTGCCAGCAGTTATTAATATGGATGAAGTCAAGTCTACCAAAGATGCCAAAGGTGCAATGAGCTTTGTCTTTATGGACGGTATGCGAAACGAATTTATCGATATCCTTGAATCACGAACCCTGTATGATCTCGAAAAATACTTCAATCGATATACTAAGGCTGCGCGAGAAGGCGTGAAAATCATTGTGACAGATATGAATTACACGTATCCGCAATTGACAGAAACCGTTTTTCCAAACGCGATTGTGGTAACCGATAGGTTCCACATCGTGAGTTCTATAATGCGTGGTTTCAATCGTGTGAGAGTTCGTATAATGAAGTCCTATGCCAATTCAAATATCAAACATAAGATCTTAAAACGATACTGGAAACTACTCTTAAAACCTAATGAAAAGCTGAACTTCAACGTCTATCATAATTTCACTCATCTCTCAGGAATTAATACTGAGAATAGTACGGTCGATTACATTCTCAGCTTCAATGATGAATTACGCCAAGCGTATGAGCTTTTACAGACCGTTCGGCGAGCCGTCAAGTATCGTCACACGTCCAAACTAGTAACCATTCTAGACAAGAAGAATGATTACTCCGAAGAGCTTGAAACACCGTTAAATACGTTGAGAGAACACCAAGAATCTGTGTACAATGCGCTAAAATACAATTATTCTAATGGACCAATGGAAGGTATCAATAATAAAATCAAAGTAATCAAGCGAGTCAGCTACGGATTCGGTTGTTTTAGTAGCTTTAGATTAAGGATTCATCTAGTATTCGGAATTAAAAAGGCTGCCTAATCATAATACGATTAGGCAACCTCAGACAGCCGATTACCAACAACAGTTGACAAAGAGCCCAAAAAAGTCATTTCCAGTATCGGAAATGACTTCGTGGTCAAACTTGGTTAGCGGCTAGATTCGATGTGGCTCGCCTTGCCGTTCGCCAAATTTGGTCTGGAACGCGGTGGGAAGGACGGAAAAAGCCACGTCTCAAAGTCGCCATTTTCCCAAGCAGAACACTTGGGACAATCCCACGGCTGAGACCAAATTTGACTCACTCACGGCTACACTGACGATCATCAGCTAATTAAGCCGCGCATTACCGTTTGAAGAATGGAACGACTTGTCAAATCCCTTAAGGCTGCCATGACATAAGTGATACAGTTCCATCATCTTCCCCTAATCGGTTACGCCACCGCCCATAACCTTGCTGACAATCGATCCCACTAAAAAGGCCAGGTCGTCGTCACCGCGAACGATCAAGACGACCCAGCCTTCAATTAATCTCGTTATTTTTCCAACGCCTTGACGTCGATTAGCCCCTTAAACAAGCCGTAAACGAACTCGTTAGGATCAAACGGTCGCAGGTCTGAAATCTGTTCGCCCAGGCCGATGAACTTCACGGGAACATGCAGTTCATTACGAATGGCCAAAACAATTCCCCCACGGGCCGTGCCGTCGAGCTTGGTTAATACGATGCCCGTCACGTCCGTGGATTCCTTGAACAACTTGGCCTGCGTCAACGCGTTTTGCCCAGTCGTGGCATCCAGCACCAAAAGGACTTCGTGCGGTGCCGTCGGGATTTCACGCGTAATGATCCGCTTCATTTTGGCCAACTCGTTCATCAAGTTTACCTTGTTCTGCAGCCGACCAGCCGTATCAACAAAGAGAATATCGTAGTCTTCGCGTTTAGCCTTCTGCACGGCGTCAAAGACCACAGCGGCGGGATCCGATTGCGGCTTGCCCGTCACGATATCGACGTCCGCGCGCTTGGCCCAGACGTCCAGTTGTTCCGTGGCACCGGCTCTAAACGTATCGGCCGCGGCCAAGAGAACCTTCTTGCCCGCCTGGTGATACCGGTTGGCCATCTTACCAATAGTCGTGGTCTTACCGACACCGTTGACCCCGACAAAGAGGATGACGGTTGGGCCTTCCTTAGCCATGTTCAACGCGGTACTCTCGTCGTTACCGGCCGCGTCATAGATTTCAACCAACTTCTCGACCACGACGTTTTGGACATCCGCGGACTTCTTGGCGTTCTGTAGCTTCACTTCGTCACGCAATTCGTCGCTGAGCTTAACGGCCATGTCGAACCCGACATCGGCGCCAATCAGCGTTTCTTCCAAATCATCGAAGAAGCTCTCATCCACGTGCCGGAAGTTCGCCAATAAGGCGTTCAACCGTTCGCCAAAGGTGTGCCGAGTCTTCTCTAACCCTTTATCGTAGAGCTGTTCATCACTGACGGGCTGGTCATTTTCGACGTTCTGGTCGGCCGGCGTCGTCGCTGGTGCCGATTCGACAGGCGTCGCGGCAGACGATGCCCCGGCTACCTCCGATTCAGTCGTTGCGCCAGACGCTTCACTGGCGGTTGACGCGGTGCTCGATTGTGCTGGTGCTACCGAGGCCACTGACGCCTCGCTAGTTGGCGTTGTCGCCGGTTCAACGGCCGCACTGGAGTCGGTCGTCATCGACACCGCTGCGGACTGTTCCGCAACGGCCACTGATGACGGTGCCGCACTAGCTGGTGTTGATGGCGCAGCGGCACTGCTCTCGGTCGAAGTTGCGGTAGACTCTGGCGTCGCCGTTTCCGCCGCGTGACTAGTCGCTTCACTGGCGCTACTTGGTGCTACCGAGGCCGTACTTTCTGCAGCGGCGGCACTTGTGGCTGCCGGTGCCGCGCTACTAGCAACTGATTCTGGCGCTTCGCTGGCGGGTTCTTTCTTCGCCCGGCGCCGAAAAATATCAAATAATCCCATTAGGATTGCTTCCCTTCCGTAGTGGTTTCGTGATCCAGATCCACGGCGACCATCTTGGAAACGCCGGACTCTTGCATGGTTACCCCGTATAAAATATCGGCCTGCACCATCGTTTCTTGACGGTGGGTAATCACGATGAACTGAGTCTGATCTTGGAATTGGTGAATATAACGGGCGAAGCGGGTCACGTTGGCCGGATCAAGGGCCGCCTCCACTTCGTCCAAAATACAGAATGGCACGGGTTGAACTTGTAAAATAGCAAATAATAGCGTAATTGCGGTCAACGCCCGTTCGCCCCCGGAGAGGAGCCCCATGTTCTGGAACTTCTTGCCTGGTGGCTGTGCCATGATGTCGATACCGGTGGTCAGAAGGTCGTGCGGATCGGTGAGGACCAGCTCGGCCTTTCCCCCGCCAAACATCTGTTGAAAGGTGGCGGCGAACTTAGCGGCAATCTGATCGAAGCTTTGTTTGAAGCGCCGCTTGACCTGACCGTCGAGTTCGTCCATGGTCGCCGTCAACTGATCGCGCGCCGTCAGGAGATCGTCACGTTGTTTGGTCAGAAAATCGTAGCGTTCCCGCACCTCACGGTATTCGGCAATCGCATTCACGTTGACCGTCCCGATCTCGTCGAGGCCCTTCTTGAGCAATTTCAGTTGGACGGCAAGCTCGTTATCCGGCAAGTCACTAACTTCCTGCTCGGCCCCCGCCAGACTCAGCTGATACTTCTCGGACAACTGATTCTGCTGTTGGTCGATCAACGCGGCCAACCGGGTCTGCTGTACCTGGGCCTTCTGCAAGTCATCGTTGGCCAATTGCAGCAAGCCACTGGTACGTTGATTGGCGGTCTCGGCCGTTTCGAGCTGGTCGTTAACCGTGGTCAACTGCCCATCAGCGGCCTTGAGCTGGGCTTCAATCTGTTGACGATCGGTCTGGGCCTGAGCCAACTGCTGCTTAGCGGCCGCCGGAGTCAGCGCCTCACGCTGCGCCAGCTGTTGTAGTTGGGTGTTTAGTTGCGTGATCTGGTTCTGAGCAGATTCAACCTGTTGGCGTAAATCGGTACAAGCCGTCCGTTGCTGTTGCTGGCGTTCCTTCGCAGCGGCCTGCCAAGCTTGCTTTTCAGTTAATTGTTTCTGCTTGGTTGCCTGTTCGGCCGTGACCGTTTCAATCTGCTTCTGTACGGTCTGAACCTGCGTCTCAGTCGTCGTAATCTGCTTCTCGCCGGTCAAAATCTGCTCGGCGAGATGGGCATCTTGTTGGTCATCCCCGGCATTCTTCGCCTGGTCAATGTCTAACTGGGCTGCCTGCACCTGCCGACTGGCTTGAGCCAGCGTCGTCTGTGCGCTCGCCAAGGCATCGTCCAATTGCCGACACTGCGGCTGGAGCTGATTGATCTTGACTTGGAGCGTCTGGCTTCGCTGCTCACTGGCGACCAGGTCTTCACGAGCGGCCTTAATCTTGGCTTCCTGTGCCTGGAGTTGCGGCTTCATCTTGGCGATTGACGCCTGGAGCTGTTGCAATTCCTGTTGCTGCCGGAGCACACTGCTGTGGGTCTGCCGGTTTTGACCACCGGTAATCGCGCCACTGGCACTCACGACATCCCCCGCCAGGCTCACGACCCGGTAGCGGTGATGAATCTGCTGACTGATGGCCACTGCAGTGTCTAAGTCTGCCGCAAAAATGGTGGTCCCCAACAGATGGCCTAGGATACTCTGCGCACGCGCATCAATCTTGACTAGGTCACTCCCGATACCGAGAAAACCCGTTAGCTGGGTGACCTGCTGGCGCGTGGCGTGATCAATCTGCCGCCCCCGAATGGCCGTTAACGGCAGAAAGGTGGCGCGTCCGGCCCGTTGTTGACGCAAATAACTCACGGCTTGTTTGGCCGTAGTCTCATTGTCGACCACCACCTGCTGGAGCTGGCCTCCCAAGGCGTATTCCACGGCCACCGTGTAACGCTCCGGTACGTCGAGAAGCTCCGACACGGCGCCTAACAGGCCAGTGAACCGTTGGCGTTGTTTCAAAATTGCCCGGACACCCTGATAAAATCCACCGTACTCGGCCGAAGACGCCTGTTGACTGGCCGCCTTGGTCTGCGCGCGTTGGTAGACTTCGAGTGCCGCCTGCCAGTTGTGTTGAAGCTGACGGTAGGTCTGTTGCTGGTGCTGGTAGCGTCCGGCTTCCTGATCCAGCGCCTGTTCGGCCTCATTGAGCGCCGTCTTATGACTGGTCGCCGCCTGGGTCGCCGTTTCAACCTTAGCTCGTGCCTGTTGCTCGGCCGCGCGTAAATCGGCGATCCGCCGGGCAACCCGTTCGCCCTGTTGCAATAACCGTTCCTGATTCTGCTGGATATACTGGCGTTGGTTACGCCAGTTGGCGACCGCTTGTTTCTGATCGAAATAGGTCGTCCGCAGCTCTTCTAACTTCGCGCGCAGATCGGTCAGCGTCTGGGGGGCGGTGGCCTTGACCAACGTCTGAATCTCCTGCTTAGCGGTCTTCAGTTGCGCCGTCAAATCGTGTAAGGCCTGTTCCGTGGTGGCCAACTGCTGGCGGCTACGCTCGGCATTCGCCGTGAGTTGCTTGACCTGTTCGGCCGCCGCCTGCCGTTGCTCGTCTTGATGGCGTTGCTGCTCACCAGACAAGTTCACCTGACCCTGACACTGTTCAACCTGTTGCGTGGCCGCCACAAGCTTGGCCTGCAAGTCATCCTTTTGGGTGAGCAGGTCGGCTTGTTGTTGCTTCAACGCTTGTACGGCCGCCGTTTGTTTGCGTTCGGCGGACTGGTGATCGGCCACCTGCTGTTGTTTCTCGGTGACCGCCTCATCGGCCGTCCCTTTCTGTGCCAGCTCCGTATGCAACTGCCGGACCAACTGGGTCTTTTCTAACAGTGCGTACTTCTTCTGCTGGTCCAGATAGTCTTCCGCCAGGCTACTCTGTTCCTCAAGCGGCTCCAGTCGACCTTCCAACTCCGCAATGATGTCTTCCACCCGGTGCAGGTAGGTCATCGTTTCTTCGAGTTCTCGCTGCGCCTTTTCCTTGTGCTTCCGGTATTTATAAACCCCCGCAACCTCTTCAATGATGTTTCGGCGGTCTTCCGGCTTGCTGTTGAAGATGGCCTCCACTCGGCCCTGCGAAATGATCGAGAAGGAGTCCTGCCCCATCCCCGAATCCATCAACAGTTCCGTGATGTCACGCAGCCGGCAATTTTGACCATTCAGTTGGTACTCACTGTCGCCGGACCGGTAGAGAATCCGACTAATGGTTAGTTCCGTATAGTCACTCTTTAGATAGTGATCGCTATTGTCTAGCGTAATCGACACGGCCGCTCTGTTCAGCGGATGCCGATCCGCCGACCCCGCAAAGATAACGTCGGGCATCTTACTGCCCCGTAAACTCTTCGCGGATTGTTCCCCCAAAACCCAACGGACGGCTTCGGAGATATTACTCTTGCCACTACCGTTGGGGCCGACGATGCCGGTCATTCCCGGCAAAAAGTCAATTCGGGTTTTATCTGCAAAGGATTTGAACCCGCTAATTTCTAATGTCTTCAACCGCATCGTTAGTCATCCTTACTCTGTCTTCAAATTATCCAGGGCGTGGCGCGCCGCATTCTGTTCGGCATGCTTCTTCGAGTGGCCGTGACCCTCACCCAATTTCTGATTGTCCACGTAGACCGCAACCTCGAAGGCCCGGTCGTTGTCGGGACCCTCTTCGTCCAGCAGACGGTAGTCAATATCGACCGACCCATTCTTCTGAACCAACTCCTGTAGCTCGGTCTTATGATCGAAGAATTCATCGAACCGGCCCTCGTCTAGCTTAGGAAAGACCACCGCGGTCACAAACGTCACAACCTGATCCAAGCCTTGGTCCATGTACAGTGCCCCGATAAAGGATTCGAAAATATCACACAACAGGGAGTCACGTTGCCGGGCTTGCGCCTTCTCTTCACCCCGACCCAACCGAATATATTGGTCAAAGTGACACTCACGCGCAAAACTAGCAAAGCTCTGTTCATTGACCATCGCCGCCCGTAGCCGCGTCAAACGACCTTGGGGCATGTTCGGATACCGCCGGAAAATATAGTTGGAAACCACCAACTGCATCACGGCATCCCCTAAGAACTCAATCCGTTCATAGAATTTAAGTCCCTGATTAGGGTGTTCGTTGACGTAGGAAGCCTGCGTAAACGCTTCATCTAATAGAGATTGATCTTTAAAATGAATATTGAACTTATCTTTTAATTCTTGATTTAATCCAACAATCACGCGCTAATTCCCTCATTTCTATTTGCTTTTATGGCCGGCTAAATCATTTAGCCGGTCATCCATTTCCCATTTGATTGAAAAAGCCCGGGACAAAGAGGTGCGGCCCGGACTCGCTCAGTACTTATTTTGCTTCAGCTTGGTGGGCGACGATGTAGTCAACCACTTCACCAATGGTCGTCAATTTCTCGGCATCCTCATCGGAAATCTCCGCGTTAAAAGTGTCTTCCAATTCCAAGACAAATTCCACGAAGTCGATCGAATCGGCGTCCAAGTCCTTCTTGAAGTTCAACTGCTCGTTGATCTGATCCCGATCAGTTTCAAAGCGATCGGCAATAATGTCTGCAATCTTGTTAAAAATTTCTGCTCTTGTCATATCTAATCCCTCGCTCACAGTATTCAATAAGTAGTCTAACCGTTTTGGCAGACCTTGTCTAGCAAATTAATATTGCACCTTTAGTCGTTTCCCGTATGACCTTCGTTCCACCTGGCCACTTTGCCTGCGGCTGTCAGGGATTCTGTCTGCCGCATTTGTCAGCAAACTCAACCCACAGCCTACTTCAAAGATTCCTTCAGCGCCGCCATCTCGTCGGTGTGGTCCGCGAAATACGTGACGAGTTGGTCGGCACTCTTGGTTTCGACCAGCTCACGGATTTGACCAATCGTATTCTTAACGGTTGGTGCCTTGCTGGAGCCGTGCGTCTTCACAACCGGCGCCTTGAGGCCCAACAAGACCGCCCCGCCATATTGGGAATAGTCCATGGCACTCTGGACGTTCTTGAAGACCGGCTTCAATAGTCCGGCGCCGATCTTGCCGCCCAGGCCGCCGCTCATGATCTCGCCCTTAATCAGCTTGAGCATGGACAATGCGGTACCTTCAATAGCCTTGAGCGTCGCATTACCGGTAAAGCCATCGGTCACCACGACGTCCGCCGCACCGTTCAACAGTTCTCGCGATTCCACGTTACCGATGAAGTTCAGGCTGTCAATGCTGGCCAACGCCTGATAGATGGCCTGGTGAGCCATGTCTCCCTTGTCAGCCTCGGTCCCGTTGTTCAAGAGGCCAATCCGCGGTTGCTTCACGTGCATGATCGACTGCGCATAGTATTGCCCCATCACGGCGTACTGGACCACGTTAAATGGCTTTGTATCGGCATTTGCCCCCACGTCCAGCATAACAAAGCTGGATTGGTCCGGCTTGCGTAGTACGGGCAGCGTCGTGGTCAGCCCCGGTCGGTCAATCCCCTTGATCCGCCCCACAATCAGCAGGCCCGCGGCCAGAACAGCACCGGAATTTCCGGCGGAGAAGAAGGCATCCGCGGCCCCTTCCTTCACGGCCGTTGCGGCCAGGACAATGCTTGATTGCTTCTTGCGGCGAATGGCCCGTACCGGTTCATCCTCCATTGTGATGACTTCGGCGGCTGGCATCAGCGTGATTCGCGTGTCGTCTTGAATCAGCGGCTTAACCTGTTCCTCCTGGCCATACACCAAAAACTCAACGTCTGAGTAGGCGTCGCGGGCTTGCTCAACCCCTTTGATAATCTCGGCGGGGGCGTAGTCGCCACCCATTGCGTCAACGGCAATTTTCATAATTCGTCTCCTTTTAATCCATGGTTGTATTCTGATGGGCCGTCGTGCTGAGAAAAGCGGCTAACGCCAGATTGGCGTCTTTGTCCGCCCAATCGGCAGATGCCACCGTTTCCTTAGCGGCCTGCTGCGCAACACTCAAGATGTTCAGGTCGGCCACGGGATCACCGACCTTAAAGTCGGGCACCCCGGACTGCTTTTTACCCAGAATATCACCCGGACCCCGTAATTCCAAATCCTTTTGCGATAAAACAAACCCATCGTTCGTACTGGTCATGGTCGTCATGCGTTCCACAGCCAATTCATTCTTAGGATCGGCAATCAAGATGCAGGCCGAGGCCTTCTTCCCCCGACCAACCCGGCCACGCAACTGATGTAGTTGGGCCAAGCCAAAGTGATCGGCATCGTAGATCAACATGACCGTAGCGTTGGGCACGTCGACCCCCACTTCAATTACCGTGGTCGCCACCAGCACTTGAAATTCATTGGCCTTAAAGGCGTCCATGACCGCATTCTTCTCGTCATTTTTCATCCGCCCGTGGAGCAGGCCGACCTTGTACGTGGGCTCAAACTCCTCTTTGAAGCGGGCATAGATGGCCTCGGCATTCTTCATGTCGACGGCCTCCGACTCTTCGATCAACGGCGTCACCACGTAGGCCTGCGAGCCACTGCTCAACTCGGCTTTAACCTGCCGCAACGTGGCGTCCACCTGATTACTGCGGATCCACGACGTCTTAATCGGTTGCCGACCGGCCGGCAGCTCGTTAATCACCGACACGTCCATCTCCCCGTAGGCCGTAATGGCCAGCGTCCGGGGAATGGGAGTCGCCGTCATGGCCAGTACGTCGGGTTGCTGACCCTTCTCACGCAAGGCCTGCCGCTGGTTCACGCCGAACCGGTGTTGCTCATCGACGACGGCTAACCCGAGATGGTGATACGTCACTTCGGGCTGAATCAACGCGTGCGTCCCGACGATCAAGTTTACCGTCCCGTTGGCAATCTGCGGCAGCAGCGTCTTGCGAGCCGCTGGTTTAGTGGCCCCGGTCAGCAATGCGACGTTCACCGGAAAGTCGGCGAACAACTTCGCCAGGTTATTGGCGTGCTGCTCCGCCAAAATTTCCGTGGGGGCCATCAATGCCGCTTGGGCCCCGGCCGTAATGGCGGCGTACATGGCAATCGCCGCCACCACGGTCTTGCCACTCCCCACGTCCCCCTGAAGCAGCCGATTCATGTGCACGGGACGTTTTAAATCAAAACAAATCTCGTTGACCACGCGTTTCTGCGCGGTCGTCAATTCATAGGGCAACGCCGAGATGAAGGCCTTGAGCTTAGTTAAATCATACGTCAGCGCCTGACCGTGAAGCGTGTGATCCTGTTGCTTCACTATCTGGAGGCGCGTCTCAAACAGATAAAATTCCTCAAACTTGGCGGTCCGGCGTGCGGCCTGTGCGGCGGCATCCCCATCCGGGAAGTGCATGTCATGAATCATTTGCCGCCGGTGTAACAGCCGGTACTGCACCCGCAACGGCTCAGGAATCAGATCAACAATGACCGGCGCGTAGGTGGCGTAGGCGCTCTCCACCAACTTCTGAATCGTTCCCTGCCGCACTTCCTTATTCGCCGGATAGATCGATCCCATCCCGCCATCGGCACTGGCAATAATCTTCATCCCAGCCAGGCTCTGACGCTTAGCATCGAAGCGGCCGTACACGGCCAACTCATTGCCCACTTCCAGCTTGTCTTTCAGCCAGGGCTGGTTGAAAAAGGTCACCGGAATAATGGTGTGTTCGTCTAATAACAGGCGAAAGTTCAGACGCGTCTTCCGCCGACCGAACCGTGAAATGACGGGAGCGGCGGCCACGGTACCTTTCAGCGTGACCTTCGCCTGATCGGTCAGTTCGGCGGGGTCCTTGGCCTGCAAGTCTTCGTAGCGAAAAGGAAAATATGTCAGTAAGTCATTGACGTTTTCAATATCCAACGACTTCAACGCCTGAGCCCGCTTAGGCCCGACGCCGGCTAATGCGCTGACCGAATCATTTAAACTGACCACGTTAACACCCCTCCCATCATTTTTCTTGGTTACCATTGTTCTCTAAAAATAAAATCATCTTTTGACGACAAACGACTAACCCCGTCAAAAATATAAGATTTAGCCACTAACGAAGTGCGCTAAACCAATTGACACCTACACTTCATCGTTCAACGCTATTTACATTCATTTTACGACTTTCCCGCCTATCCGACTAGGCCGAACATCGGGCAAATACGCCGTCATAACACGAAAGAGGACCGGGACAACTGTCCTGGACCCCTTTCGTATCGAGCGATTATTCCACAGAAATCAGGAATGGGTAGACCGGTTGGCCCCCACTGTGAACTTCCGTCTCTAATTCATCATCTAAGTCCTCAACGGCTGATTGCAGTTGATCCGCAACGTCTTCCGTCGTATCGGCACCGTAAATAATCGTGACAATCTCACTGTCATCATCCAGCATGGCCTTAACCGTGGCGACCGCCGTCTTCAGCAGATCGGCATCGGTGACCTTGATCGTCCCGTCAACGATACCCATGAAGTTGCCTTCCTTGATGTCAAAACCATCCAGTTCGGTATCGCGAATAGCATGGGTCACTTGCCCACTCTTCACGGCCGTCAAGTTTTCTTCCATCGCAGACTGGTTATCCGCCAATTCGGCGTCTGGGTTGTAGCCCAACATGGCCGTCATCCCTTGTGAAACCGTCTTGGAGTGGACGATCACGGCCGGAATATCCGCTACCTTGGCTGCCTGTTCGGCGGCTAAGAAGATATTCTTGTTGTTAGGCAACACAATGGCACGTTTGGCCTTGCTGTCATTGATGGCGTCCACGATATCCTGTGTACTTGGATTCATGGTTTGACCACCGTTGACCACGTGCGTGACGCCCAGACTCTTGAAGAGCGTGGCTAAACCATCACCGGCGGCAATCGCAATGATGGCCGTATCGGCTGGTGCTTCTTCTTCAGCAACCGGAGCCGCCGCTTCAGCAGTTTCTTCATCATGTTCCATGATGGTTTCTTGCTGCATCCGCATGTTGTCGACCTTAACCTTAGCCAGATCACCAAATTCTTGACCCCAAGCAATGACCTTGCCTGGGTGCTCGGTGTGGACGTGGACCTTCACAATCTCTTCGTCGTTGACGACCAGCAAGGAGTCACCTAACCCCGCCAGATACTTGTAGAAGGTGTCGTAATCGAAGTCGTGTTGCACTTGCTTCCCGCGACCAATCCGGACCATGATTTCCGTACAGTAACCGTACTTGATGCTGTCAGGATCGAGTTTCCCTTGCACACTCTGGTGGTGAGCAGCGTCAATCATTTCGTCCATTTCGGCATCGTCGGGCTTGTAGTCGCCCTCTTCAGCGACCCGCCCATTGAGTGAATCGTTAAAGGCTTCAAGTACAAACGTCAACCCTTGACCACCGGAATCAACGACCCCCACCTGCTTCAAGACAGGCAAGAGATCGGGCGTCGTTGCCAGAGCGGCCTTGGCGGCTTCGTAGACGGCATCCATCACGGCTAAAATATCGTCGGACTTCTTGGCGGTGTTTAAACCGGCCTGAGCGCCCTCGCGAACCACCGTGAGGATAGTTCCCTCGGTAGGCTTCATAACGGCCTTATAAGCCGTTTCTGCACCGGCAGCGAACCCGTCGGCCAAGTCTTGGGCCGTTAAGGTTTGCTTATCGGCCAACTTCCGGGAGAAGCCCCGGAAGATTTGTGACAGGATCACGCCGGAATTTCCCCGCGCACCCATCAGTAATCCCTTAGCCAGTGCTGTTGCCAAGGCTCCCACGGCGTCGGTATCGGCGTCGCGTTCGTACTTGGCCCCACTCTGCAGGGACAGGCTCATGTTGGTTCCCGTATCCCCATCAGGAACGGGGAAAACATTCAATGAATTAATAAAATCGGCATTCTGGTTTAGCTTTTGCGAGGCGGCTTGGACCATCTTACCAAACTCAAGATTAGTAATTTCTGTTACTTTCAACTAAGTATCCTCCTTGATTTCAGTACGTCTGGCTAATCAGCCAACACCCGCACCCCTTGAACAATGACGTTAACGGAATTAGCCGTTACGCCTAACATCGTTTCCAGGTTATATTTGACTTTAGATTGAACGTTACGTGAGACTTCGGAAATCTTGGTTCCGTAGCTCACAATCACATAGACATCGATGGCCACGCCATTTTCTTCCTGACGGACAACCACCCCGCGGGCATAATTCTCCCGCCGTAAGATATCATTTACATTATCACGAATCTGATTTTTGCTTGCCATGCCCACGACACCATAATTATCAGTCGCGGCACCCCCAACTACGGTCGCAATCACTTCATTTGTAATATCAATTGTTCCGTACTGAGTCTTAATCTTTACGGCCATGGAAATAGCCTCCTTATCTGGATATACAATCTTAACAGAAATTAATCTTACCACAACCACGCCAAAAATAGAAATGGGAAGACCGAAAACCACGTTCTAAGGGGAAATAGGTGTCAAGTAGATTTCCTTGAAAGAAAACGTTGCGTTCCGCAAAAGAGTATGGTAAATTAGTCAGGTGAGCAAAAAGCACTGCTTTTAAAAAAAAGTAATGAATGAATCAACAAAGGAGGGTTTACGCCATGGCAAAGGATTTTATCAACGGCAAGCGGACGCGCTTCGGTAACAAGCGTTCTCACGCTTTGAATTCAAGTCGTCGCGCTTGGAAGCCGAACTTACAAAAGGTTCGCATCTTAGTGGACGGTAAGCCGAAGAAGGTTTGGGTTTCTGCTCGGACTTTGAAATCAGGTAAGGTAACCCGCGTCTAGTTAAACGGACACGGTTAAACGAAAAAAGCGAGGAGTGCAGGTCCACCTGTGCCCCTCGCTTTTTTCGTGCTCGTCTTCGGGTTGGCCGAACGTGGCCACGCCAGCGATGTCGCTGCGCGTTCAATGGTTTTCAACCAGCATCTCTGGCAGCCGCAGGTGAATAACTCGTTTAATGACGATAGGCCTTGACCACTCCCTTGGCAAAAATATAACCAGCACTAAAGCCTTCAAAGTAATCGGCGGTTACACGCCCATGTCTCAAAAAAATCGTCCCTCACCGGAAAATTCCAGTGAAGGACGATTTTTTATCAGCTTTTATGGCATCATCACGTTATTCGTGACGAGCCTCATAGGTATCGCAACTCTGAATCACGCACAGCAAGCCTGTATCGAACTGAAATTCGCCGGTATTCCCGACAAATTCGTTGCTGGCGAGGGAAATGGGGTACGGAATTGGCTCGTTGTGGAGTTGGTATTTTTCATTAGTCAGACTCAAGTGGTCGATGGACGTGAGCGGAATAAACGCCAGATAATTTTTATCCGGCTCCTTGGTCACGTGATAGTGGCCCGGCAGATAAAACGAAATTGTATTTTGCTTATCAATCAAGCGAATCCGGTTGGCATACCGTTTAAACTCCGGCTGGAGCACGATAAAGAGATTCGCCAAGAAATGGTCCAACCGACCGCCCGTGGCGCCGTAAATGTCGACGTGTTCGGCCCCGTAGTCGTTTAACGCGACCGACACCGCCATCTGCGTATCGGTGAAGTCCTTCTCCGGCTGCGACTGGCGGATATCTTTGACATTACGTCGCACCCGTTGCAGTTCAACTGGCTGGAGAGAATCAAAGTCCCCGATCGCTGCCACCGGCTGAATATTGTGATCGATTAACCGTAACGTCCCCCGATCAACGCCAATCCAGGAGCCGTCAATTTTCCGTGAACGCAGGTCGTCCGGCCATTCAGCCTTGGGCCCACCCACGAGGAGATTGAACGTTCCGCCCCGTGGCATTATTTCGTTGCGGCCTTCAAGGCGTTGATGCGGGCAACCGGGTCATCGGCGTTGAAAACATACGACCCAGCGACGGCAACCGTTGCCCCCGCGTTGGCACAGTCAACGACCGTCTTGTCGTTAACTCCACCATCAACTTCGATATCAAAGTCGTAGCCCTTGGCCTTCTTGATGGCGTCGAGTTGCGCAATCTTTTCGACGGTACTGTGTAAGAACTTCTGACCACCAAAACCAGGGTTAACCGTCATAACCAACACTTGGCCAACCATGTCTAAGACAGGTTCGATGGCTGAGACCGGCGTCCCTGGGTTGATAACAACTTCTGGCGTCACGCCAGCGTTTTGAATCATCTGTAAGGCCCGGTGAATGTGTGGCGTGGCTTCGACGTGAACCCCGATGATGTCGGCGCCGGCCTTGGCAAAGTCATCCACGTAACGTTCTGGGTTTTGGACCATCATGTGCACGTCCAAGACCATCTTGGTGATTGGGCGAATTGCCTTGACCCAACCGGGACCGTAAGACAATGCTGGCACGAAGTTACCGTCCATGATGTCGATGTGTAAGACTTCGGCACCGCCCTTGTCGACCTTTTCGATGTCTGGTTGTAAATTGACGTAATCCGCACTTAAAATTGATGGCGCTACTTTAATCATAAATTTTCTTCCTCATTTCTTTTTATTGTAAACAGGTTTTTGATTCTTTAACAACGTAAGTAAGAGCAGGTAGTTATCGTAACGACTCTGCATGAATTTTCCAGCGGCAATGCCGTCCTTGACCGCACAACCGGGCTCGTTGACGTGTACACACCCTCTGAACCGGCAGTCTCGCGAAGCCAGCGCGAACTCGGGGAAATACTGTCCCAGCTCGCGGTAGTCAATCGTCAAGGTGTCGTAGGACGAGAAGCCCGGCGTATCAGCAACGAGGCCGTCCGCAACGGGCATCAGGCTAACCTTCCGGGTGGTATGTTTCCCCCGATTCAGCGCCGTCGAGATTTCACCAGTCGCCAGCGTTAGCTCGGGTGAGATGTGGTTGAGTAACGTGGACTTCCCGGCCCCGGTCTGCCCCATGATGACCGTCACCTTGTTCGCTAACAAGTCGCGTAGTTCGTCAAGGCCACTGGCCGCAAAGGGTTCGCGCGTCAAACATACGTCGTAACCGATCTCACGATACCCCGCCGCCAACGTCTCGAATTCCCGATAACGGTCATCCGAGATTAAGTCGGTCTTGGTGAAGTAGATCACTGGGGCGATGTGGCTGACCTCTAAGGCCACTAACTGCCGATCCAACAAGTTCGTGGAAAATTCGGGCGACGCTACCGCCGTCACGACCACGCCCTGATCGACGTTCGCCACGGGCGGTCGGGTCAACGCGTTATCCCGTGGTAAGATTTCTAGAATGTACCCCTCTTTAGGGGTTGAGCTCTCGAAACGCACCCGGTCGCCGACAAGCGGCGTAATTCGCCGTTTACGAAAGTTTCCCCGGGCCCGCGTACGATACAGCTCACCATCGCTGAAAACGTCATAAAAACCGCTCAACGATTGGCGAATTTGTCCCTCTGACATGCAGCACCACCTTCTTCCTGGTTCTCAACAATCCATGAGCATGAGACGCTTCATCCCAAACCCATCAAAAAACTCAGTCCTCTATCATTATAAAAGAACTGAGCTATAAATGCAGGTTTTTTCCTTAATTTTTCGTGACGTGATTATCCGAAGCAATGACGTGGCCATCACGAACGACCTTGTAAGCCCCAGACTTGCCCGAAGCCACCGTAAACGGTAGCGTCACGGTCGTGTCCGCAGTAATCGTCATTTGTTTGTAAATCGAGCTTAACGCGTGGTCCTGATCACGCAAATAAATCTGAACCAGGTTGCTATCACTACTGCTGGACGACGAGCTACTGTCACTGTCATCGTCGTCGCTATCGTCATCGGTCGAGCCACTGTCAAACGGAATCTTGACGTTCACACTGAACTCATCCACGCTGGAGCTACTGTCGCTCTGATCACCGCGAGACATGGTTAGCGTAATCTCGTCACCCTCCTGAACGACGGCGCCTTCACCCGGCGACTGCCGGATCACCCGACCCTTGGCAACGTCGCTAGAATAGGCGTACTGGAAGGCCAAGTTGAGGTTGTGACTCGTGGCGTAGCTTTGCGCCTGACTCTTGGTCTTATTGCTCAGATCGGCCAAGGTCACCGTCTCTGACCCGGTCGATACCGTGAAGGTCAGGTCGGTCTTACTGGGGACCACGTTGCTACCGGCGGCCACGCTCTGCTGCATGATCTTTCCAGCAGCCACACTGGTTGAATGAACCGACTCACGATGAACGTTGAAGCCTAGCGCCTCAAGTTTGGCAGCGGTACTGGCGTACGAATCACCCTGGTAGTTCGCCAACTTATAGCGTTTCGGCCCGGTGCTGATCCACAGATCGACCGCCGTTTCTTGCTTGAGCTGGGTTCCCGGGCGCGGTTCTGTCCGCACCACCCGGTTCAATTTGACCTTATCACTCGAGGTCTTGTGCACCGTTCCTGTCTTCAGCTTCGCCGACACCAGAGCACTACGCGCGGCGTCTTCCTTATTCCCAATCACATCAGGAACATTGGTCATCTGCGGTCTGAAGAGCGCCATTCCGATGAAAATCCCCAGAATCAATAAGAGGATGATCCCGCCGGCAATTAAAAACTTGCGGCGGCGCGGATGACGGTACTTCTTTCGTTTCTTCTTACCCGTAGTCGTCTGATCAGCAGTCTTCGGGTCGGCCTTAGCAGACGCCGTGGTCGACTCTCCCGTTGCCTGTGCGATGGCGTGTGGCACCGGCGTCGTGCTGAGCGCACTGGCCGGCAAGACCTTGGTCTCCCCGTCGTCGTTCTCCGCGGGGGTAAAGCGGACCTCACCCGCCCGTTTCGGGGACAGCGAGGTCTTGAGATCCTCCGCCATACTCCCGACATCGGTGTACCGGTCGGCCGGACGCTTGGACGTGGCCTTCAAGACCACATTCTCCAGTGCCTGCGGAATCCGGGGGTCGATGTCCCGCACGGAAGGAATCTCCGATTGGAAGTGTTTCAAGGCAATGGACACGGCCGTTTCGCCCTCAAAGGGCACGGTGCCGGTCAGCATCTCGTAGAGAATAATCCCCAACGAGTAGATGTCGGACTGCTTGGTCGCCATCCCCCCGCGTGCCTGTTCCGGCGAGAGATAATGTACCGATCCCAACACAGTATTGGTCTGAGTCAGACTATGTTCGGACAGGGCCACCGCAATCCCGAAGTCGGTAATCTTGGCGACCTGATGCTCGTCGATCAAGATGTTCTGGGGCTTAAGGTCGCGGTGAATAATGTTATGTTCATGGGCCGTCTTCACGGCGTTTAAGATCTGCGCCATGATCTGAATGACTTCTTGGTAGGGAATCGGGAAATGTTGCTTGATAAACGCCTTGAGGTCGGTCCCCTCGACGTATTCCATGACCAGGTACTGCATGCCATTTTCCTCACCGACATCGTAGACCTGGACAATGTTGTCGTTGACTAATTCCGTGGCGGCGAGTGCCTCTCGCTGGAAGCGCCGCACCGTTGCCGGATCATCACGGAGATCCAACCGGAGTAGCTTGACGGACACGTCACGGTCCAGGATCAAGTCATGTGCCAAGTAAACGTTGGCCATGCCCCCTTCACCCAAGGAACGGATGATGCGGTAACGGCCATTTAACGTGTAACCCGTGCGCATCAGCTCACCTCCCCATCGTCATTGGCGATGATCAGGACCGTAATGTTATCCAGTCCACCGGCAGCGTTAGCCATCTCAATCAGCCGATCGCACTTCTCGGCGGGCGTGTGGTCACTGAGGAGCACCTGCTGAATCTCGGCATCGGTCACCATGTTGGTCAGGCCATCGGTGCACAGTAGCAGTTGATCCTCCGGCACCAGTGGATAGGTGTTCAGGTCAAAGCGGGCGTCCGTGGAAATGCCTAATGAGCGAATAATCACGTTTTTTTGCGGGTGATGGCGCGCGGCCTGCTTACTGATCTCGCCGCGCTTAACCAGCTCGTTGACCAGCGAATGATCCTCGGTCAGCTGTCGAAATTGACGGTCACGCAGGAGGTAGGCCCGCGAGTCCCCGATACTGGCAATAACTACCTCTTCGGTAAAGTAGAGTGCAGCCACTAGGGTCGTCCCCATCCCGTTGAGGTCGGCAAATTCATTTGACTTGTCAATGATCGACTGGTTCTCCGCCGTAATTTCACCGGTAATCCAAGTCCGGGCCGCACTCGGCGTGGTCAGCTTCGTCTGTTCGAACTCATGACCGAGGTGGGAAACCGCCATGGCGCTGGCCACGTCTCCCCCCTGATGACCACCAATCCCATCGGCGATAATCGCGAGGTGTTGCCCCGCTTGATTTGTGAAAACATCCACGTAGTCTTCATTGTCCGCGCGTTGCTTGCCAATCGACGTTCGGTATGCCACTTTCATTGCCCGTCACCCCTATTTTTTCTTACGAAACGCACTCACGAAGAAGCCGTCCGAATCAAAGTCGTCCGGATAGATGGCCAACGTGTCCGTGCTCCGGTCATCCTTGACCTTCAGCTGCGTCTCCACGCGCATGGATTCGAAGTCCGGATGGTCCGCCAAGAACTTGGCTGCCACATCGGCGTTTTCCGTATCCAAGATGGTGCAGGTGCTGTAGACCAGAATGCCATTTGGCTTTAGCTTCTCACTCACGGCATCCAAAATTCCCAGCTGAACCCGCTGGAGCTGTTGAATGTCTTGGGGCGTCTTTTCATAACGAATCTCCGGTTTCCGCCGAATCAGACCTAGCCCAGAACACGGGGCGTCCACCAAGATACGGTCGAACTGCTTCTTGGGAAATTGGTCATTAATCTTCCGGGCATCTAAGGCCACGGCGTCCACGCGATCGGCCACATGCAACCGTTCCGCGTTCTTTTCAATCAAGTTAACCTTCTTAGGATGCAGGTCAAGCGCCGTGACTTTCCCACCGGAATGGGCGTCGAGCAACGCCGCAATCTGGGTGGTCTTGCCCCCTGGTGCGGCACAGGCATCTAAGACCTGGTCACCGGGCCGAACTTGCAGGGCTTCGACGGGAAGCATGGCACTCTCGTCTTGAATCGTCAATTCACCGGTCTCGAAGACGTTGCTCTGATTGGCCGCCTTGTCATCCAAGCGAAAGGCGTTGCCGGCCACCTCACTCGGCGTCACCGTGTAGCCTTGGTCGGTGAGAGATTGTTCAACCTCTTCGACCGTCGCCACCGCCGTATTAACCCGCACGGACTGCGCTGCAGGTTGGTTAATGGTCGCTAAAATGCTGACGGCCTTGTCCTCGCCAACTTGCTTTTGAATCGCCACGACCAGCCATTCCGGAACGGAGTATTGCAGACTCAGCCGTTGAACGGGGTCTTTAATCTGGCTGATATCGGGTAGGCCTTGGCGATCGATGGCGTGTAAGACGCCGGTCACGAAGCGGCGAATCCCTTCGTGACCACGATCCTTGGCCAATTGAATGGCTTCGTTAAAGATAGCGCGCTTGGGAACCCGGTCCAAGTAAAGTTCTTGGTACAGGGCGACTAACAGCGTCATCTTGACCCACGGCAAGACCTTTTGATTGGGCTTGATGAACCCATCCAGATAGTATTCCAAGGTTAATTGATGTTGGATGGTGCCGTACACCAAGTTGGTCACGAAACGCCGGTCAACGTCGCTTAAGTTGTGACTCTCTAAGGTCTGTTCCAACTGTAAATTTGAGTAAGCCCCATTGGCCACGCGCGTTAATGCTTCAACCGCTAATGCCCGGGGTGTTGTATTCTTTGTCATTATTCAGCCACCTGTTCGCCTATTGTCAGTGCGTCGCTCGTTCCGTTCAGAAAGTCGGTAATGCTCAATTTCGGCTTACCGGCCGGTTGAATCTCGTTTAAGGCCAAGACGCCGTGTTCCCCGGTCGCAATGGCCAGGTGGTGCTTGTCGTGACTGACCAGCGCCCCCGGCTGCAAGTCAGTCGTCTGATCCAAGACGGTCACGTCCCAGAGCTTGGTCCGCACGCCGTTGAGGTAAATGTGGGCGATGGGGGCTGGCCGTAATGCGCGAACCTTGCAGTCAATCAGATGGGCACTTAGGTTCAAGTCAATCCGTTCTTCATCGGACTTGATGGTCGGTGAGAAGGTGACTTTTGACTCATCCTGCGGTACCGGCGTAATCTCACCAGCCAGCAATTTAGGCAACGTCTCCAGCAACAAGTCCCGGCCTACCAGGCTAAGCTTATCAAACATGGAACCCACGTCGTCTTGTTCGGTAATCGGAATGGCGCGTTGTGCCAACACGGCACCGGCATCCATCTTCTTTTCCATGAACATGATGGATACGCCGGTCTCCTTATCCCCATTCATGATGGCGTAGTGCACGGGGGCACCGCCACGGTACTTAGGCAGTAGCGACGCGTGAACGTTCACGGCAGCCACCTTGGCCGCCTTCAAGAGCTTGGTTGGTAAGAATTGGCCGAACGCCGCCGTCACGATCAGATCGGGCGCCAACTCAATGGCCCGAACCATCTCGTCACTTCCGGAAATCTTTTGGGGTTGAAGCACCTCGATGTCGTGCGCCACCGCCACCTGCTTAACGGGTGACGCGGTCAAGACGTGCTTGCGGCCAACCCGCCGATCGGGCTGGGTCACAACGGCTAAAACGTCGTAGCCCTTTTCAATTAAACTGCTCAGAATGGGCGCCGAAAATTCGGGCGTGCCCATAAAAATTACTGAAGTCATCGTACACCATACTTTCTTGGTTTTATCTTCTTGATTTTGTTATTAAGTCGCTCTGTCTCCGGTTGCCAGGGATTCCGCCGGCAGTACCAGGGGTCTGCCCGCCTTACCGTTCGCCAAATCTGGGCTGGAACGCGGGGAAGGACCGGTGCGAGCCAAGGAGCGGTCTCGCACCTCGCTTGAAACCGCCAAGAATCGGCGTTTCCAAGTCGCCGCATGATGTCTGGTAACCCACCAGACATCATGCCCCCGGCTGAGCCCAGATTTGACTCACTCACGGCTACGATTGTCTTTTACCGTCAATGCCCGTCGACACCTCATCATAAATATAGTGTCTCAGTCGATATTCATCCAATCAGCATAAACGCCAGAGACCTAAAAAAACCGGACACATCCTAATCATAGCAGATTGGGCGCCCAATCCCTATCGTCTTCGCCAATTTCACTTGATTTTTTCGAAATCTGCTGGCTGGTCGACCACAAAACAGCTGTCCTTACATGAAATTCATCGGTTCCGAGTCAATCGTGACCGATAAGCCGTGGCGTGCTGGCACTTGGGCCGCCTGCCGGATCTGTTCCAGCACCGGCCGTAATTGTGGCTCCTGCTTGTATTTAATCACGACTTGGTAGTAGTACTTGCGCTTTACCCGGGCAATCGCCTTGGGTGTCGGTCCGAGGATAATTGCATGTGAACTCAATCCTTGCTTTAAGGCCGCTACGATCTGGTACATGGCCTTAGCCGCCACGGCCTCCTCCTCGTGACTTGCCGTCAGCTGGACCGCAAAATAATACGGCGGGTAATTTCCCTGATGGCGCATGTGCATTTCCGTCACGAAGAAGCGCTCGTAGTCCTGACGTTGAGCCAACTGAATGGCATAGTGGTCGGGGTTAAACGTCTGAATGTAAACCTCTCCGGGCTTGGTTGCACGCCCCGCACGACCGCTGACCTGCGTCAACAGCTGGAAGGTCCGTTCGCTAGCCCGAAAGTCTGGCAATCCCAGCGCCGTGTCGGCATTTAACACCCCCACCAACGTGACGTTGGGAAAATCTAGGCCCTTGGCAATCATCTGCGTGCCCAGGAGAATATCTGCCTTGTGTTCGCCAAATTGTCGGAGGATTCGCTCGTGAGCACCCTTGCGCCGCGTGGAATCCACGTCCATCCGCAAAATCTTGGCGGTGGGCAGGAGCTTCTCCAACGCCTGTTGAACCTTCTGCGTCCCGGTCCCGTAGTAACGAATCTTCTTGCTGTGACAGTTCGGGCAAACGTGGGGAATGGCTTCTTCATGCCCGCAGTAGTGGCATTTCATGCTGTGGGTGTCCATGTGCAAGGTCAGCGAAATATCGCAATTCGGGCATTTCAACACAAACCCGCAGTCCCGACACATCACAAACGACGAATAGCCCCGGCGGTTCAACATCAGCACGATCTGCTCGTGCCGGTCCAAACGTTCCTGAATCGCGGCCATCAATGGCGCGGAAAAATCGCTGTCTCCTTGCTGCTTCAATTGTTCACGCATGTCCACGATGTGCACGGTCGGCATGGGTTGCGCCTTAGCCCGCTTCGATAGGACCAGTCGCGTGTAGAGCCCCTTGGCCGCTCGTGCCCGCGTCTCCAGTGATGGTGTGGCACTCCCGAGGACTACCGGACAGTGGTGATACTTTCCTCGCCACAGCGCGACGTCGCGGGCGTGGTACCGCGGATTTTCATCCTGCTTATAGCTACTCTCGTGTTCCTCATCCATAATGATGATGCCTAGGTTCTCGACGGGGGCAAATACCGCTGACCGTGCCCCGACGACTACCGTCGCCTCGCCACGGTCGATTCGCCGCCACTCATCGTACTGTTCGCCTTTCGACAGACCACTGTGGAGTACGGCCACGCGCTGTCCAAATCGAGCCTTGACCCGGTTCACCATCTGCGGTGTCAGAGCAATTTCGGGCACCAGCATTAGGGCCGTTCGCCCCTGTTGAAGGGCTTGGGCAATGCTTTGCAGGTAAACCTCGGTCTTGCCGCTTCCAGTCACCCCTTCGACCAGAAAGTTCTGGGTCTGCTGATCGTCAATCGCGCGGGTAATGGCCTGCACAGCGACCTGCTGTTCAGCATTTAGCTGAAGCGGCTGGGTGGGCTTGACGGGTTGGTGGAAGGGGTCGCGATAGACCTCCAACTGAGACTTCGTCAGCCAGCCCTTGTCGGCCGCCGTCGCCATCACGGCTGGTGACACGCCAGCACGCTTGCTAACGGTGGCTTGGGCCACGACGTCATCCGGCGTCATTTGAGCCAAGTAAGTCAGGAGCTGCGCCTGTTTCGGTGCGCGCTTGCTCACTTCGCCAGCAATCTCGCGTAATTTTGCCGGCGTCAGCGCTGGGGTAACTCCCGTCGTGGTCTTCGCGGCGGCCTTGTTCTTCACTTCGTAGACGACCTCCACCTTACCGGCCCGTTGAAGCCTCAGGAGTCCCGCCACCGTGGTGTCGTCTAGCTTCGCCGCGTCAAAGTCGCGCGGTGCACCGTCGGGAAAATACGTGGCCATTTCGGCCGCCGTCAACGTGGTGGTGGGTTGGATCTGCCGCTTGGGTTGCGTCTTCAAGAGGTTTGGGAGCATGGTTTGGATGCAGGTGATCCGAAAGGCATAGGTGGTCTTCGCCAGCCAATCGGCCAACTGACGCAGCTCGGCGTTCAAGACCGGTGCGAGATCCAGTACGGTCTGAATAGGCTTGAGCTGACCATCAAAGCTGGTCACGTCACTCAGTCCCACGACCACGCCGGAGACCAAGCGATGCCCACGGCCAAACGGGACAATCACGCGCATCCCCACCTGAACTTGGTGTTCCAGTTCAGTAGGAATCGCGTAAGAATAAGGATCATTAGTCTGCATCGTCGGCACGTCCACTAGAATTTGGCCAATCTGGGCCATTGCGGTCACCTCATTTCGTTCCTAAAATTATTTCGTCTTTAAAATATCTGCAAGTCGCTCGACCAATGCCGTGGCAATCTGCCGTTTGCTAGTCTTGGGCGTCTGGTCGCTAACCCCGTTGGCCTGAATAAAGGTCACCTGATTCTCATCGCTATTAAAGCCGATATCCGTGCGAGAAACGTCGTTGGCAGCCAGCAGGTCTAGCGACTTGCTGGCGAGCTTGTGCTGCGCGTTAGCCAACAAATTTTGTGTTTCAGCGGCAAAGCCCACCGTCACTTGGTCGGGACGCTTGATCTTCGCCACTTCGGCCAGAATATCCGGTGTCTTCTTGAGTTTAAGAATTAATTCGTCATTGTCTTTGGTCTTCTTGATCTTTTGATCGGCGGTCGTCAGCGGTTGAAAATCAGCGACGGCGGCAGCCATGACCAGCGCATCCGCGTGCGGAAACTGGGTCAAAACAGCGCTAGCCAGGTCGCGCGTGCTCTGAATGGGAACAACCTTGACCCCCACGGGCGGCGTCAGGCGAGTTGGTGCCGTGATCAGGGTCACCGTCGCCCCAGCCGCCTGGGCCGCGGCAGCCACCGCGTACCCCATTTTACCGGAGGAATCGTTGGTCAGGAAGCGCACGGGATCGAGCCGTTCTCGGGTGCCCCCGGCGGTCACAATCACCGACTTCCCCCGTAAGGTCTGGGGCGCAAACAAGGGGAACTGACCCAACTGCCGCACAATCTCGGCGGGTTCTAAGAACCGTCCCGTGCCGGTATAGCCTTCAGCCAACGCCCCAGTGGCCGGTTGGAGCACCGTGGTCCCATCGGCGAGTAATTGCTGGCGATTCCGCTGGGTAGCCGCGGCCTGCCACATGTGGCTGTTCATGGCCGGTACCACAACCTTAGGCGCCGTGGTGGCCAGCCAGGTTGCACTCGCCACATCATCGGCTAGACCATTGGCAAACTGGGCCATGAGGTTGGCAGACGCCGGTGCCGCTAGCGCTAGATCCGTCCAATCGGCAAGCTCGACGTGTGCAATCTGACCGTCCTCCCGCCACCAGGTATCATCAGTCAGCACTGGCTGCTTGGTCAACGCCGCAAAAGTGGCTGGCGTCACAAACCGTGCAGCTGCAGGAGTTAACACCACTCGAACCGTTGCGCCCGCGCGCTGTAAGGCCCGCGCTAACGTGGCTGCCTTGTAGGCCGCAACACTCCCGCTAATGGTTAACGTCACGTGTTTTCCTTCAAACATACTGTCCCTCCGTTCACAATTACCCTGATTGACGATTTCACCAATCAAGTGTTGATAAAAAAAGCCAGATTACCCAACGGCAACCTGGTCTTTTCTGAAATACCCGTGTTAGGCGTTCAAATCTTTTTCGTCCGGATCGATCATTAAAGCGCCGGCTGCAATTTCTTCGAGGGCGCGACCAATCGTCTTTGGGGACTTGTAGTCGGTCAACAGTGGCTTGGCACCAGCATCTAATTCATGTGCCCGCTTGCTAGCCAGCATAATCAAAGAATACCGTGAATCCACTTGTGCTAATAAATCATCAACTGAGGGATAAAGTAGCATTATTTATTCGTCTCCAATCATTTGTTCGTAATCCGGCATCACCCGGGTTACCCGTAACCGTTCACTGCGAATAATCATCTGAATCCGGTCAACCGCCTTGCTAACTTCGTCGTTGACCACGGCGTAATCATAGTTGCGCATCATCTGAATTTCACCGACGGCCTTCTTGATTCGTTTGTTAATAACGTCCATGGCGTCAGTGCCCCGACCAATCAAGCGGTGCTTCAATTCCATCAAATCAGGTGGTGTCAGGAAAACAAAGACTGCATCCGGACAATTTGCCCGAACCTGCATGGCACCATTGACCTCAATTTCCAAGAAAACATCCTTGCCTTGATCCAAGGTCTCATTAACATATTTTAACGGGGTGCCATAGTAGTTGTCAACATACTTGGCGTATTCCAGCATCTGTCCGGTCCGAATATTCTCCTCGAATTCTTCCTTGGAGACGAAGTAGTAATCAACACCGTTGACTTCGCCCTCACGCGGTTTCCGCGTCGTCATCGAAATGGAGTAAGAAAAGTCGGTCTCGCCGGTGTCAAACAGCGCCTTACGCACCGTTCCTTTACCGACGCCGGATGGGCCTGAAAGCACAATGAGCATTCCACGTTTAGCCATCGTTTAAAAATCCCTTCACTAAAAATTTAATTATGACACCGTCACCCTAAGGTACCGTGTCGTTTAAAACCAATCATCGTTGGCTTCAGCTATAATCTATAGGTTACTATATTACCACTATTTAGGATGAAATACTGCCTTTAACGCTGAAAACGGGAAAAAAATTCGAAACGCCCCGGTTATAGCCGCGCCGGTGGCCTGTTTGCGCCACAGATAGGTTACACCTCAGGGAGAACAGCCATTCGGGACGGCGCACCTTTTCCCACTCGGAACCACCCCACCATTTTCCGAACCAGCGTGCAACGGAAGCGCCCGACATCCGCGGTATGACAGTTTTTCCACGAATCAAGGCCTAGATAATTCGGCCAAATCACAAAAAAGGCTTGCAATATCAAACACGTGTTCGTATAATAAAAATACAAACAAACGTTCGAGGTGATCAGCATGCAAAACTTAATTACGAATGGTACAACTGCCCTGTCTGATCGGGTAGTAACGGCGTATAAAGAACTTTTTAGCGAGCTTCCCGTCATTAATGGTCAAGTTGTTTACCCCCAAATGCCCGATTTTCAATTAACCTACTTTATTCAGCAGGCCCTTGAGCGGCACTACTTGGTGCAACTTCAGTTCAAGGCCGCCGTGGACGTTGCCCCCGCAACGGTCGTTGGTCATTTGAAGGCAGACACCGCTGGTCACCTCATCTTAAAACAGAGCCGGTCGCTCACCACTATTGTGACTCCCGAACGCTTACGCTCTATTCAACGTGCACATTAACCACAAAACGTCCCCTGAAATTGCCCAATCGCTATTCCAGGGGACGTTTTTTACTTAGAGAAAACAGTAGCTGGGTGCTTGACCTGATGGAAATACAGCGGGTAGCCGTTGACGTCTTGGCCGTGCTGGTACTGCTTAACCGTTAAAATCCCAGCTTTGACTTTAACCAAGAACTTTCCATTCTTGACCTTGATGGTTTGATAACCCTGGGCGTCGGCCCGTTTACCCCAGGTACACGTGCCAGCCTTAACATTTCGACTAATACGATAGGTGTGTTGGTCCACGGGATGCCACTTTTGATGGGCATAGTAGCCCCCACCGAAGATGAAAGCCGACTTGGTAACTTTCACCCGATACTGCAAATCCTGATACTGGAACCAACTACCACGAATGGCCTTCGGCGTGGTCTTCACCGTTGCCACGGCGCGAATCGGCTGTGGTTGTGCGTTGCTGACACCGAGCGAAAGTCCTAACGAAACGACGGCTAACCCGACAAACAATCCAACCTTCATAATGGCATCCCCCAAATGGTTATTTGTTAACATCAATTATAGGCTGATTCATCGTTGCTCCCCAGTAAAACGCCCACCCGAACGGCGGCTAAAGCGGCCCTGTGATGGGCTTGATTTGTTCAGTTAACTTGTTAACTACTTTGTCCAAAAAACGGGCACCATGCGGCAAGGCATGCTGTCCGTTCATTTTAACCATTATCGGGTTGACCGTGACTCATGCCACCGCCAACCGGCAACGCTCAAACCTAAGATTAGGAAACCAATCAGCATGGCAATTAGGCTACGTTGACCATTCGTCTTAGGTAACAGCCGTTGTACGCCGGTGTCTGGCTTCGACGACCGTTGAGACTGGCTTGCTCCATTATCGGCGGCCGCTGCCCCATGACGATAAGGTAACGTTGACGAGCTAGAACTCGTCCCCACGTTAGCCACAACCTGATGCTGGGTCTTCGTGGAGGTCGAACTGGAACTAGTCGTCTTAGTACTACTGGTGTCTGGCTCAGTTCCAGATTGCGTGTCGTCAGTGGTAGAAGACGACGGGGTCTTTGAATTATCCGCTGTTGGTGCACTGGAACTGGCATCGGATGAAGATGAAGAAGACGGGGTTTCACTACCGCTACTACTGTTATTACTACTGCTACTATTTTCGGTTGGCTGATCACTCTGACTGACCGTTTGAACGCTAGTATCCTCATTGGTAATGGTGACCTTAACCGGCTCCGAATTCGGCTGGTAACCACTAGGTGCATGAGTTTCCTCAAAATAATACGTTCCCGGTGCGAGCTTGCTAACGGTCACTTGTCCCTTGTTATCGGTAACGAGATTGTCTTTCACCACCGCCGTATCATCTGGACCGCCCGCAGTTCCCTTAACCAAGCGATAGGTCGCATCCGGGACAGCTGCTTTTGTCTTGGCATTGGTCTTGGTCAGCGTGGCGCCGTTGGGCTGGTCACTCTGGGTTAGGTTGTGAACCGTTGGCGTGTCCTTGGCCGAGACTGTAAATTGAATGGAACTAGTTCCACGCAAATAACCGTCTGGAGCAGAAGTTTCGGTCAACTGGTACTCTCCAGCTTCCAAACTAACGTCCCTTAAGACTCCTTGGCCATCCGTAATGAGACCCGTTTGATAATCTGAATAGCTGCCCTCGCTGTTTTTCTTTTGTAACGTGTAAGTCGCACCGGCCAGTTTAGTTGCCGTCTGGTCAGCAGCCGATTTCGTTAATTCAAAACCACCCAGGTACCAGCCATCGATAGTCGCACTGGCACCCCAACTATAGTTTTTAACAATGTTTTGAGTTGCCGGAACACCATCGGGAGTCCCTGGGTCGGTCGTGGCATCTCCGCCACCAGAAGTACTGACTAGGCCAACTGCATTACTGAAATTCCCTTGTTGATGGGTCATGAAGTACTGGGGATCGATATCCGCATAGTAGAAAATATCCACCTTTTTCGTCACGTTTTTTAATTTCATGACGAGGGTCGATCCGGAATCGGTGGCACTAAAGTCAGCCGCAGGTAAGATAGGGTTAGTCGTTATCTTATAGGGATCGGTCTCCTGTTGCGCCTGATGAAAAGTCATATGTGGCCCAATCTGATCGGTCAAGGTAACATCACCCAAATTTTTATTATCGGGATTCAACGTAATCTGCCAAGCAATATGCGTTGGATAACCATGTTCATCATAGTCATACTTAAGTGGCCACCCATTCTTTCTGATCAAGTCAACACTGGAACCGCCACCCGATCCCGAACCATCCGCTTTAGTTCCTTGCACGTGAATCTGAATGGTTCCCGTACGACCGGTGTTGGTATTGGCCAAGTTATCATTAAACGTTATGATTAATTGCTGCGAATTGTCCGGGTTAGGTAACATGCTCCCAGCAGGCTTATCACTCCCCTGAAGTTGAACGTCGATGGGTGTCGACAAGAAATTGGAATAACTAGCCGTCTTCGGTAGCGTCACTGTTACCGTATCACCGGCGTGAATCGCCTGACCATCATTAATTCCCCAATCATACGTTAGAACGTAACCTTGGCCGCTCATCAAATCCGCGTTGGCATCAATAGAATCCGTCACACCATCTTCCGTAATTGTACTCGGCGTCTCAACTCCAGAAGCTTGAGACGTTAAATCCGCCGCTCGCGCCGTCAACCAGCCCCCACTCATCAGGACCAACAGCCCTAGCATGAGGCCCAGAATCCAGAAGCTCAACTTTTTCCACATCATATTCACCCCTACACCGTATTTGCTGATTGACTTAATTATAGTCTAACTATTGGGTTAATTTAAGGGTGAATTTATATGTCCACTAAACTAATTTGTTGGCAATATTAAAGACGATTACCAATCACGTGATAATCGCCTTGTTAAATTACGCTTTATTTGGGCTAGAAGCATGAGCCACCTTGGCTTCATTGGCTAATTTTAGTAGCTCGTGCGCGTGTTCCAACGCCAGTTTGGTGACCTGAGTGCCGGCCGACATCCGTGCGAGTTCATCCACTCGGCTGTTTTCGTCCAAACGGGTCAATGACGTTTCGGTCCGATCGGCCACCACTCGCTTCGCAATGAAGTAGTGATGATCGGCCATCGCCGCCACTTGCGGCAGATGGGTAATGCACAGCACCTGCGAGGCCTGCGCAATCCCGCTAATCTTTTCAGCAATGGCCTGCGCCACTCGACCGCTGACCCCAGTGTCCACCTCGTCAAAGATAATCGAGGTAATCCCCTGTGACTCGGAAAAGATGGTCTTTAGGGCCAACATAATACGAGACAATTCCCCACCAGAGGCAATCTTGGCCAACGGACGCATGGCCTCACCGGGATTGGTTCGTAGGTAGAACTCCACGTGATCGAGCCCCGTACTCATCAAGGCCTGTGACTTTGACCGGGTAAAATGCACCGCAAAAACGGTCTTGTCCATGTACAAGTCAGCCAGTTCCCCGTGAATCGCCTTTTCCAGCCGTTTAGCCGCCTGCTGCCGGGCCTTGCTGAGCTTCTCCGCCAGCTTCAACAAATCCGATTCTTGGTGGGTCACCCGTTCTTCCAGGTCATCCGCCGTCTCATCGGTCGCCTGCATCTGCTTCAACTCCGCGGCAATCTTGTCGTAGTAGCTTAAGACCTGTTCTTCGGAGTCACCATACTTACGCTTCAACTGGTTGATCACATCCAGCCGGCGTTCAATCTCGTCCAGCCGGCCCTCGTCCCACTCGAGCAGATCGAGCTGGGAAGACACGTCACCCACGGCATCACTTAAGGCATAGTAGGCCGTTTCCAAACTAGCGGCAATCTGCTTAAAGGCTGGGTCAAAATCGGCAATCGCCTGCATGGCCTGCATGGCACTACCAATCTGATCGTTTGCACCGGCACTGGTCTCCTCACCGGTCAGAATGACTTGCGTCCGTTGCAGGGCATCGTTAATCTTTTGAAAATTATCCAAACGATCCCGTTCCGCCACCAGTTCGTCTTCCTCACCGGCGCGCAACTGGGCCGTCTCAATCTCGTCGACCTGAAACTTCAGCATATCAAGGTGTTGGGCCCATTCCTTTTCATTGGCCCGCCGACTTTCCAGTGTCGCCTTCAATTGCGTATAGGCCGCATACTTTTGCGTATAGGTCGCCGATAGCTTAGCCACCTGACTGCCGGCGAATTCGTCGAGCATCCCCAGATGTTTTTCGGGTTGCATCAGCTCTTGATGCTCGTTTTGGCCGTGAATATCTACCGCCGTCTCGCCAATCCGCTTCAGCGTGCTCGTATTGACCAGCATGCCATTGACCCGACAGGTGTTGCGGCCATTGGCGTGAATCTCGCGCTGAAGAATCACGCTACCATCGTCGTGGTCAATCCCCAGATCGTCGAGCACCCGGTAGGTCGTCCCACCGGTCGGAAAGACAAAGCTTCCCTGAATAATCGCCTTGTCGGTGCCGGTCCGCACAAAGTTAGCCGAGCCCCGGCCTCCCGCCAGCAATCCCACGGCGTCGATAATGATGGACTTCCCGGCCCCGGTTTCCCCGGTCAAGACCGTCATGCCATTTTTAAACGCAACGTCCAACTGGTCAATAATGGCAAAATTTTTAATAGACAGCTCCTGTAACAACGTTCTGGCCTCCCAAAAATGAAGCAAATTTATTCGTTTTCGTTATCTTTATACGCTTATCCTGAATATCTCTCGCAGAACTAGCGCAAAACGACCACAGCTGCTTCGTCAGCGCTGCGCTGGTCGGTCAGTCGTGGTCGGTTCTAGTCCGCAATCATGCGGTCAATCGTCTCTTCTAATTGTAAAGCACCCTTGTGGGAAACACAAACGGTCAACACGGAACTATCGTCGCCAACCGTCCCAAACACAAACTCATAGCGCATCTGGTCCAATAGCGACGCAATTACTGGCCCATTGCCCGGCAAGACCTTCAGGATCGTAAACTCCCCCTGAACGGCAAAGGACACGTAGGCGTTTTGAAGCGTGCGCTGTAATTTCTTCTGGGTGTCAATCTTCTTTTGAACCGGCAGGCTGTAACGGTAGCCCCCCGATTCGGCCGGCAACTTCACCAGCTGCATCTCTTTGATGTCCCGTGAAATTGTCGCTTGGGTGACGTGAATGCCATCCGCTTCTAGGAGATGGACAAAATCTTCCTGACGTTCAATCTCGCGTGACGTCAAGAGACGTTTGAGTAATTGCTGGCGTTCTTGCTTCTTCATACTTGGCCCCCTCTTTCTCTGATAAAAAATGCATAATCTTATCATATACCAGACCTAAGTATTTGGAAAGCAAATTCTCATAATTTTCTCATAAACTAGTGATTTAGCCTCTTATAGGCGGCATCAATCGTCTGATCGACGGAAACTGAACTTGCACAAACTGCATGTTTATCAACTGCGCGTAAGTGAACGAGAAATTCAATATTTCCTTCACCACCCTTAATGGGTGAGAAATCTAGGCCCAAAACGCTGAATCCAGTCGCGACCGCAAAGTCGATGATGCCTTGAACCACGGCCTCGTGAACCGACCGTTCCCGGACGATTCCGTGCCGGCCCACATCCTCACGATCTGCTTCAAACTGGGGTTTAATCAGGGCCACCACGTCCCCGCCCTCGGCGATAATCGCCTTAAGCGGTGGCAGGATCATTTTCAAGGAAATAAAGGACACGTCAATCGAACTAAACGTCGGTTGGCCCCTGGTAAAGTCGGCTAACTTACTGTACCGGAAATTCGTGTGTTCCATGACCACGACCCGCGGATCTTGCCGCAACTTCCACACCAGTTGATTACTGCCGACATCCAAGGCGTAACTCAACTTGGCGCCGTGCTGGAGCATGACGTCGGTAAAGCCACCGGTCGACGAACCAATGTCTAATACCACCCGGTCGGTCACGTCGATGTGAAAGACCTCGAGTGCCTTAGCCAGTTTAAAGCCACCACGAGACACGTACGGCAGAGGATGGCCCTTTAAGTGAAGCTCCGTATCGGCAGGAATCATCGAGCCCGGCTTATCAAGACGTTCCTCGTTGGTGCCCAGAATCTCGCCGGCCATGACTGCCCGCTTGGCTTCATCCAGCGACGTAAAGAGTCCCTGTTCAACTAACAAATCCGCAACGCGTTTCTTTTTCATGGTTTCACCCGTTTCGTATCAAAATAACTGAAGAACGCCGCTAGCAGGTCACGACCGTCGCCGGCCGGTAACTGAGCCAATGCCTGTTTTCCCGTCTGGATGGTCGCAATCAACGCCTGATTGGCGCCCTGCAGGCCCAACTTACCGGGATAGGTATTCTTCGCCTCACCGGCATCCTTCTGCGTGGCCTTACCGAGCTCGGCGGCCGTACCCACCACGTCCAAGATGTCGTCGTAAATCTGAAAGGCCAGCCCAAAGGCGTCGGCGAAATCCAAGTACGGGTCCCACTGATCTCGGGGCGCGTCACCCATAATTAAGCCCGCCTGCACGGCGTAATGTAGCAGCGCCCCCGTCTTTTCGCGGTGTAAAACCCGTAAACGCGCAAGGGGGAGGTCGACGTGTTCGGACTGAATGTCCTTCGCCTGACCGGCCACCATACCGTGAGGACCGGCCGCCACGGCCAACGCCTGAACGAGTTGCGCTTGCGTCGTGGCGGGGAGATCCGTCGCCGTCAGCCACTGAAAGGCCAGCGTCAACAGGCCGTCGCCGGCCAACGTCGCCATCCCCGCGCCAAATTTGACGTGGTTGGTGGGTTCGCCCCGACGCAAATCGTCATTGTCCATGGCGGGTAAATCGTCGTGGATCAGCGAATATGTGTGAAGCAACTCCAAGGCCATCACGGGACGCCAATGCCGCCGCGCATCGAAGGGCCGACCCAGCGCCTGAAGCGTGGCGACGGTCAGTAGCGGCCGCAGTCGTTTGCCCCCTGCCATCACGGAGTACGCCATGGCTTCGGCCAAGCGGTCATCACCAGTATCTTGCGCAATGGCTGCGTTTAATGGTGCATTGAGCTGTGGGACCCACGTCGTCTCAAATTCTGTTAGCCGTGTTTCAATCGGCATCACCCGTGCCCCCTTGTGGCGTCTCAAAAGCCTGTTCCTGATCATTATCATTCATCATCGTCGCCAGCGTCTTCTCGGCGCCTTGCAACGTTCCCTGAAGCTCCTTGCTCAAGGCGACACCCTTTTGGAACTGTGACAGGGCCTGTTCCAATGGAATATCCCCCTGTTCAAGTTGAGCAACAATATTTTCCAAAGTGGTTAAATTCTCTTCAAAAGTTGGTTTTTGTTCTTCACTCATGTTGATCCTCCGATGCTGGTTGAATGTTGGTAATCTCTGCGGTGGCCGTCCCATCGCTCAAATGAATCATCGCGGAGCCGGTCTTCAAATCGGCCGTCTGCCGCACCACGTGGTCGTCTTGCGTCACGTAGCTGTAGCCACGGCTCATAATCTTCAGTGGACTCAAATAGTCCAGACCACTCATCAACTTGCCGACCCGTTCTTGGCGATCCGCCAGATAGCGCTTCGCCTCCGCATTCAGCCGGGCCGTCAACTGATCGACCGTCGTCTGGTCACGTTGAACGCGGGCCAACGGGTTGCGACTCTGTAAACCCTGCCGTGCCAACTGATAGCGCTGTTGCCGTTGGCGAACCTGTTGCTGCATGTTGCGGGCCAACCCTTGTTGGGCGTGGTCGAGTCGTTGCACGTAGGTCTCATACAAGCGCTGGGGCTGCCGAAAGACATAGGCCGCCATTAACTTGTTCAACCGTTCTTGTTGGAAATTGATGCGGTTGGTCATTGCGTTAAAAAGCCGCGTGCGTTGCTGTTGTAATTTTAAAACTTCATCCGTCAAGACCGGCACGGCCAGTTCGGCCGCTGCCGTCGGGGTGGCTGCGCGCACGTCCGCTACCAGATCGGCAATCGTCGTGTCCGTTTCGTGACCAACCGACGAAATAATCGGAATCCGGCTGGCTGCGATGGCTCGGGCGACGCTCTCCTCGTTAAAGGGCCAGAGGTCTTCGATCGAGCCCCCACCACGACCAATAATAAGCGTGTCATAGGTGCCCGCCGCGTTGACACGTTCTAGCTGGCGTACCAAGTCCGGGGCCGCACCGTCCCCCTGAACCACCGCGGGATACAGGACAATCTGGGCGATGGGGTACCGGCGCCGGGTCGTCGTGATAATGTCTCGAATGACGGCGCCACTGGGACTGGTAATCACGGCAATCCGTTTGGGAAACCGGGGTAATGGCCGCTTAGGCGCCGAGAATAAGCCTTCGTCGGCCAGCTTCTTCTTTAACTGTTCATACGCCTGATAGAGCTGGCCGATGCCGTCTGGCTCCATGCGCTCTACGTAGATCTGGTACTGGCCCGTGGGTTCATACAGCGAGATTCGCCCGGTGACCAGCACCTTCATTCCCGTTTCCGGCGTGAACTTTAACTTCTCAAAGGCCGACCGGAACATAATCGCACTGATCTTCGCGTGGTCATCCTTGAGACTAAAGTATTGGTGGGCGTGGGGACGCAACCGAAAGTTGGAGATTTCCCCCGTCAGATACACCTTTCCCAGGTACGGGTCAACATCAAACTTGCGCTTCAAATACTGGGTCAGCGCCGTAACCGTTAAGTAATCAGTTGCTGCCAAGTTACTCACTCCACTCACATAAGTCTACCGTTTGCTGCATTAACGTGGCAATGGTCATAGGACCCACCCCACCGGGAACCGGCGTGATGGCCCCAGCCCGGTCGACGGCGGCGTCAAAGTCCACGTCGCCCGTCAGCTTACCGTTTTCATCACGGTCCATCCCCACATCAATGACGATGGCGCCGCGCTTGATATCCGGCCCCTTAATCAGGTGCGTCACGCCCGTCGCAACCACCAACACATCGGCCGTGCGCGTCAACTCACTCAGGTGCTTGGTGTGCACGTGAGCCACCGTCACCGTCATATCGGCATTCAGCAACATTGCTGCCATCGGCCGACCCACGATCATACTGCGCCCGACGACCACGGCCTGCTTACCACGGAGATGCTCATTCAGAATCCCCAGCATGGTCATGATGCCCCGAGGGGTGCACGACACCGGGTAGTGTCCCGGCAAGTTAGCGAATAGTCGCCCCACATTCAAGGGATGGAAGCCATCCACATCCTTAGCCGGGTCGATCGCCGCCACCACGGCCTGTTCGTCCAGGCCTACGGGTAAAGGCGATTGAACCAGAATGCCGTGAATGCTGTCATCTTGATTATACTGTCCAACGATGGCGAGGAGTTCTGCCTGGCTAATCGTGGCCGGAAGTTCCCGCACCACGGACTTAATCCCCAATTTAACGGCCTTACGGTGCTTATTCCGCACGTAAATGGCACTGGCGGGGTCGTCGCCCACGATAATCACGGCGAGGCCGGGAACACCCCCCTGTTGTGCCAACGCCGCAACCCGTTGCTGGGTCTGCGCGTTGAGGTCCTTTGCGATCTGTTTACCGTCAATGATGATTGCCATTGAGACTCGTCCTCCCCATAAAATTCAAGTTACTTTCCATTTTAGCATACCTCTTCTGAAAACGGGCAAGGTATCCGTTCCCATAACGAAAACTATATTTACCCGGGGTTTAACGTTCAAAACTAGCCGCCTTACCGTTCGCCAAGTTTGGGCGAGAACGCCGTGGGCAGGACGGAAAGAGGCCAAAACCCCGCTCTTTTCCTCGCCTTGGGTCTTCACCCTTCCCAACTAGTCATTGCACCGTAGCAATACTTAATTGCTGTTTTCAGACCCGCTAAAAAACGAATCACGTTCCCTCGCTAACTATCCAAGAGCCATTCATCCCCACAAAACCCGTAAATAAAAGACCGGCCACCTCATCGGCAGTCGGTCCTGAATTTAAGCTTGTGAGTCCGCGGAGTCGCCGGCCAATGTATGGGCCAGCACACCGTTAATAAACCGTCGAGAACGGTCGTCACTGAAGTTCTTGGCTAATTCCAAGGCTTCGTTGACCGCCACACGATTCGGCACTTCTTCCACGTGTTCGACTTCAAAGAAAGCTATCCGCATAATGACCAGGTCGGTCTTAGCGATTCGCTTTAATTGCCAACCGGTACTTAGGTACTGGTCGATCTGCGCGTCCAGTTCGGCTTGGTTAGCCAAGACACCCTGAACTAACGTTGTCAGATAAGCGGGCACGGGAACGGTTTGGTTCGGGTCATCGGTCAAGACACGTTGGTACAACGCGTCCTGATCGGCTTCAGGATTGGCATTCAATGCAAACAGCATTTGAAATGCGCGTTCCCGAATCTGATGTCGTGTAAGTGTCACTATTGGTCACTGTCTCCTTCATCGGTCTGGTTAAACAGGTTATCAGGATCTACCTGTTGCGCCGTCTTTTCGGGAATGACGCCTTCCACGTGAACGTTTACTTCACGTAAATCGAGGTCGGTCATGAACAACAATTGTTGCTTCACGCTATCCTGAATGGCCAAGGCAACCTTGGGAACCGCTACCCCGTAATTCAAGTAAACGTAAACATCAACCGCTAATTCGTCGCCGTCAAACACGAGCTTAACGCCCTTACCGTGTTGTTCCTTGCGACCCAAAAGCTCCGTGACGCTGTTTGCCAATGAACCACGCATCCGCGCAACGCCTTCAGTTTGGCTAGCCGCAATGCCGACGATGATTTCGAGGACTTGTGGCGCCACTTCGATCTTACCCAGTGCGGGTTCCTTTGATTCTAAAATGATATTAGTATCTTCTGCCATTCGTTGACCCTCCCTTACTGTTTAAACGTTTGAAAACTTAGGCACGAGAAATGTAGGTTCCGTCCGTCGTGTTAATGGAGAGCTTGTCGCCTTCGTTAACGAAGAATGGCACTTGAACGACTAAGCCGGTGTTCATCGTTGCTGGCTTTGAACCACCAGAAGCGGTGTTCCCCTTGATACCAGGTTCCGTTGCCGTAACTTCTAAGACGACGGTGTTTGGTACTTCGATACCCAAGACTTCGTTACCGAATTGAACCAGGTCAACGTTCATGTTTTCTTGCAAATATGGGAGTTGATCCTTGATTTGTTCGTCAGGCACTTCGATTTGTTCGAAGTTGTCGGTGTCCATGAAGACCCGGTTGTCGGCATCTTCGTACAGGTATTGCATCGAACGCGTTTGGATATCCGCCCGTTCCATCTTAGCACCGGCACGGAAAGTCTTTTCTTGAACGGCACCCGTCCGTAAGTTCTTCAGCTTTGAACGAACGAAAGCGCCACCCTTACCTGGCTTAACGTGTTGGAATTCAATAATCCGCCAGATTGCGTGATCGACTTCAATAGTTAAACCGTTTTTAAAATCAGCAGTAGAAATTGCCATAATGTGTTCAGCCTCCTAAAATATGTCCTCTTTATAATATCAATTCTTACCCATAAAAAGCAAGATGGGCGCGCGACTTACAGAATAATTAAATTCCGCGGCGCCGTCGTCAGCGTTTCGTGGCCGGTTGGGGTGACTAACAAATCATCCTCAATTCGGAGGCCACCCTTACCCGCGAAGTAGACCCCGGGTTCCACCGTGATCACTTCGTTGGCTTGCATGACGTCTGGCCAGCCGCGACCGATGTTCGGCCCTTCATGGATATCTAAGCCGATACCGTGACCGGTACCGTGAATAAAGGCGTCACCCAATCCCTGTTCAGTCAGGTAATCACGCCCAATCCGGTCCAGTTCGCCACCCGTGATGCCGGGTTTGACGGCGGCCATAATCTTCTCTTGCGTCGTTTGCACAGCCTGATACGCGGCTTTCAACTGCTCACCGGGATCGCCTAACGCTACCGTCCGGGTCACATCAGACGTATAACCGTCTACGTAAAACCCACAGTCGACGGTCACCATCTCATGGTTAGCCAACGGTTTGTCGCTGGCCGAACCATGCGGCCAAGCCGAACGCGTCCCACTGGCCACGATGGTCTCAAAACTGGTTCCAGTCGCCCCATGGTCAGCCATCCAGTGTTCTAGCCACTGCGCAGCTTGACGTTCGGTCATTCCCACGTGGAGTTGATCGAAGAGTGCCGTCACCCCTTTACTGGTGAGCGCCGTGGCCCGCCGAATCGCGGCAATCTCGGCCGGTTCCTTGACCTGCCGCAAATTGTCGACCACTCCGGCCAACGGCACGATGTCCGTCCACAGATGCTCGTCTAACCACTGATATTCGTTTAAGGATAAACTATCCTCAATACCCAAGACGGTGGCTCCCACGGCCTGTAAATGGTCGTTAGCGGCTTGCAGATAATCTCGGGTGATTGCCAGCGGCATCGCCGGAATGGTCGTCTTCAATTCCGTCTGGTAACGCGCATCCGTGATAAACACGGCATCTTTGGCCGTCACCAGCAGGTAGCCATCGCCGCCCTCAACACTAGCACCCGCTAGATACTGTTGATTGCTGGCACTGGATACCAGAAAACTGTCAATACTCAGTCGGTCAAATTGTGCTTGTAAACGTTCGATTCTAGTCGCCATACACCCAACTCCTTTGCCATGATAGAGATGAATTGATTGTTGCGAAAATCATAACCTGTTTATTTCTGGCCGTTGCCGCTGAAAACTGCCCCCAAATGCGAGAACCGTTCCAGCAGACCGGCCGCCTTATCTTCATCGCGTCACGATTAAAGTTATGTAACCGGCCAGTCGGCCAGCTTCATCAGCTATGATCCAGACACTTAGAGAGAAGAAAGAAGAGCTCAAAGCGAATTGGTCTCGCCTCAAGCTCTTCAGTCGTTACGAGGAAAACCTCGTGTTATTTAGCTGCTTCTTCTGCAACTGGGTATACGGATACTTGGCGCTTGTCACGGCCCAGACGTTCGAATTTAACGACGCCAGCAACCTTAGCAAACAACGTATCGTCACCACCGCGGCCTACGTTTAAGCCAGGGTAGATGTGCGTCCCACGTTGACGGTAAAGGATAGAACCACCGGTAACAGTAGAGCCATCAGCAGCCTTCGTCCCAAGACGACGACCAGCAGAGTCACGACCGTTAGCAGTAGACCCACCACCTTTATGGTGAGAGAAGAATTGTAAGTTCATGTTCATCAGCATAAGTTTCACCTCCGCAAATTAATCTTTGGTCTCTGCGAATTTAACAAAATCCGCGTAATTTGTGGCGACATCTCTTAACCCATCCTCAAAACTCTGGAGGAGCGTTTGTCCCTTAAGTTCAGCCGTTGCTTCCAGCTTTGGTGGGAGGTGGACTTCCAGAAAGCCACCTTCCTGATCGCGATTGTCAACCTGCACCGGAATCTCAGCGATTCGTTGCAGGCTATTGACCGTCGTGATCGCAAGCACCGAGACTGCGGCACAAACGATGTCTTGACCATACTCACCTGAGTCAGCGTGGCCAGTGATTTGGAATGAATCGATTCGGTTGGCTCCGTGATGGAACGTCGCGTGAATCATCGAGATCGCCTCTCTAATCTTTAGGCTTAAGCGTTGATAGCATCAACGACAACCTTGGTGTATGGTTGACGGTGACCCTTCTTCGTATGTTGGCCCTTCTTGGCCTTGTACTTGAAAGTAACAACCTTCTTTTCCAGACCCTGCTTTTCAACAGTTCCAGTAACGGTTGCACCTGCAACAGTTGGCGTCCCGATCTTAGGCGTGTCGCCGCCGACAAAGACAACTTGGTCAAAAGTAACCTTTTCACCAGCTTCAACGTTCAACTTTTCGACGTAAACAGCTTGGCCTGCTTCGACCTTGTACTGCTTGCCGCCAGTTACGATAATTGCGTACATGTGTGTGCACCTCCTTATAATTTAAGACTTAGACTCGCCGAAAACAAGTGCTCCGCAAGCGGAAAACTTAATGACTCGTCCCGAGCGGTTGCAGCTGTGGAAGTCCACAAATACAACATGAAAATTATACTTGATGGGCTATCTCACGTCAAGCTTTATTTTCAATCCCGCTGAAAATAGCCGATTTACCCTTTCGGACTGGCCGTGAGAAACCACTGACTCAGTCGGGACGCCTGGGGGCTAGGCAACAGCTTGGCAAAGGTGCGGCCTAGATGCTCGTAGCCAAAACGCCGGTCATCAGCCAGCCACTGCATGACCATCCCCATGAAGGCGGACGCCAGATAGCTGGCCGGAATTTCATTTTCCGTTAGATGGAAGTTCTGCTGGTCCCCCTCAAAACGCAGACCGAATTGAAAGAGTTTTCCCATCAACGTGTCCAAGAAAAGTCGTCGGAACTGCGGAAATTGGGGGTCAAACAACGTGGTTAGAATCTGGTGGTGCCGGTCAGCGAACTGTAAGCCAGCGTTCACGTCAAACCCGACCACGCGAATCACATCTCCTGCGGATGCGGGGTCGGTAATCGTCGTGACCATCTCGGCGTATTCAAACCATTCCGTGATGAGCTGCTTCTCCGTTTGTAGCAGAAAGTCAGCCTTGTCTTTGTAGTGTAAATAAAAAGTTCCCCGTGTAATCTGTGCCGTCTTGGTCAAAGACTGCACGGAAACTTCCTTTAGTGGGTGGTCCTCAAGTAACGTGCTGAGCGCTTGGCGGAGTCGTTCATTGGTGCGAATGACCCGTGGATCGATATGACTAATGGTAGTCTCCTCCCTCTTGAGACAAAGTTTAAGGATTATTATTTTTATCAAGTTGTTGGACTTTGCCGATAATCATTGTGCAAATGATTGTTTACGG